>DAOMFR010000113.1:20153-21451 GCA_035429885.1 Blastocatellia bacterium
GTGCTTGCACCGACCAACGAGTTTTACACCAAACGATGGATGCCAGAACGATTTGCTAAAATCGCCGAAACGTTACTTGAGCGTGGCTATCAAATCGTGATGACTGGAGCGCCAACCGACGAACAGAGAGCACAACTGCAAGCTGTTCAAAAAGCGACGAAAAAGACGCTGGCCAGCTTGAGTTCGCTAAGCATTGGCGAACTTGTTGCAGTCATCGCCGGAGCAAAGTTGTTTGTGGGAAATGATAGCGGTCCGGCCCATATAGCTGCAGCGGTCAAAACACCATTGGTGGTGATGTTTGGCCCTGCGAGTTCCGTTCGCTGGAGTCCTTGGCGAGCGCCTTCAGAATTGGTTCAAAACCATTTTGCTTGCAACCCGTGTTCGATGTACAAGTGCGAAGCGTTTGATGAACCAGAATGCATTCGCTCAATCAGAGTGACTCAGGTGATGACAGCAATTGATAAAGTTTTGGCTTGAGGATGAGCACACGAAGACCAATTCAATGTGCTCAATAATAAATACTGGCAAACATCGTTGAGCTATTTTTTGACGGCTTCAGTTTTCAGAAAATCAATTCCCGCCGCTTGTTGAGCAACTTCGACTGTTGCCACCGTCTTCAACATTTCCAAGTCAATAATCTCAACTGTTCCAGGTTCGCTGCCGATTCCTTCAACTGAAATGAAAGCGTAACGATTGTCTGGGGTGACAACCACTCCATGAACGACTTTGCGTTTGGTGGGAATTCGAGCCAGTTCTTTGCCAGATTTCACGTCGTAGACCGAAACCGATGGGCCGCGTTTATTCGTGGCAATTAGTTTGGAACCATCTTTCGTCACCGCCAGATTGTACACGCCCGGTCCGGCTTCAATGCGTCGAGTCACTTGCCAGGTTTTGGCGTCTACTTCGACGATCTCTGACGATTTGTTGCAAGCTACGAAAATCTTCGATCCATCTGCCGAAGGCTGCGCCCAGGTTGGTGAACAACCTATATCGCCGGGCTTCGGAGCTTCCAGACCGTGACCGCCTGTGTCGTGCCCTGAGTGAGCAGCTTGAGTATGCATTTGCGGCGAGCCATTCATCCCGGCTTCTTTGCCTTTGGTCAGGATGAAATGCCGCGAAGCTTTCAAAGTCGAAGTGTCAATTTCCACCAGCATGTCGTCCATCATGCAAGCCGAATAATGTTTCGTTCCCGCCGGATTGAAACGCGAACCGTGTGGCATGGTGCATGTCGGGATGCGCGCGATTTCCTGCATTTCATCCGTTAGAACTACAGACACCGACGACGGAACCATATCGCC
>DAOMFR010000113.1:21551-24803 GCA_035429885.1 Blastocatellia bacterium
TTTCCTGCATTTCATCCGTTAGAACTACAGACACCGACGACGGAACCATATCGCCATGCAGGTTGAAATTGACGACATAGAGAAAGCCAGCATCAGGCGAAATGTCCATCGTGGCGGGAAAGTTACCCAGCGTAACTTTTTTCAAGACTTCATCGTTGGCCGAATATTTCCAAACTGTGCCGAACGGGCGTCCATGACCAAGCGAAACATAATAGTTTTGTTTGTCTGGAGAAACGGCGATGCCATGAGGGCCATCAATATCCGGCTCCATCACACCAGTGGTGAACTCGCGTTCGACTTTGGCTCCATTGGGACCGAAGCGGATCAGCGAAATCTTGTCGGCGGATTCGGAGAGCACATAGACAAGATAATCTTGGGTTGGCGGTTTCTGGGCGAAGGCGTTCACCGACCATCCCAGCATTGAGATAACGACAAACAATGTTTTCATCACAAATTGCTTCAAAGAGTTGAGTTAGGGCTTTGCGTCCATCCAGTTTTCACCGCTTCCAAGTTCCACCGGCAGCGGAACCGCCAGCTTCACGGCATGCTCCATTGCTGTTTTGACGACGTCACAGGTTTGTTGCAGTTCGTTTTGAGGGACTTCAAACACCAGTTCATCGTGGACTTGCAAGATCATTTTTGCGCTCAGGTTTTCTTTTTTCAGTGCTTTCCAGACGTGAAGCATGGCTAGTTTGACAATGTCTGAAGCCGAACCTTGCATTGGCATGTTGACGGCTTCGCGTTCGGCGCGCGCGCGCGCGGCGCCTTTGCTGGCCAGATCGGGCATTCGTCGCAAACGGCCAAAGATTGAACGGGCCACATTTCCCGCTTGCCGAGCCTGTTCGGGCAATTCGTCCATGTACTTTTTGACATTGGCGTAGGTGCGATACCAATCGTCAATGACTTTTCTGGCTTCAGAGCGATTAATGCCCACGCGCTGAGCCAGGCCGAATGGCCCAATCACATACGCAATGCCGAAATTGACGATCTTGGCAACGCGGCGTTTTTCTTTAAGTTCCGCAGGCGTTTGGGCTCCGAACACTTCGCGCGCCGTGCGTTCATGAATGTCTTCGCCTTTGGTAAAGGCGTCCAGCATCACAGGGTCTTTGGTGATATGCGCCAGCAGCCGTAATTCGATCTGCGAATAATCCGCCGACAGGAGAACACAGCCATCCGCTGGAATAAACGCTCGGCGAATGCGTTTTCCCATCTCCGTGCGAATCGGAATGTTTTGCAGGTTGGGGTCGGTCGAAGACAGTCGCCCCGTCGCCGCAATGGTTTGATTCAGAGTCGTGTGAATGCGGCCATCTGCTGGATGAATCAGTGAAGGGAAGGCGTCGACGTAAGTGCTTTTCAGTTTCGAGAGTTCGCGGTGGTCAATTACCAATCGTGGCAATTCGTACTTTAAGGCCAGCTCGTCCAGCACATCGCGGCTGGTAGAAATCTGTCCGGTCGCCGTTCGTTTGGATACTTCGAAGTTCAGCTCTTCAAACACTTCGCCGAGTTGTTGCGGCGAAGCGATGTTGAATTCACGTCCAGCTTCTTTATAAATTTTGAGCGAAAGCTTCTCGATTTCTTCGGCCATTTCAACGGAAAGTTTGGCCAGCACTTCCGTATCTACACGAAAACCGAACTGCTCAACTTCATACAGCAGCGGAATCAGCGGCATTTCGATTTGCTGATACACGTAATCCAGCGTCTGTTCCTGGAAGTCGAACTGGAGCTTGTCGTCGGCAATTTTCAAATTCATTGCATCAGCCAAACGTCCATTTAACTCGGCGGCTTGGGCTGTCAGTTCCTGGTCTTTGGCCAGGCCGTATCCGCCAAGATGTTCGTTGGCCAGCGCGGTTATTTCGTATTTGGAGCGTTCTGAATCCAGCAAATAGCCTTGAAGCAACGTATCATCCGTCGCCGTTTCAATCCTGATTCCAAGCTGGCTGAGCACGTGAATCGCTCGTTTCAAGTCAAAGGTCGCTTTTTCAATCAACCGATTGCCGAACACATCTTTTAGCAGCTTAATGGCTTCGTCGCGGTTGTCGCATTCAGCCAGATCAAAGTGCGTCGCCGAATTGGCTTCGCTGGAAAATGCCACGCCGTTCAACGCGCCATCTGCCGCTTCGCTCAGCGCAAAGGCGAATCGTCCTACGTCAGTCAGCGTTTTGACCAGTTTGGCCAAATCTTCGGCGGCGGAAATTCGTTCGAACCGAGTTTCGGCATGGTCGGCAGTCTTGGCTTCCACCGCGTCGCCTTCCACCGCGCCTTTGGCAAATTCGCGCGTCAGCGTCGCGAACTCCAATTCTGAAAACAGTTCGTGAGCCAGTTTGTAATCGGGCTCCTCATAAATCAGCCCTTTCAGATCCAGCGTGACCGGGACATTGACATCCACCGTCGCCAGTTCGCGCGACAATCGAATTTGCTCGGCATTGTCTCGCAAGGATTCGCGGTACGTTTTCCGTTTGACCTGTTCCCAACCGGCCAAAGCGTTTTCGATGTTGTCGAACTGTTCCAGCAATCCAACCGCGCCTTTTTCCCCAATGCCCGGAGCGCCCGGAATGCAATCCACCGCATCGCCCATCAAGCCCAGCCAATCCGCGATTTGATCCGCACGCACGCCGAATTTGGCTTTGACACCTGCTTCGTCCAGAAAGGTTTCGCCCATGTTCTTTTCCACGCGCAACATAACAACGTCGGGATCGTGAACCAGTTGAGCCAGGTCTTTGTCGTTGGTGACGATGACGGTTTGCAAACCTTCGGCAGAAGCTTGTTTGGCCAGCGTGCCCAGAATGTCGTCGGCTTCGTACTTGGGCATCTTGACGACCGGCACGCGCAACGCTGCGCACACGCGATCAATGTAGGGAAGCTGTTGCGCCAAATCTTCCGGCATTTCAGGACGATTGGATTTGTAGGCTTCAAACTTATCGTGGCGCAAGGTTTTTTCTTTGGAATCCAGCACCACGCCCAGGTAATCGGGTTTGTGTTCGGCGATCATCTTCCGCAGTGTCATCGTGAAGCCATACACCGCATTCGTCGCCAACCCCTTCGAGTTCGACAACCCACGAATCGCGTAATACGAGCGAAAGATGTTCGACATCCCATCAATCAGGAAAAGGCGTTTTTTGTTTGGCATAAGCGAATTATCTGTGAAGCGTGGAGAAAGGGTCAATATTGACGAACTATTTATTCCACTCCCGCCTAATGCCGAAATCGGCTATCTTGGCGATTCACTGATCCACGAAATTTCCAAAGATTGAA
>DAOMFR010000114.1:0-19926 GCA_035429885.1 Blastocatellia bacterium
TTCAGCGATAAGGGCATCCATTGAAGCGACTTCCAAAGCGACGCCGGAGCCGTCGCACTCCAAATTTGTTCGTACTTCATTGTTCGATCTCCACATCGCGGGGCAGTTTAATTCCCGTTTCATCCAGTTGGCTGAGCAAGCGCGTGATCAATCGGTGCGCGTCCACGCCGTCGAATTTGGCTTTGTAATTCAGAACCAGCCGATGATTCAGCACTGGCGAAGCGACGGCTTTCACGTCTTCAAATCCAACCGTCGGACGCCCGGCCAGCAAGGCAAAGGCGCGCGCGGCTTCGGCCATGGCGATGGCGGCGCGTGGCGACGCTCCATATGCAACGTAAGTTTTCACTTCATCGGTTGCTTCGGGCGAATCGGTGTGTGTCGCGGCGACAATGCGCGAGATGTAACGCGAAACCGGTTTCGGCAGGTAAATGCGATCCATGACTGCGAACAATTGCTGAAGTTCGTCGGCTGAAACTGTGACCTCAGGCTGAGGCGTTTCGCCGCGTCGCCGAGTCGAAATGATTTGATCCAGCGTTTCGACATCTGCGCCGCCAACATTCAGCTTGAACAGAAACCGATCCAGTTGCGCTTCGGGCAACGGGTAAGTTCCTTCCAGCTCAATGGGGTTTTGCGAAGCCAGCACAAAAAACGGATCGGGAAGCTGTCGCGTTGAGCCAAGCAAAGTTACCGAATGTTCCTGCATCGCTTCCAAAAGCGCTGATTGCGTTTTGGGCGAAGCGCGGTTGATTTCGTCCGCCAGCAACAGATTGGTGAAAATCGGCCCGGCGTGAAACTCCATCGATCGGTGGCCAACGCCGTCACCTTGCAAAATGTGCGAACCCAGAATGTCGCTCGGCATTAAATCAGGCGTGAACTGAACTCGTTTGAACTGAAGACCAAGCAAATCGCCGAGCGTTTTTACCAGCGCGGTTTTGCCGACGCCGGGCAAACCTTCCAGCAGAATGTGGCCTCGGCTCAATAGCCCTGCCAACACCATTCGATGTAACTCAGGTCGTCCCAGCAAAATGCGGTCAAGTTGCGCCAGAATTCGGTTGGCAAGTTCGATTGATGGATTGATTTCTTCGGGTTGGAGAATTGTTTGCATAATCGGTGATTGATGGTTGGTGATCGGCAATAACGACGTTACCGACCAGCGACTACTGATTATTTTCGATCAAAGTACTTTTTGACTGCGCCTTTATGTTTCGGCAAAACGGTTTGCGTGTATGCTGAACCGCCGCCGACTGCTGAATCATTCAATGCGCCGTGGGCGGCTAATGTTCCTTTTTGAACTTCTGGGGCTGAAGCGCTGAGGCCGACCAATTGACTGTCTTGCAAGCCCGCAACCGAACCAGGAGGCAACGCTTTCTCTTTGAACTTGGCGTTATTTTCATCAGAACCGTCCGACCAGGTCATTGCTGCGTCACCGCGACCGCGGCTGACTCCGCCTTTGCCGTCTTTGCCTCCGGAACCATCACCCTCGCCTTCCTGCCATTTTGCCAGCGCCTCAGCGACAGACATTTTCTGAGCATTTTCCTTCAAGAATTTCGACAGCGCAGAGTTGTCTCGCTTGTTCGCCGAAGCGCCGCCTTTCAGCGAGTTCGGGTTGATATTGCCGCGATTCGTTCCTGACTGGTTCAGCTTGGAAAGTTGTTGGTTAAGTTTTTGTTTCGACTGATTGAGTGCGTTGGCAACTTCTTTTAACTGCTCCGGTTTGAGCGAACCATTTTTGATCGCTTCCTGTGTCTCAGGCGAAAGCTGGCTAGTCAGGGCTTCGTTTTCTTTCGCTGCAGCTTGCATCATCGTCGAGAGCGTTTGCATGGCTTCGGTCATGGTTTTGGCGTCGAGTTGATCGCTTCCAGCCATCAAGCCTTCGGCTAATGTTTCGGCGTTGTCCATTTGCGCCCGTTTTTCAGCCGCAGAAGCTGCGGCATCTTTGGCCACTTTTTCGACTGAATTCGCCAAATGATCGAGCGCCTCCCAGGTTTTGGCTGGGTCTTCGCCTGCGGCTTGGGCGACCAATTGATCCAGTTTTTCTTTTAACTCTTCGGCCTTGGCTTCGCTGAGAATTTGTTCTTCTTTCAATGTTTCGATCTGCGTGGTCAGCGTTTCTGCTTCTTTGCCAACGTCCAGCGGATGTCTCGCGTTGACCGAAACGTATCTGATCGGCAACAGCAAACAGATGCAGGTAAAAGCCAACGACAACGCCAGCAAACCCCACGCTTGCGAACTTCGCCAATGCAGGCGCGGCAGGGTCACAGAGCTCAAGCGGTTTTCCCAATTGCCGAGTGGCTGTTCGCCAGCCGTCATCAGTAATCCGCCAAAATCATTCTGCCGGTCGAGCAGAGAACGAACCGCAGTCTGGGTTGGCAATTGTTTTCTGGCAAGCAGATAAGCGATGACGAGCGCAAGAAGGATTCCGGCGGCTCCGAATAACAGAGGCTTTCGAGGCGTGGCAAACGAGGCTCGCAACGCCAGCGATAATGCCCCCCAGGCAAAACACCACACTGTGGCAATCATCAACCAGGTTTTGAGTGTCAGTAATACGGTCAGCTTCTGCAAAAACGCATGGATAGCACGATCGTGGCTGGATGAGTGAGTTGGCGGCCTGATCTCTTTCATAACTGAAGCATATCAAAGTTAAGTCAGCTGAGTCTTTCAAAAACTTCTTTCGAGTCTTGGAATGCAAGGCTATTATCCCCGTTGTAGACGCTTGGCCAGGCACCGCTGTTCCACAAAGATGTGGCCAAAAAGCAGAACATCGCAAGAACCAAAGTTGAAGGCGTTCCGTTAATAATTCGGAACCCCTTGCGTTAAAACTTCAATTCATATTCAGGAGAAACTATGTTGATGACTATTTGTGCATTGCTGTTTAGCTTGCTGACTGTAATTCCCAACGATCCTGTCGGCATTGCTGCCCAGAATGGGCGTGAGCCGATTGAATACAAATTGCTGGCGACCAATAAAACTTCAACGATGGAAAAAGAAATGAATCAGGCTGCCGCTGATGGGTTCCGGTTTGAAGGCACGATGGGTGGCGAAACCGCTGGCGGAGGCAATGAGATTGTTGTGATTATGTCGCGCCGTCAGAGTTCCAGCAGCGAGCGGTTGCAATACAAATTGCTGGCGACCAATAAAACTTCCACTATGCAGAAAGAGCTGACTGATGTGGGCAATCAAGGGTATAGCTATGTTGGTCAGTCGGTTTACAGTTCGGCGTTTGGCGGCAGAGAAGTCGTCGTCATTACAGAACGAAACGACAAGGTGAAAACCACGTACGAATATCGTTTACAGGCGACCAGCCGGACTTCGACCATGCAAAAAGAATTGAACGCTGTCGGGAGCGACGGATTTCAGTTTTGTGGGATCACAGTGGCGGAAACGGCGTTTGGCGGCAAAGAAGTTGTGAGCATTTTGCGGCGGGCGAAATAGTTGGTGGCCCGGAGTGCGGTATGAAATGCCGCACTCCGGGTTTGGCTATTTGCCTTTGATTGCTTTCAACAAACGCTCGGCGTGGTTGCGTGCGATGAGCGGCACGCCTTCGTCGAGTTTGATGTCGTTGAGCAGCGGAACGAAGCGATTCGGGTCGGCGATGCGTTTGGAGCGCAAATCGTCATCCAATAGCCGCAATTGCGCTGGAGTAGAAATCGGATCAGTTGAACGGACGACTTCGATTTCGAAAAAGCGGGTTTCTTGATTGATCAGGTTCTGAAACGTGTCTCGCAATTGGTTCATGGCTGGGTTGTCCGTGTAATTGAATTTCACGGTGCGTTCTTTGCCATTGCGCGTTTGAGAAATGGTTACGGTTCCCAGATGCGAAAAATCTTTTTTGTGTTGATACCCTTCCTGGCTGGCCAGAAAGTTCAACTGGTCAAACAGGGATTGAATTCGCGTCAGAAGAGCTTCAGAAATTGCGAGTTCATTAACGATCTCTTCGCTGTCTTTCTTCTTGAATCGAAACGTTCCGCGCCCTGCGCCGTCGAACTCGACTTCCTGAATCGGCGTGGTGAATTTTTCGTTTTCAAACCGATAGTGGTATGAAATTGCAGATGATTTGCCGCTGGTGTCTGACGTGTTGGTTTGTGAAAGTTTGAGAGGCGTTTGTGAAATGGCTTCGTTGTGAAGTGTTAGGACAGCGAAGATGATAAAAAATGCCAGAGCTAATTTGTACATAGATGAATGAGGAAGGGAGTCAGCGGCAAGTTGCTGACTCCCGACAACCGTCTATTGGCCGCTGGTTTGAGCGGGAGCTTTCTTCTTGCCAAAAGGTTCAGCCAAAAATGTCTTGGCCGTTTCCTGCGCGTTGTCATAATTGTTGCCGTTGCTAATTGCCTTGTTGTATTCGGTGACGGCACGTTCGCGCTGGCCGACCATGTCCCAGCAGTTTCCGCTGTAAATGTAAGACCAGACTTCGACCCAATCGGGGCGCAAATTGCCACCGAGCGTTTGTTCGAAAGCATCCAGGCCTTTTTTCCAGTTGCGCTGGGCAATGTACAGCAAGCCCAGGTTATACCACGCCCACGAATTGCCGCGATTGAGTTTGATCGCGGCCTGGAATTGTTGCTCAGCTTCGACGTATTCCTGTTCGCGGAAATGTTCGATGCCGCGCCGGACGATGACGCCTTCGCGCAACGTTTCCGATGTGCGAAGCAGTTTGGTGTCCGGATCGGCAACGACTTCGATGGGATTGCTTTTGGTTGTGATATCGAAATC
This sequence comes from Blastocatellia bacterium, assembly GCA_035429885.1. Taxonomy (GTDB): domain Bacteria; phylum Acidobacteriota; class Blastocatellia; order RBC074; family RBC074; genus RBC074. Next base: position 4,714 of record DAOMFR010000114.1, read on the forward strand.
TGCCGAAGTGCCTTTCAGCCAAATGGTTTGGCGTTCATTGCCCGCTTCGGTTTTCAACATGATGTCTACAGGCATTTCGAAAGTGTCCAAATCCTGCTTGATGGTTCCAGGGACGCGGAACGAACCGTCTTTCGTTCGAAGGATACGATATTCGGCTCGGAATTCCGGGACACCTGTCGAATCAACCCATTGCCCAAAAAAGAAGCGCAAATCTCGTCCGGCGGCTTTAGAGGCAAATGCTTCGAATTCATCCAGCGAGACCGTCTGGCCGCTGTAGCGTTTGTAATAATCCTGAAGCATTTTGTCGAAGGTTTGATCGGTCATCAGTTGGCGCAGCATGTTCAGCACCAGCGCGCCTTTGTTGAAAACAATCGAACGAAATGCCGGAGTCTGGTCATCAAGTTGTTTCGGCGCATTGCGAATGGACGACGACTGTTCAAACGCCAATGCTTTTTCTAGCTGGGCTTGCACCTCTTGCTGAAATTGCGATTCGTTCAATTCCTGCTTCAGGTATAGCAGCGTGCTGAATTCGGCCAAGCCTTGCGACAGCCAGGTGTCGTCAAAGGATTTCAACCCGACGGCCTGTCCCCACCACTGATAAGCGGCTTCGCGCGCCAGCTTTTCGTCAATGCCGGAAGTCAACGCACGAGGCGAAATGAACATTGTTCCCGGACCGGTGTATGTTTCCAGAGTGTCTTCGTCAGTTTCGGCGATGACCACTTTATTGCCGAAGGCGTGAGGGCCGAACTTCGAAGAATAAAACTGCAAATGTTGGCCGACGACTTCCATCGCGTGATCCGCCCATTTTTCATCACCCGCTTTGACGTAAAAATCTACGGTGAATTCGGCGAATTTGGCTGAGCGAATCAGGTACTTTGCCGCCGCCAACGTGCCTGGCAATACAGGTTTGTTGCAGACGAATTGATAAGTTGAAAACTCCGCTTTTGTCTTGGGATCAACAAAGGGAACTGCTGCAATAGCATTTTCGCTGTAACCGGCGACCAAAATGTCCTTGGGAACTTTCAGGTTGATTTCATAGGTCGCTCGGTCGGCGGCGTATTCGTGAAATGGGAACCAACGCGCAGCATAAAACAGATATGAACCCGAATCGCCAACATAAGCCAGCCGCGTCGAAATTGGGCCGCCTTGTGCAGATTCCAGCGCTCCTTCATATTCAAACACCAGAGTCACAGACTGACCGGCTTTGACTACGCTGCCCATATCCACGCGGACATTCATGTTTTCTTTGGCGTCCTGAATGAATTGCAGGCCCGAAGGTTCTTGAACCGCGTCTTGCGGTTGAGCGTTTTTGGATGAAGCGGGTTTGACTTGAGGTTCTTTGTTTAAGTTCGATTTGGTTGGCGTGACAGGCTTGGTTGTTTTCGGATCGTTTGTTTTCGCGGATGCAGGGCGAGCCGATGACGAAGGTTCAGGACCGGTCATCGCTGTAGTGACTGGCAGATCAGTTCGTTGAATGCTTTTGACTGCCAGCGAACCATTTAATTCGAAGATCGCCGTGCGCGTGTCGCTTTGCGGAATAAACCGGACTTCGGCTTTGGCTCGCAGAAGCTGTTCAGCCGGAATCAATTCCGCGTCAATCTTGTAATGCTGAACGTCGATATCCGCAGTGCCTTTTTGAGCATTTGCTCCGTGGGTTGCCAGCGTCAACGACGCAACAGCAATTGCCAAAATTCCGATCAGGCCAGTCAAGAATTTCCTCTTCATCTCCTCGTCCCCATGTTGTTTGAATCGTTGTACTGCTTTAGTAACGGCGATTATAACCATCACCTATCGCTTTGTGAATCTGCACTGATTGCCTGAACGCCTTTGGATGGCAAACTTGCAAGCAGGTAACAGGTTAATGGGTGAGATGAGCGGTCTTTGAACAGACTGCCCACCACCAATCGCCAAGCACTTTCTTTGTGGCATAATCTGCGTCGTATGAAAGGCGGTTTGATGAAGCATCTGCTGAAATTTTACAGGTATATGTTCGGTTGGGAAAATTATTTGCTGCTGGCCAGAGCCATTGAAGCGGCTCGGCTGGTCAGAAGGTATTTGCCTGAGCGAGCTCTGTCGCCGCATTTAAGCTCTGCGTTGACGGTGGTCGAACAGCTTTACCTGCCGCCTCAAGCCGAATGGAAGATTTCGGATGACCAAAAAATCGCGCGTTTTGCCGCGTTCGTTACTGCCTTTCCAGTTGAGTGGGGCAAATGTGTTCAGCAATCGTTGATCGTTTACCGGCTGCTGAACGCGTACGGAATCCCGGCCAAAATCTGTTTTGGTGTCAGCCGTGATGATTCAATGAAGGAAGGACACGCCTGGATCATCAAGCTCAGCGAACCGCATCGCTCTTTTGCCGAACGGGCTGACCCAAGCGAAAAATTCACGATGGTTTATACTTCGCGGCATCCCGAACGAATTGGCGAAACAACGGAAGCGCTCTGAAACTTAACCTGGAGGAAAGAACCAATGATGGTCAAGTGTGAATCTTGTGGAAACGAATTGCCCAAACAGGTCAAATTCTGCACAAGATGCGGCGTAGCCGTTTCACAGGCGCAATCGTATGAAACGAATGTTTACGCGACCGAACCGTTGTCTGCGGACGAGGGGGCAACGGCGGTACAAAAGACAGAAGCGCTGACACCCGATACGGAAGAATTTCCTTCATCATCGGTTTCGACCGGCAAGGTTTCGCATTCTACCGCTGGCGGGCTGAAAACGCCGACGAATATTAGCGGTGCTTCAACTTCACCAATTCGGTCGAAATCATCAAAGACACCGGCCACGGTTATTGCGTTATTGTTGATCGCCGTTGTTGCCGCTGTCGGGATTTATTTTGCAACCGGCAACCCCTCCACAACAATTGAGCCTGTCGCTTCGCCGACTCCGATTTCTGCGCCGACGCCGGGCGAAACTCAACCGCTGCTGAATTCTGCAACACCGGATGCTCAAGCTTCACCTCAGGAAACTGTTGAAAAAACTTCGGACTCCGCTGCGGAAAAATCGAAAATACCGGCTGGCTCACCAGCAAGCTCGATCGGAAGCAGGGACGCATTGCCAGCGTTGACTGCTGCGGATCACATTAAATTGGGAGTGAACTCAAGCAATCCCTCGGCAGCGCTGGCGGAATACCAGCAAGCGCTCAAACTCGATCCGTCCAACACGGATGTTCATTACTTGATGGGGCTGGCTTATCAACAATTGGGGCAACTCGATCAGGCGCTGGATGCTTATCGCCAATGCGCTTCCGGCAAATATGCTTCAGTCGCCGCCCAGCATGTCAAAAAGCTGGAAAAGGACTTGAAGAAAAAAGGCTGATCGGGAGCGCCAGAGCAAAATTTTGATTGAGTTTCTTTCCGCTTTCGGGAATGGCCAATCCCGCCAGCGAACAATCCATTCTTCTGAATCCTTGTTCTATATCCTGCCAAATTTATCATTCTCAACAATTAAGTAACTCCAGGCCAACTCTAAAAGCTGGCACGGGCTTTGGATAGCTTTCTAACGTTGACCTGAATTCTCTGACCAGTCTTTTTCAAATTCGGGCGGATTTCATCATCCGTTTGGAGGTGAGTATGCGGACTTTATGGCAAGACCTGCGATACGGTGTTCGGATGTTGTTGAAGCAGAAAGGCATTACGATCATCGCTGTGCTTTCACTGGCATTGGGTATTGGCGCGAACACTGCGCTGTTCAGTATCGTGGACGCAATGCTGTTGAGGATGTTGCCGGTCAAGGAGCCAGAACGGTTGGTGTTGTTCCGTTCCGTGGCTCCGCGAGAGTTCAGCGTTGGCAGTTATAACGGCAATTCCGACACTGACCCGGCGACGGGACAACGGAAAATGACTTCTTTTCCGTTCCAAAGCTACCAGCGAATGCGCGAACAGGACAGCCCGCTTTCAGACATTTTCGCGTTTGGAAATGTCGGGCTAAATGTCAGCGCTGATGGCCAGGCGGATGTCGCCAACGGCCAAGCAGTGACTGGGAACTATTACGCCGGGCTTGGAGTGCAGGCGCTGGTCGGTCGCGTGCTGACTGATGACGACGACAAGGCAGGAGCCAGCCCCGTTGCCGTGATCAGCCATCGGTATTGGCAAAAACGCTTTGGCGGCAACGACGCCGTCATTGGCAAACAGATCAACCTGAACAACGTCGCGTTCACGATCATCGGCGTCACTCCGCCGGGATTTGACGGCACGATGGAAGTCGGTTCGACGCAGGATGTGACGATTCCGCTGGCCTGGGAACCGCAGCTTTATACCGACCGGCAACGCTCGAATTTGAGTGGCGCTGGTGTCTGGTGGTTGCGGCTAATGGGCCGTTTGAAGCCCGGAGTGACGGCAGAGCAGGCCCAAGCGCAACTGGTCAATGCCTTTCATCAATCTGTGGTCGAACATCGGACTGCGAGGCAAGCACAGGCACAATCAACGGGCGGAAACGCCATCAATGCCCTTGACCCGAAATTTTACCCGCGCTTGTTTCTAGACCCAGGTGGGCAGGGCGAAATGAATACGCGAAAGTCTTACGCGCCATCGCTTTATCTGCTGTTGGGCGTCGTCGGATTGGTGCTGCTGATTGCCTGCGCCAATGTGGCAAACCTATTGTTATCGCGCGCAGCAGGGCGACAAAAAGAAATTGGTCTGCGGCTGGCGCTGGGCGCAAGCCGTGGACGGTTGATCCGGCAATTGCTGACGGAAAGCGTGTTGCTGTCTGTCATCGGCGGAGCGCTAGGAATTCTGTTTGCGTTGTGGATCAAAGACGGATTGCTGGCCGTCAACGATTGGGGGCCGAAATCCTTGGAACCCAAACTTGATTGGCGAGTATTGGGATTCACAATGACACTGTCCTTGCTGACAGGAATCATCTTTGGTTTGGCGCCTGCGTGGAAAGCGACAAACGTGGATTTGACTCCCGCGTTAAAAGATAGCGGGCGAGGTTCCAGCGCTGTGTCGCGCTCCTTGCTCAGCCGTGGTCTGGTGGTTGCGCAAGTGGCGTTGTCGCTGTTGTTGTTGGTCGGAGCCGGGCTGTTTGTCCGAACGCTGTTGAACTTGCAACGTGTGGAACCGGGCTTCAACACGGAAAATTTGTTGCTGTTTGGCATCCAGCCCGGACTTGTTGGCTATAAAGACGAAAAGCTGACGCACCTTTACGAACGAGCGACTGAGCGTTTGGAAGCCATCCCCGGCGTAAAAGCCGTCACTTTTTCGCGCATGGCTTTGCTGGCGCAAGGATCAAGTTCGCGTGGCGTTTTTTTACGTGACGCTTTGAACGCTCCGCCCGATTCCGAAGGACGCATCAAAGAAAGTGGTGAGGGGTACATTCATCAAGTCCGCGAAAACTTTCTGGAAGCGATGCAGATTCCATTGCTGGCCGGACGCGGACTGACTTCGCGCGACGACGCAAACTCGCCCAGAGTCGCTGTCGTCAATCAAACCTTTGCCAACAAATACTTCCCGAATGAAAGCCCCATCGGCAAACGCTTCGCCTTCGATCCCCAAAAGCCGGATGAGATTGAAATTGTCGGGCTGGTCAAAGACGCTAAATACACGCGTCAACGAGATGACGTGCCGCCAACTGCTTATACGTCCTGGCGTCAGGAATTGCGTTCAATGGGCAACGCAACCATCGAAGTTCGAACTGCAGGAGACCCGACCAATTCAATTGCCGCCGTTCGCCAGGTCATGCGCGAAGTGGAAGAAAATCTGCCGTTGGTCAACATCCGGACTCAGATAGAACAAGCTGAAACCACGCTGCGAATGGAACGGCTGTTTGCCAAGCTGATGACGTTGTTCGGATTGCTGGCGCAGCAACTTGCCTCCATCGGATTGTTTGGCGTGATGGCGTATGCGGTTTCTCAGCGAACGCACGAAATTGGCATCCGCATGGCGTTGGGCGCCGAACGCAGCGACGTGCTGAAAATGGTCATGCGCCAAGGGATGATTCTGGCTCTGCTCGGCATCTTGTTGGGGTTAATCGGATCGTATGTGCTGACGAAATATCTGGAAAGCTGGATGAACCTATCGAAGATGATGTTTGGTGTGAAGCTCAACGATCCGCTGACTTACGGAGTGATTGCCTTGGGATTGACGCTCATTGCGTTGGTGGCGTGCTTCATTCCCGCGTGGCGCGCGACAAAAGTGGATCCGATGATTGCGCTCAGGTATGAGTAGTCAACAGACCAAATCGAATTAAGGGGGTTCATAGGGTGAAGGGGTGCTTAATGAAATTGTCAGAAACAAAAAGAGGAAAGTTATTATCTGTTGTTTTGCTGGTTTTGATCTTCTTTATGCTGTCGCAATGGACTGTGGCGGATGGTCGGGGACAGGCGACGAGTACTGATGCTTATAGTCCACGTCAATTAACCGCCGAGCAGGCAATGCAGGATGTGGAAATTCTGCGCAAGGCCTTGCAGCAGGTTCATCCGGGGCTAACACGTTATACGAGTCAGGAGAAAATCAGTGCAGCCATCGAAACGCTGGTCAGCAGTTCAGCCCGTCAAACGACCGATCTTGAGCTTTACGCAAACATTTCGCTCATGTTGGCAGAAATCCGTTGCGATCATACCAAAGCGGAAGAGCCGGAAGCATTTCAAGCATTTCGGAAGGCCAATCCGAGTTATCTGCCGTTTCGCTTTCGGTTGATTGACGGGCGAATGTTCGTTTCCGTCTCTGACCCGGAACAGAAAAAAATCGAACGGGGCACTGAAGTGCTGAAGATCAATGGCACGGACGTAAGCAAAATTATTGCCGTGCTGTCAGCCGCGATTTCAGTGGATGGGTTCACAGATCACGCCAAGATGGAAAAACTGACGTGGGAGCTGGACGAATACTATTCAGCATTTTTCGGTGTGCCTTCTAAGTTTGTTTTGCAGCTGCGAGAGCCAAAAAAAGCCGGCACGCTCACACTGACTTTGCTTCCGGTCAATAAAGAACGATGGAGAACTTTGGAGCCTTTGATCAACAATTTGAGTGATCCGCGTGCGGTCAAATACGAACAGCTTGACGCCAAAACGGCTTATCTGAACGTTGCCACCTTCATCAACTATCGCACGCCGGTGAATCCAACCAAGCTGTTTCGTCCCATCTTCGAAAAGATAAATTCCAACGGCACAGAGCATTTAATTGTTGATTTGCGCAGTAACGGCGGCGGTTCCGATGAAGTTGGAATTGCTCTGGCGCGCTTTCTGATGAATCAGCCATTTGCATTACTCAAATCAGTTCAGGTGAAAACCATTCGATTTGGCGAACTGACGAAATATCTGCAATCGTGGGATAAAAGTGTTTTCAACATGCCCATAAGCAAATTCACTCGCTTGGATAATGGAGTGTTCGAAATGAAAGAAAGTTTCGAGCGGTTCAACCCAGAGAAAGACGCTTTTCGTGGGCGAATCACAGTGTTGATTGGGGCCGGCAATGCGTCCGGTGTGACGATGCTGTTGGCCAAAATGAAAGACGCAGGCCGTATCAGATTGGTGGGGGACGCCACAGGAGGCAGCGCCGAAGGGCCAACCGCAGGCATCCTCTTTTTTCTGAAATTGCCGAACAGCGGCATCACGGTGCGTGTTCCCTGGAAGCGTCAATATATGGATATCGCAAAATTTGAACCGGGTAAGGGGTTACTGCCGGACGTTCTGGTGAAAGAGACGATTGAAGATTTTCTTTCTGACGTTGATCGCACGCTGAAATCGGCGCGAATGAATTTCTGATTCGATAAGGAGCAATTCGATGAACACACTCTTGCAAGATTTGCGCTATGGCGTGCGACTGTTGTGGAAAAGACGTGGCTTTACGGCGACGGCGACTCTTTCGCTGGCACTGGGAATTGGTGCGGCGACGGCGATTTTCAGCATTGTGGATGCCGTGTTGTTGCGCACTTTGCCGTATCCCCATGCGGAACGCATCATGCAAATCCGCGAAGTTAATGAACGCGGCGTTCCGATTCGCGTTGCGGAGCCGAACTATCGCGATTTGCGCGAACGGCAGCACACTTTGGACGCGGTGGCGCAATTTGCGGGCGGCACTGTCGTCGTTACGGGCGGCAAAGAACCTGCCCGCGTCCGCGCCTTTTGGGTGTCGAGCGAGTTTTTTGACGTGATGGGCGTCAAGCCTGTGTTGGGGCGCAGCTTTGCACCGGACGAAACCAAACCAGGCGCAGGCGCAAACGTCGCCATCGTCAGCCACGGATTTTGGCAGCGCGCGCTGGGTGGGCGCTCCGATTTCGGCGGCGCAACCATCAACGTGGACGGTCCCGCATTCACGGTCATTGGAGTGATGCCGCCAAATTTCAACTATCCACAAGACGCGGAAATTTGGGTGCCACGGGAGGTCGAGCCCGTGCAAAGTTCACGCACGGCGCATAACTGGTCAGTCATTGGACGAGTTCGTGACAACGTGTCTTTAGCGCAAGCGCGAACCGAACTCAGTGCGATTGGCAAGCAGTTGAGGCAGGAACACGGCAAAAAAGTAGATTTGATGGATTTGGCTGTGGTGCCGTTGCAGGAATTCATGACCTCCGAGGCGCGTTCCGGGTTGTGGCTGATGTTTGCCGCTGTCGGGTTGTTGTTGCTGGTTGCGTGCGCCAATGTCGCCAATCTGATGTTGGCGCAAGCGACTTTGCGTTCCTCAGAATTTGCCGTGCGTGCTGCTTTGGGCGCTTCGCGGTGGCGAATGGCTCGACAATTCATTACCGAAAATCTTTTGCTCACACTTTGTGCGAGCGCGATCGGTGTGCTGCTTTCCTTCTGGGGCGTGGATTTTCTGCTCAGCCTCAACCAAAACAATTTGCCGCGCACGGATGAGATCGCCGTCAACTGGCGCGCATTGCTGTTTACCTTGGGACTGGCAGTGACGATTGCCGTCACGCTGGGAGCTTTGCCAGCCGCGCGGTTTTCCAACACAGATTTGCAAAATCAATTGAAAGAAAGCGGGCGCGGAGCTTCGGCCTCACGCCTGAGCCAGCATCTGCGCCACGGACTGATTGTTGCTCAAATCGCTGTGACATTGGTGCTGCTGATTGGCGCGGGATTGATCGGTCGCAGCTTTTTGCGCTTGATGCAAACCGACACCGGCTTCAAACCGGAAAACGCCGTCGTCATGACGTTGTCGTTGCCGACCACTGTGGACAAGCAACAGGAAGCACAATTACAGCAATTCCATCAGCAACTGCTGGAAAATCTGGCGAGTATGCCGGGCGTTGTGGCAGTTGGCGGCATCAACGCGTTGCCACTTTCCAACCGTGGCGCGAACGGCACCTTTCACAAGGACGGCAACCCGGCGACGACAGGTGATGCCGATTTTCGACTGGCCAGCGGCGGCTATTTCGCCGCACTGGGCATTCCGCTGTTGCGCGGGCGCGTGTTTGACGACACTGACCGAGGCGGAGCGCCAGATGCATGCGTCATCAGCCAATCGCTGGCGCAAAAATACTGGCCGGGCGAAGACCCAATCGGGCGCACGATTCAATTCGGCAACATGGACGGAGATAAAGACCTGCTGCATATCGTAGGCATTGTCGGCGATATACGTGATGGCGGTTTGGATCAGGCGGCCAATCCAACGGTGTACGCTCATTCGTTGCAACGCCCGCAATGGTGGCAGGTGTCGAATCAATCATACGTGGTGCGCTCCAATCTGGCTTCGTACTCGATCATTTCCTCGATGCGTTCGATCACGCAATCGCTCAACCAAGAAGCCTTCCTGCGTTTTCAAACCATGCCTCAAGTCGTGGGAGCTTCGCTCGATACTCGGCGATTCAGTCTGGTGATTTTCGGAGCGTTTGCGGTTGCCGCATTGTTGCTGGCGGCGATGGGCGTTTACGGCGTGACTTCGTACGCGGTTTCGCAGCGTCACCATGAAATTGGCATCCGCATGGCGCTGGGCGCAACAGCGGGCGATGTCTTGCGGCTGATGATGACACAGGGAATGCGACTGGCATTGCTTGGCATCAGTGTCGGGTTGGTCACAGCCTTGGTGCTTACACGAAGCCTGTCGAAACTGGTTTATGGAATTACAACGACTGACCCGTTGACGTTCGCCACCATCGCGGTGTTGCTGGTTGGCATCGCGTTGCTGGCGTGCTGGATTCCTGCACGACGTGCGACGAAGGTGGATCCGATGATCGCGCTTCGCTGTGAGTGATGAATTCAGAATGATGAATGATGAAAAGGAAAGACATACGATTTCATCGTTCATCATTCCGCCTTCAGCTTTTCGAGATGGAGATTTTATGAAGACGCTTTTACAAGACCTGCGCTACGGCGTGCGAATGTTATTGAAACGGCCTGGCTTTACGGCGATTGCGATTCTGACGTTGGCGCTGGGCATCGGAGCCAACACGGCAATTTTCAGCGTGGTTAATGCCGTGTTGTTGCGACCGTTGCCATACACCGAACCAGAGCGGCTGGTGGCGATCTGGGAAACCAACAAGAAAAATCCGGCAGGCAAAGGTTCCGTGTCGTATCCGAACTTTTTCGACTGGCGCACACAGAACAAATCTTTTGAGCGGATGGCGGCGTACTACACGAACTCCGTGACGCTGACCGGAGTTGCCACGCCAGTTAATTTGCGCTGCGCGATTGTGTCGGCGGAACTGTTCGCGTTGCTCGGCGCCAAGCCGGAGCAAGGGCGGTTGTTTGTGCCGGAAGAGGACAAGCCGAACAGTACTGGCCGCGCCATAATCGTTAGTCACGGATTGTGGCAACGGCAGTTCAGCGCCGAGCCCAACATGGTTGGAAAAACTCTGACGCTTAACGGCAAGCTGTTCAACGTCGTCGGCATTATGCCAGCAGGCTTCCAATACCCGATCGAGGCCGAGCCGGTGGAATTGTGGGTGGCTTCAGGAGTAGATGGCGAAAAAGATAAGCCGGAAGACAAGGCAAACAACGAACAGCGCGGCGCGCATTTTCTGCAAGTGGTCGGGCGGCTGAAACCCGGCGTCAAAATCGAGCAAGCACAAGCCGAACTGGATGTCATCGCTGCCAATCTGGAAAAAGAATACCCGGACACAAACACGCGCGCCGGGGTCAAGGTGATTTCTTATCACACCGATCTGGTGTCGGATTACCGCAGCGCTCTGTGGATTATTCTGGGTGCGGTGGGGTGCGTGTTGCTGATTGCTTGCGTCAATGTTGCCAATTTGTTGTTGGCGCGAGCGACAGCTCGATACAAGGAAATCGCTGTGCGGTCTGCTCTCGGAGCCAACCGCGGGCGAATCATTCGGCAATTGCTGACTGAAAGTCTGATGCTTAGCCTGGTTGGTGGTTGTCTAGGGTTGTTGTTGGCTTGGTGGGGAACCGAAATGTTGATCAAGATGATTCCTGAAGACGTGCCGCGTCTGGCGGAAATCAATCTGGATCGCTGGGTGTTTGGCTTTACGGTATTGGTGTCGGCACTGACGGGAATCATCTTCGGATTGGCTCCGGCATTGCAGGCGTCCAAAGTGGAATTGACCGAAGCGATGAAAGAAGGCGGGCGGGCGTCAGGTTCCGGCGGAGGACGGTCGCGGATGCGCAACGCGCTGGTCGTCGCCGAAATTGCCGTCGCCATTGTCGTGTTGGTTGGCGCAGGGTTGTTGTTGAAAAGTTTTCGGAAATTGCAGCAAGTGGATTTGGGCTATGACACCAAAAACGTGTTGACCGCGTCGGTTGAAATCTCCGACACGCAATACCCCAAGCCGGAAAATGCGGCGGCGTTTTACAAAGGATTGATGGAAAAGGTCAAAGCTTTGCCCGGTGTCGAATCTGCAAGCGCAATCATGCCGTTGCCACTGAGCGGCGATTCGTTTTCGATTACGTTTGAAGTCGAAGGCCGCAACATTCCCAAAGGCGAATTGCCAAACGCTCACTTTCGCGTTGTCAGCGACAATTACTTTCCCACGATGAAAATTCCATTGCTGACTGGACGCGATTTCACCTCCAGTGACAACGCAACTTCGCAGCCCGTGGTGATCGTCAACGAAGCCTTTGCCCAAAAACATTTTCCCGGCGAATCTCCGATGGGCAAACATTTGAAGCCGGGCATTTCTTTAGGTGGAGAAAAGAAGTGGTACGAAATCGTCGGCATCGTCAAAAGCGTCAAACATCGCCAATCGCTCGGCCGAGATTACGAACCGGAATATTACTTCCCGCACTCCCAACTCTCGTTTGGCGGCATGAATCTGGTTGTCCGCACCAAAAACGATCCGCGAGTTTTAGTGGGAGCGCTTCAGAATGAAGTCAGTTCCTTGGATAAAAACGTCCCTCTCTATCGTCCCAAAACCCTTGAACAATATCTGGGCGTTGCCGTTTCGCAGCCGAAATTCAATGCGCTGTTGTTGACGTTGTTTGCCGGGTTGGCGCTGTTGCTGACGGCGATTGGCTTGTACGGAGTAATGGCCTATTCGGTTGTGCAACGAACGCAGGAAATCGGCGTCCGCATTGCATTGGGCGCGCAAACCGGCGACGTGCTGAAAATGGTGTTGCGGCAAGGGCTGATGCTGACGGCCATTGGCTTGGTGATTGGTCTGGGAGCCGCTTTTGTTTTGACGCGACTGATGTCCGCGATGCTGTACGGTGTTACTGCGACTGATCCAATGACATTTGCCGCAATCTCGTTGCTGCTGGTCGGCGTGACGTTGCTGGCTTGTTACTTACCTGCGCGGCGAGCGACGAAAATTGATCCGATGATTGCGCTCCGATATGAATGATGAAATATGAAGTCGGAATGATGAATGAAGGATGGAGAACTCATCTTTCATCATTCCGGCTTCATCATTCCGAACCGGCAGCTAGTGTGCCGCTTTGATCTTCAAGGTAGTTCTCAACCACTCAATCATTCTCACCTTAGTGTCTGGAAAGTTGGTGATGACGCCCATTCCGTGCGGCCCGCCTTGGACTGTGATCAGGTCGCACACATTGCCCGCCTTTTTCATGCGCTGTTGCATGACGACCGATTGTTGGTAATACACCTGCGTGTCTTCCGTGCCGTGAATCAGCAGAAACGGTGGCAAGCCTTTTTTGATGTAGCTTGCGGCTGACACTTCCTTCATTCGTTTGATGGCTTCCGGCGAACTGCCCGCCGGAACGCTGAAAAATTCGCGCCAGATGCTGGGGCCGACTTTGCCTGCGGCTTCTTCTTCGGAGCGTTGTTGCCAGTCGTGAACGCCGTAAAATGGAACGACCGCAGCCAACTTGATCGCGCTGTTGTTCTGGACGCCGACAAACGAAACCAATGCGCCACCCGCGGATTCGCCCATCAGTACCACGCGACTCAAATCCACTTTGTATTCTTTGGCGTGCGCTTTGACGAAGCGGATTGCGGCTTCAATGTCTTCGATGGGCGCGGGAAATTTGAATTGCGGATGCATCCGGTAATTGATTGTGAACCAGGCGAAGCCGGCCTGACTGAGCGGTTCAAACAGCGGCGGCACGTAAGTTTGCTTGTCTCCGCGCGCAAAACCGCCACCGTGAACGATGATGACAGTGGGAAACGGCCCCGCGCCATCCGGCACGTAAGCGTCCAGTGTCAGGCTAAAGCCTCCGGGTTTGGCGAATTCAATGTCTTTGCGCATTTCGGCTCTGGCTGCGGTTGCGAATACCGCGCAGCAAATCCAGCCCGCCAGCAAAATCCCTTGTTTGGTCATAGAGTTTCCTTTTTGTTGAGTTGTCTGAAATGAAGAGACTGATCCTGATGAAGCGGCGCGCAGTATAAACGCGCTTCGCGGACTGCTCAATCCAATGTGCATTGCTGCATTCCATTCATTCCCCAATTCAATTTTGGGAACCACCCATCCCAGAAGCGGACGAAACCGGCGGTTGGCTGAAGGCTTTCGGGCATTCTCAAACTCTGTCAACCAAGGGCTTAGAGCATTTTGTAAAGCTGGCACGCGGCTTGGTTAACTGAAAAGGATACTCACGGAAGCTTGCCGCAGGGCGTGCGGCTTCTGGCCTGTACCTGAAACTGAACGGAGAAAATGGATGAACACTCTTTGGCAAGACCTGCGCTATGGCGTGCGAGTAATGTTGAAAAATCCGGGCTTCAGTTTAATTGCCGCTTTGACTTTAGCTTTGGGCATCGGCGCGAACACGGCGATTTTCAGTATGGTGTACAGCATTTTGATTCGACCGCTGAACTATCCTGACTCCGAACGCATTGTGACGGTTTGGGAAGATCACACGCGGCGCGGAGGCCCGGTGCGTGAATGGACTTCGCCGCCGGGGTATCAGGACTGGCGCGAACAAAGCACAGTGTTTTCACACACGGCAGCGATGACCGGTTGGGGGCCGACGTTGACCGAAGCCGGTGAGCCAGAGCGGTTGGTCGGATCCAATGTTGGACACGAAGCGTTTGCCGTGCTGGGCGTCAAGCCAATGCTGGGACGCGAATTCACGCCGCAGGAAGACACACGCGGAGCAGCCAAGGTCGTCATCATCAGCCACAGTTTATGGCAGCGTCATTTCAGCGGTGATGGTTCCATTATCGGCAAAGCCATTCGGCTCAGCGGTGAAAATTACACCGTCGTCGGCGTGATGCCCGCCGGGTTTCAATTTCCGATTCTGGGCAAGGTTGACGTTTGGTCTGCGTGGCAACCGGCGCAAGGGCCAGGTTGCCAGCGCGGTTGTTACACGCAACGAGTGATTGGACGATTGAAACCGGGCGTGAGTTTGGAACAAGCGCGCACGGAATTGACCGCCATCGGCCAGCGCATCGAACAGCAATTTCCCGAAGACAATAAAAACATCGGCGTGACGATCACTCCGTTGCAGGAATTTTTGGTCGGCGGCATGCGCGATGGAATGTTTGCCTTGCTGTTGGCGGTGGGATTGGTGCTGTTGATGGCGTGCGCCAATGTTGCCAACTTGCTGATTGTGAAAGCCGCCGCGCGCACACGGGAAATCGCCGTCCGAGTCGCGCTCGGCGCCAGCCGCTGGCAAATCATCCGGCAATTGCTGACCGAAAGTTTGTTGCTGGCTCTGATTGGCGGCGCGCTTGGAGTGTTGCTGGGCTATTGGCTGGTGGATTGGCTCAAGCGAATTGCCCCTGATGGCACGCCGCGCATCGAAGACATCACCATCAACAGTCGCGTCTTGTTGTTCAGTGTGGCCGCGTCACTGCTGACTGGAGTGTTGTGCGGCCTGGCTCCCGCCGTGCAAGCCACCAAACCGGATTTGAATCAAACCTTGCGCGAATCCGGCGCAGGCAACAAAGGCAGCGCCAACAGTGGCCGAATCCGTTCCGGGCT
>DAOMFR010000114.1:20026-22213 GCA_035429885.1 Blastocatellia bacterium
GACACCAGCTTTGTCGTCGAAGGTCGCCCCATTCCTCCACCGGATCAGCGTCCAAGTTCGTGGTTCAGCGTGGTCAGCCCGGAATACTTCGACACGATGAAAATCGCATTGCGACAAGGGCGAAGTTTCGCCGCCAGCGACCACGAAAAATCACCGCGCGTTGTTCTGATCAGCGAAGCTACGGCGCGACGCTATTGGCCGAATGAAAACCCCATCGGCAAACGAGTCGGTTTTGGCATGGAACAACCGGACTGGCGCGAAATCATCGGCGTTGTCAGTGACATTCACCACTTTGGGTTGGACCTGGATGCGCGGCCCACGATCTACTTTTCCTCGCTGCAAGTGTCGCGTGGAGTGACGAATATCGTGATGCGCGTCCAGGGCGATCCTGCGAATTACGTGACGGCGCTGCGCCGCGAAGTGCAGACGTTAGACAAAAATCTGGCGCTTTCGACCGTTCAGTCAATGGATGAAGTCGTGGCGTCCACCATTGCTACGCCGCGATTGCTGACGTGGTTGTTCGGCGGGTTTGCCGTGATTGCGTTGTTGCTGGCGGCGTTGGGCATTTACGGCGTGATGGCGTACGTGGTTTCGCTGCGCACGCACGAAGTCGGAATTCGCATTGCGCTTGGTGCTCAGGCGCGAGACGTGTTGTCGCTGATTGTCGGGCAGGGAATGAAGCTGGCGCTGATTGGCGTGGCGCTCGGTCTGGTAGCGTCGCTGTTGGTGACTCGGTTGATGAAAACCTTGCTGTTTGGCGTCAGCGCAACCGACCCCATGACGTTTGTGATGATTACCGTTGTGTTGCTGGCGGTTGTGCTGCTGGCGTGTTGGTTACCGGCGCGCCGAGCGACGAAAGTGGACCCGATGATTGCGCTGAGATGTGAGTGATTATTTCGGTACTACCAGAATTTTGTGGGTGAGATTTCGCGGCTCTGCCGCCCGATGTGCGGTATGGCTTCGCCATACCGTTGGCCATCCCAAGATTGAGGGGCTATGCCCCAAACGGTCGGGGCGTAGCCTCTTGAGATTTTGAAGGTACGCCGGAAGGTCGAAGACCTTCCGCACATCAGGCGGCAAAGCCGCAAATACAAGGTCCACCCACGCAGATTCCGGTGGAGCCAAAAAAGGAATTTCCACGCAGCCTCTCAACAACCGCCAACCGAACACCGGCCACCCCAACCGACATTCAGCCCAACAATTCCAGATTCTTCCGCGCGAGCATTGTACGTGGATGCTCCGCGCCCAGCCGTGCCGTGAAGATGCTCAAGGCACGCTTATAACACTCGCGAGCGCCAGCCAAATCACTCAGACTTACCAAAACGCTACCTAAGTTGTTGACCGCCAAGCCGACGTCCGGGTGGTCAGTGCCAAGTTGAGATTCCCAAATTGACAAGGCGCGTTCGAAGTAGAGTTTTGCGTTTTCAAAATCGCCGAGTTCTAGCAACGCCAAGCCCAGATTGTTGACTGCCAAGCCGACGTTCGGGTGGCCAGGGCCAAGTTGAGGTTTGAAAATTGATAAGGCGCGTTCGAAGTGGAGTTTTGCGTTTTCAAAATCGCCAAGTTCTCGCAGCGCCATGCCCAGATTGTTGACTGCCGAGCCGACGTTCGGGTGGGTAGGGCCAAGCTGAGGTTCCCAAATTGACAAGGCGCGTTCGAAGTGGAGTTTTGCGTTTTCAAAATCGCTGAGTTCTAGCAACACCACGCCCAGACTGTTGACTGCCAAGCCTACGTTCGGGTGGTCAGTGCCAAGTTGAGATTCGAAAATTGACAAGGCGCGTCCGAAATAGAGTTTTGCGTTTTCAAAATCGCCAAACCCTCGCAACACCATGCCAAGATTATTGACTGCCAAGCCTACGTTCGGGTGGTCAGTGCCAAGTTGAGGTTCGAAAATTGACAGAGCGCGTTCGAAATAGAGTTTTGCGTTTTCAAAATCGCCGAGTTCTCGCAGCACTATGCCCAGATTGTTAATTGCAAAGCCGACGTTTGGATGGCCAGGGCCAAGTTGAGATTCCGCAATTGACAGGGCGCGTTCAAGATAGAGTTTTGCGTTTTCAAAATCGCCAAGTTCTTTCAGCACTAGGCCCAGACTGTTGACCGCCAAGCCTACATTCGGGTGGTCAGTGCCAAGTTGAGGTTCCCAAATTGACAAGGCGCGTTCGAAGTGGAGTTTTGCGTTTTCAAAAT
>DAOMFR010000114.1:22313-24091 GCA_035429885.1 Blastocatellia bacterium
CGCCAAGTTCTCTCAGCACATGGCCCAGATTGTTGACCGCCAAGCCGACATCCGGGTGATTATCAACCAAGGCGACCCCGGCTAAGCGCAAGGCGTGTTCAAATATCTCTTTGGCCTCAGCGTATTGCGCGCGGCCAAGGAAATACAACCCCATCTGATTGGCCAATCGCGTGATGGTTTCCGGCGCAAGCTGCCAGGTTTCGGCAAAGTCCGTCACGGCGTGGGCGTGGGGCAACAGCGGGGCGCAAACATTCCAGGTACGCACGTCATCGCTATCGAACGGAAATGCCTCATTGACCACGAGCAACGCAGCTTCAGCCCATCGCCGTTGTTCAGCTTCCGGCAGCCGGTCGCGCGCCACCAATTGCACCAGCCGATGCAACGTCACTCCATCGTCGCGCCGCGTCAGCAACGAATAACGCCGCAAAGCCGCGATGGCGTCTTCAAACGCTAGTTCATCGGCGACAATGGCGGCCAGTTCGTCGGGCAGATGTTTCGCTCCATCGCGCAACACCGATAGCGGCAATTCCTCCGGCGCGCAGAAGGCGAGCAGGTTTAGCAGGGCGGCTGCCGCCGGGCATTCGCGCTCGGCGCCTTCAAACGAAATCTCCCAGGTCGTCGCCACCGTCGCCGGATAATTGTCGGGCTTGCCGCGTCGCAACAATTCCTGCCAGCGTTGCCGAAACAGGCGCAAGTAATCGGCCAGCGATTTGCCGGTCGCTTCGCAATAAGCTCCTGCCTGTTCCAGCGCCAGCGGCAAGCCTCCCAGTTCTTTGGCCAATTCTTCCGCCGCCGCCGAGTCGGTTTGCCCAGTGCGTTCCAGCAGGAATTGCGCGCCCGCTGCGGCATCCAGCGTTTTGACTTCCAGCGGTTGAGCCAGCCCTCGCCAGTTCGGATCGCGCGAAGTGACGATGACGTGTCCGTTGCGCGCTTGCGGCAGAAACCCGCGCACCGCCGCCGCGTCCGGCGCGTTGTCGTAAATCAGCAACCAATCGGCGTTGCCGCTTAACCAGCGCAAGACAGCGGCGACAATGAGAGGGATTTCTCTGGCGTCTTTTTCCGGTAAATCCAGCGCCCGGGCAAACGCCGCCAGATCGTTGGCCATCGTCGTTTCGGTGTCGGCGTTCAACCACCAAACGGCTTCGTAATTGGCGCGATGGGCGTAAGCGTATTCCGCCGCCAGTTGAGTTTTGCCTACGCCGCCCATTCCGTGCAGAGCCGTCAACGCCGCCGCTTGCCCGGCCAGCAACGTCTGCCGTATGTCGGCCAGCAATTCGTCTCGGCCAACGAAGTGCGGATTCAGCTCACGCGGAATGCGCCAGACCGGCGGAAAGGCTCCGGGGAAGTTTGGCCTTTCGGCAATCGCGCGTTCGGGAATTGCGGCGGGAGCAACTCTGGGGAAAGCAGGCGCAGTTGCTGGTTTGGCTCGGTCGCGGTTGACGCCTTCCAGCAAAAGCCGTTTGGCTTCGTCTTCGGGTGCGCCGATCAGGTCAATGTAACTCATCTGTCGCAACAATCCGTCGGGTTTGCATTCGCGGACTTTGACCGGAACCAAAATGCGCCGCTCGCCGGTCGGGTCTTGAGCAAACGCCGCAGCCCATTCCGGATGAACGTAAACGGCGTCCAGAAAGTCTGGCGAGAAGACGGCTATGGTGCGTTCGGATTGGCTGGCGGCGCGGTGCATATCCAACGCGAAATTTCCGCCGGGTCGAAAATCCCAAGCTTCGATGACGACGGAAAACGCGGCCTCTTCCAATTGCCACGCGATCCATTCCGCC
>DAOMFR010000115.1:0-1635 GCA_035429885.1 Blastocatellia bacterium
ATTCACGCGCTGCCGCCTGCTCATTGGCTGGAATACGATTTACGCGCTCGGCGCATTGTGAAGGTCGAACGTTATTGGGATGTGGCCGATTGGGGACGCCGAGGCGCTGGCGGTGACGAAGTTCAGTTGTCGTCGGAGCTTCGTCGGTTGATGAGCGATTCGGTTGAAAAGCAGATGGTGGCGGATGTGCCGCTGGGAGCGTTTCTTTCAGGCGGAGTGGATTCCAACGTGATTGTTGGATTGATGGCTTCAATGCAGGCAGGGCATTCGCGGAAGGTCAAAACCTTCACAGTGTTATTTGACGAACCAGAGATGACTTATTACGACGAACGTGTGGAAGCCCGACGAGTCGCGGATAGGTTTTCGACTGAGCATCACGAACTGATGATTGATCTTTCTCGCCCTGAAGAGATGCTGGATTTGATCGAACATTTCGATCAGCCGTTCGGCAACACGACGTTCTTTTTGACTTATCTGTTGTCGCGGTACACGCGCGAATCGGTGACTGTGGCTTTGTCTGGCGCGGGCGGAGACGAATTGTTTGGCGGATATCCTCGTTACCGTGCAGTCCAGGCAATGAAGTATCTGCGGTTGGTTCCGCGCGTGGCGGCAAAGGCTGCGCTGACGGCGCTGTCATTCAAACAGGATGATTTCAACGACCGGCGGTTGCATCGCGCGCGGGCTTTGCTGGCCGGACTGGACAGCGATCCGGCGCGGCAATATCTGAAATGGGTTTATTACCTGGACGAAGAGCGCAAAGCGAAGCTGTTCAGCAAAGCGCGCGGCGGCATCCAGATTTCACAGAGGGCTTCGCATCGAGTGTTGCAAAACCATCTGGATGGAATTCCCGCTGGATGGGACGACGGAAACCGGTTTTCTTATTTGGATGTCGAAACCTTTCTGCCGGACAATCTATTGGAATACTCCGACAAGATGAGCATGGCCTGGGCGTTGGAATTGCGCGTTCCTTTTCTTGATCCTCGCGTGGTTGAGCTGGCGTTTCAGATTCCGTTTTCGATGAAGCTGAATAGCGCAGGCAGCAAAGTGATTTTGCGAAAGACATTTGCCGATTTGATTCCGCCGGAAAACCTGAGCGCGCCAAAGAAAGGTTTCAATGTACCGCTGGGCGGTTGGATGCGGACGAAACTGGATCGTTTTTTCGATGAACTGCTGCCACGCGATTATGTCCGCCGCGAAGGCATTTTCGATTACGACTACATCCAGCAGTTGCGTGAAGAACACAGGCGAGGGCGGCGCGACAACGCTTATGAACTGTTTGCAGTTTTGATTTTCGATGCGTGGTATCGAAAGTACATATTAGGTGACAGGTGGTAGATGGCAGGTTTTAGGTTCTGAAACGATGAAGCAAGTAATTCAAAATTTTCGCTCCGGTGTGTTGAAAGTGGATGACGTGCCGGAAACCATTTGTCGCAGTGGCGGCATTTTGGTCAACAACGTGTCTTCGCTGGTCAGCGCCGGAACCGAAAAGATGACGGTTGACCTGGCGCAGAAATCGCTGGTCGGCAAAGCCAAAGAACGCCCCGATCTGGTTCGGCAGGTTTGGGGCAAGCTTCGCAAAGATGGATTGATGGCTACGCTGCGAACTGTGAAAGCGAAGCTGGATGCGCCGATTGC
>DAOMFR010000115.1:1735-23903 GCA_035429885.1 Blastocatellia bacterium
GTGAAACTCGGCGATGCCGTGGCGGTTATCGGTCTTGGCTTGCTCGGCCAATTGACCGTGCAGATTTTGAAAGCCGCCGGTTGTCGCGTGATTGGAATTGATCTGGAAGCAAGCAAAGTCGCGCTGGCCGTTGAGTTCGGTTGCGATGCGGCAGTGTTGCGCGGAGACGATGTGGAAGCGGCGGTCAAACGATTCACCGATTCGTTTGGCGCGGACGCGGTGATTGTGACTGCGGCGGCGGACACCAACGACCCGATTGAACTGGCGGGAGTGATTGCTCGTGATCGAGCAATTGTTTCAATGGTTGGCGCTGTGCGGATGGACGTTCCGCGCAAGGTGTATTACGAAAAAGAATTACAACTGCGGCTGTCGCGTTCTTACGGCCCAGGGCGTTACGACGCCGATTACGAAGAGCGCGGCAAGGATTACCCAATCGGTTATGTGCGCTGGACTGAGCGCAGAAATATGCAGGAATTTTTGCGGCTGGTAGCGGCGAAGTTGGTCAAGCTGGATCGCCTTGTTACTCATCGCATTCCAATTGAGCAGGCAGAACAGGCTTACGACATCATCACCGGCAAGACGCAGCAAAGCTATTTAGGCATTCTGCTGACTTACGACGAAACGGCGAACGGCAAATCAAAAGTCGTTGCGTTGAATCGAACGGCCAAAACCGCCGAAGTTCGTTTGGGCGTAATTGGCGCAGGCAACTTTGCCAAAAGCGTTTTGCTGCCTCGACTGGCGAAGCTTGGCGGAGTCAGTCTGGTTGGTCTGGCAACGGCAACCGGGCGAACAGCCAAAGCGGTTGGCGAACAATTCGGCTTTGAATTTTGCTCGACCGATTATCGTGAATTGCTTCAACGCGAAGACATCAACACGATCTTGATTGCCACTCGCCACGATACGCATGCTGTGATGGCTGCCGAAGCAGTTCGCGCAGGCAAAACCGTATTTGTCGAAAAGCCGTTGGCGACGACCGAAGCAGCGTTGGCCGAACTCGTTTCTGCTGTCGAACAAAATCAAGCCAGAGTTTTAGTTGGCTTCAATCGGCGATTCTCTTCGCTGTCGGCGGAGATGAAACAGTTCTTCGGCGGCGCTGGCTCGCTGGCGATTACCTATCGCGTCAACGCCGGAGAGATTCCAAAAGAAAGCTGGATTCAACAGGACGAAGGTGGCGGGCGCGTCATCGGCGAAGTTTGTCATTTCATGGACTTCCTGCAATTTCTGACCGCAGCCGAACCTACTGAAGTTTTTGCCTATCGCAGTGCGGCAGGCGCAGATACCCTGAGCATTGTTATCAAGTTCAGCGACGGTTCGGTCGGCAATATAAATTACTTTTCAACTGGTGATCGCGGATTGCCGAAAGAGCGCGTAGAAGTTTTTGGCGGTGGACGTTCGGCGGTTCTGGATGATTTTCGCCAGCTTGAGATGTGGCGCGACGGCAAACGCAAAACTTCAAAACGAATGTCGCAAGACAAAGGCTTCGATCAGGAATTGGCTGCGTTTGTCATGGCAGTGCGCTCAGGTGAAGAGATGCCGATTGACTGGCGCAGTCAGGTGATGACTACGCTGGCGACTTTGCGGATTGAAGATTCGTTGCGGAGCGGCAAGCCGGAAGCTGTGAGTCAGTACCGCGACCAGTAGGGAGCGTTTTTTTTTTGCAAGCTGTCACTTATGAATATTCGCTTCCTACCGGTCGCGGTACTGATTCGTTTACAGGATTCGACAAGATTCAAAATTGGCGTTGAGTTTGTTGGCTGAGAAGCGCGATGAATTTGGAAAAGCTGTTGTTGCTGGTTAGAACTCTGCGGCATTTGCGTTGGGAGCAATTGGCGTATCGTCCGTTGCGAGTCGCTCAGTTCAGACTGTATCGCCTGTTGCCGCAGTTGGCTTTTCGTTCGACTGAAATCGGTGCTGCGGCTTCTTCGGTTTCGCGGCAATCGGTTGAAACGATTCGCCAAGCTTTCAACGAGCGGTTCGCGCATTTGAATCAGCCGTTGGCGGAGTTTGACGGCTGGTTGAACGACCTAAAGCAAAACCATTTCAAGTTCTTGAATCGCAGTTTGACGATTCATCCGAAAGTGGAATGGAATAAACGCTACGAAAACCATCTGTGGAATTATCAGCTTCATTATTTCGGCTTTGCGCCATTGGCTGCCCGGACATTGGCTGAACGCGGTGAGGCTTCGGCATGGCAAGCCTGTCGCCGATTGATTGAACGCTGGATTGACGACGCTCGCGTTGGCCGCAGCGACGGTTGGGATGCTTATCCGATTTCGCTGCGTGTGGTGAATTGGATTTATGCTTATTCGCTGGTTGCCGACCGCGAAGACGAAAGCTTTCTGGCCAAATGGCGAGCCAGCATGTTCGATCAGCTTGGTTTTCTGAGTCGGCATTTAGAACATCATCTGCTGGCGAATCACCTGCTGAAAAACATTAAGGCGCTGGTCATCGGCGGATTGTTCTTTCAGCACGAGAATTGGCAAAACGAAAGCTGGTTGGCAGAAGGCGAGCGGTTGTTGTGGCGCGAACTGGACGAGCAGGTTTTGGCAGATGGCGGGCATTACGAACGCTCGCCGATGTATCACGCTCAAACGCTGGCGGATTTTCTGGAAAGTTATGCGTTGCTGCGCGCTTTCAGTCGCACTGAACCCAACGAAAAGATTGAAGCCAGGTTACAAGCGATGGCTGGTTTCCTGTCGGCGATGAGTTACCCTGACGGGACTCTGGCGTTGTTCAACGATTCGGCGAACACTGTGGAAACCCGACCGTTGCCGATCCTGGAATCAGCAACACGCATTGTCGGAGCAGATACACAAGTTATGACTAGCTTTTCGCAAACTGGTTATTACTTGTGGGCTTCGGCGGACGGGCGGGAAAAGATCATCGTTGACGCTGGCGAACCTTCGGTGACTTACAACACGGCTCATGCTCATTGCGATTTGCTAAGTTATGAACTGTGGCTTGATGGGCAACCGTTCATTGTGGATTCAGGAGTTCACGGGTACGGCGGAGATCGGTTCCGCGAATATTGCCGCTCGACGCGAGCGCACAATACCGTGATGTTCGATGGTATCGAACAGTCAGAAGTTTGGAGCACGTTTCGTATGGCTCGGCGGGCAAAGGTGTTGAACTCGGAAGCGAACGGTGATGATGCCAGTTGGAATTTCTGTGGGAAATTTGAACGATACGACGGCAAGGTGATTCATCACCGGCGAATTCATCGAAGTGAATTTGGTGAATGGACGGTGACTGATTTCGCCGATGGCGATGTGGGTGTGGCTTCAAGCTTTGTTCATCTGCATCCGGCGATTGAGGCTGAGTTGATTGACGGGAAGGTGATTTGTCGGTTGGGCATACGGCGCGTGGTGATTGAGGCGTTTGGGCAATGCGTTGACGCGAAGTTGATTGTTGGCAGTGAAGCGCCGATTCAAGGCTGGCGCTTTGATGATTTTGGAATTGCTGAAGCGAGCGCGGTGATTCAGTTTGATTATCGAATCGGCAAGGGCAAAGAGTTTGGGTATCGGATGGTTGCGCTCCCTACCGGTCGCGGTACTGACTCGGAATAACGAATGCGAATAACTTTTTTGTGCCAATACTTTCCGCCAGAGATGGGAGCGCCGTCGGCTCGCACGTTTGAGCATGCGCGGCGTTGGGCAGAGCTTGGTCACGAAGTCACGGTTGTCACTGGCTTTCCGAATCACCCGACCGGAATCATTCGGCCTGAATATCGCGGACAGTGGGTCAAACGCGAACAGGTTGAAGGCATAGACCTCTTACGAACCTGGGTGTATTGCGCGGCGAACAAAGGTTTCTTTCGCCGAGTGCTGAATTTCCTTTCGTTCTTTTTTTCGTCGCTGATTCTGGGCGCGTTGATGACCGGGCGGCCTGATGTTGTGATCGGAACTTCACCGCAATTTTTTTGTGCTGTGGCAGCTTATCTGCTCAGTCGTGTGAAACGAGTTCCTTTCGTTTTTGAAGTCCGCGACATCTGGCCTCAGTCGGCGGTGGAAATGGGTGCGCTGAAAAATCGTTGGCTGGTTCGCTCACTCGAAGCGATTGAAATGCATCTTTACAAGCACGCGGCGCTGATTGTCCCCGTCGCCGAATCCACACGCGAATATTTGCTTAGCAAAGGGATTCCGCCGGAGAAAATCAAAATCATCACCAACGGAGTTGACGCCGGTTATCTGGCTTCGGAAAGCATTGCCCCTGAAGAAGTGCGACGGCAGCTGGGACTGGAAGGCAAATTCATCGTTTCCTACATCGGGACGCACGGAATGGCCCACGCGCTGAATGTGGTGCTGAATGTGGCGAAACGCTTCCGTCAGGATTCCGATGTGCATTTTCTTTTTGTTGGCGAAGGCGCGGAAAAGGAAAATCTGAAAAAGTTGGCGGAACAGTTGTCGCTCGACAATCTGACATTTCTGGGCGAACAACCGCGCGAACGCTTGCTAGGATTTTACCGTGCCAGCGATGTCAGCTTGGTTCCGCTGCGCCGGCTGGAAATTTTTCGGAAGGTTCTGCCGTCGAAACTGTTCGAGTTGATGGGCGTTGGTTGTCCGATCATTTGCAGCGTCGAAGGCGAAGCCGCTCGGCTGGTTGCAGCAGCCGAATCTGGTTTGTGCATTGAGCCGGAAAATGCCGATGCATTGGTTGTCTCCATCAACCGATTGCGTGCCGAACCGAAATTGAGAGCGCAGATGAGCGCCAATGGGCAGCAATTCGTCAAAACACATTACCTGCGGTCGGTGCTGGCTGAAAGGTATCTGTCGGTGGTTTCACAGGTGACAAATGACAAGGGGGAGGGGGCAGGCAAAACTCAACGTTCAGCGACTCGTTTTCAAAACCAACCACCAACCACCAACCACCAACCGCCAACTGCCAACCAATGAGATCATACGTCACACTTTTCATGCTTTCGTTCATTGCCGCTCTGGCGCTGACGCCAGTGGTGCGTCGCAAAGCAACAGAATGGGGGGCGATTGCCATACCGGACGGTGCTGACGGAGGCCGACACATTCATGCCAAGCCTACGCCGCGTTTGGGCGGGGTTGCGATCTATCTGGCATTTATGTTGGCGCTGGCTTGCGTGCCGCTAATGACCAATATGGTTGGCGACATTTTTCGTGCCAATCTGCCCCGATTGCTAATGTTGCTGGCTCCAGCGACGCTGATTTTCCTGTTTGGCATTTACGACGATTTTCGCAACGTCGGCGCGCCAGAAAAAGTGATCGTCCAAACCATCGCCGCAGCCATGATTTTTGCTGGAGGCTTTCGCATTGAAAACATCTCGTCGCCGTTTGGCGGTCACTGGCATTTGCCGCTGTGGTTGAGTTTCGTGCTGACGGCCGTTTGGGTCGTTGGTATCACAAACGCGTTCAACTTGATTGATGGCATTGATGGATTAGCGGCCGGGGCTTCGGTGTTTGCACTGCTTTCGATTCTGGTGTTTTCCGTGGCGCAGGGGAATCCGGAAATCAGCCAGTTGGCCATTGTCCTGGTTGGGGCGGTGCTGGGATTTCTGCGATTCAATTTCAACCCCGCGACGATTTTTCTGGGGGATTCAGGCAGCCTATTCTTAGGTTTTATGGCAGCGGCCTTATCGCTGGCCGGTTCGCAAAAGGGGTCAACGATTGTCGCTATCGCCATTCCGTTGGTGTCGTTCGGTTTGCCAGTGACCGAAGCTGGATTGTCGCTGGTCCGCAGGTTTGTCAGCGGACAATCATTGTTGGCAGGAGATCGCGGTCACATTCACCATAAACTTTTGCAGCATGGGTTTACTCAACGGCAAGCGGCAATTTTGCTATACGCCGTCAGCGCCCTGTTTTCATTGTTCGGGTTGATGCTGCTGAACCCTCAGCGCAGTTTGGCGGCATTGATCTTTTTTGTGCTGGGGGTGGGGATTGTGTTTGGGGTACAGCGGCTGCGATACGCAGAGTTCGCGGAACTCGGCAACCAGATCAAACTCGGAGTCACACAGCGTCGGCGCTCGCTGGCGGTCAACGTCCGAGTTCGCAGAGCCAGCGAAGATTTGAGCAAAGTGCAAACTTCCGCAGAGCTTTTTGCCGCGCTGGAAGAAATGCTGAAAACGAACGAATTCGATTATGCGGTTCTGGATCTGGACGTCAGCAAATTCTCAATCGGGAAGGGCGCCGCCACGCATACCATTTGGAGTTGGAGGCCGGGCAGCGTTCTATTGGATGACGACTCGCCTGGTGATTCGTCAGGAAGTTCCCCCATCCATCTGGCAGATGAAACTTCTGCCAGATGGATGTTGAGTCTGCCGTTGACCGATGAGACTGGCAATGGGATCGGCTTGATCACATTTCACCGAAAACTGGTGGTCAATACGCTGACAATTGATCTGAAACACCTTTGCGGAGATTTTCAGCGTGAATTGAGCGCGGCATTGATCCGAGTTTCCGGCGAACAGGCTCATGAATACATTGGAATAAATTCCGCGTCGTCCTGATGTTCGCGCTCCCACATCAAAAAACTGTAATAGCCGCAAGTCGTCTCTTCAGGAAAATCGCGGCATGTTGTTGGGCGGTGTTCGTACACGCCACAGTTTCGCTTTTCCTGATCGAAGAAGATGCACACGCTTTTGTAGATGGTGTCTTTGCGATGCCGCAACACGCGCGCCTTGTATTCTTTTTCGTACTTGCTGAATTTCTTTTCGGCTTGTTCGTACGTCAGGCTGAACCGTTTGGCCAATCGCTGGATGTCGCGTTTGTTAATCCTGATCCAGTCGTACGAACAACAGTAACCGGGACATTTTGCACAGTCGTATTTCAGCTTAGGTTTTTTCGCAGTTTTGGTGCCGTTCGTTTGCAGAACGGGTAGTTCTTTTTTCGCCATAATGTGAAGATTGAATTGAGTTTGAGTGAAGTCGCAGCCAGAATTTTGACCGCGCAACATACTTACCATCATCACCCAATAGCGGCAACCTTTAATTGCCCACAACGCATGAATTTTTGATGAACAACACTGGTTGGAACAAATCAAACTGGGTCAGTCTGATGCCGAACGGCATCGGCCAAGTGAAGCCAAATCATTATCTGGACATGGCGAAAATTGTCTGGCGCAACCGCGATCAGTTGCCGTTTGCCTGGCGCATTTTGACGAAAGGCGTTTGCGATGGATGCGCGCTGGGAACCGCAGGCATTCATGATTTCACGATGGACGGCGTGCATTTGTGCATGGTGCGATTGGAACTGATGCGGCTCAATACTTCGCCAGCATTGGACGTGAAGCTGCTGGAAAATGCCGAACGGCTTTCTAGAATGTCGGCAACCGAACTGCGGGAACTTGGCCGCTTGCCGTATCCAATGCTTCGGCAAAAAGGGGAACAAGGATTTCGACGAATCAGTTGGGAGGAAGCATTGGGGGTGGCGGCGGAGCGATTGAAGAGGATTGACCCGCAACGAATCGCGTTTTACCTGACTTCGCGAGGACTGACGAATGAATCGTATTACGTCGCGCAAAAAGTCGCTCGCTTTCTGGGCACCAACAACGTGGATAACTCGGCACGCATTTGCCACGCGCCTTCGACCGTGGCGATGAAACAATCCATCGGCGTGGCGGCTTCGACCGTTTCGTACAAAGACTGGATCGGCGCGGACTTGCTGGTATTTTTCGGCAGCAACACGCCGAACAATCAGCCCGTGACGACTAAATACATTTACTACGCCAAACAACAGGGAACGCGCGTCGTCGTCATCAACCCCTACCGCGAACCCGGCTTGGAGCGGTACTGGATTCCTTCCGTCACGGAAAGCGCGTTGTTCGGAACCAAGCTGGCCGACGATTTCTTTCAGGTTCACACCGGCGGCGACAAAGCCTTCATCGCCGGAGTGTTAAAGCATCTGATCGAACACAACTGGACGGACGAAGCGTTTATCCGCGAACACACAACGGGCTTTGACGAACTGAAAGCTGCGCTCGCGGTTCAATCGTGGGAGCAGCTGGAAGCCGCCGCAGGCGCGAATCGCGAAGAAATGCTGCGCTTTGCCCGGTTGCTGGCTGAAGCGAAGACGGCGATTTTCGTCTGGTCAATGGGCATCACTCAACATCACGATGGAGTTTCCAACGTCCGAGCGATTGTTGATCTGGCATTGAGCCGTGGTTTTGTCGGCAAACCTAAAAGCGGATTGGTTCCGATTCGTGGTCATTCCGGCGTGCAAGGCGGAGCCGAAGTTGGTTGCGTGCCAAACCAATTTCCCGGTGGAGTCGCGGTGGATGACGCCGGAGCTTCACGAATGAGCAAGCTTTGGGATTTTGATGTGCCGATAACACGTGGCTTGAACGCCGTGCAAATGATCGAAGCTGCGCATGAAGGACAACTGGATTGGTTTTATATCAGCGGCGGTAACTTCCTGGAAACGCTGCCGGAACCGGAATTTGTCCGCTCAGCCATTGAACGAGTTCCGTTTCGCGTTCATCAAGACATCATTTTAAGCCCGCAAATGTTTGTTGAACCAGCGGATACAGTCTTACTGCTTCCCGCCGCAACTCGGTACGAACAGCGCGGCGGAGGCACGGAAACTTCAACCGAGCGGCGCATTCTGTTCAGTCCGGAAATTCCAGGCCGCCGCATCGGCGAGGCCAAAGCCGAATGGGAAATCCCTATGCTGATTGCCGAACAGGCGAAACCGGAGTCAGCCAGGCTGATTCATTTCGACGACGGACAAGCGATTCGCGACGAACTCGCTCGCGCAGTGCCGAGTTACGAAGGCATTCAGCATTTGCGAAAAGCCGGCGATCAAGTTCAATGGGGCGGCGAACGACTGTGCGAATCCCGCGACGCCAACGGAAAGATCACGCCGAAGTTCGCCACTCCCGATAGCCGCGCGAAGTTTTCAACCATCGAAATTCAGCCAGAAGTCAGCGACGGCAAGCTGCGACTTTCGACTCGGCGAGGCAAACAATTCAACAGCATGATTCAGCGCGACCGCGATCCACTGAACGGCGCTCGGCGCGAAGATATTTTGATGAACGAAACCGACGCCTCGCGGTTGGGAATCTTGGATGGCGATTCAATCCTTGTTCGCGGCGAAGCGGGTGAATTGCAAGGCCGTTGTCGATTCGCACCGATTGCGCCCGGCAACGTGCAGGTGCACTGGCCGGAAGGAAATGCGCTGATCAAACGCGGCATATGTGATCCCGAATGCGGCATCCCGGATTACAACTCACTGGTCGAAGTCGAACGGCAGCCATAGAGCAATCTACTCATTTACTCTAAAATTCGCGTCCTTATGAAGCTTTACAGCATTGGCCACAGCAACGCGACGATTGACGATTTTCTCGACCTGCTTCGGCGCAACGAAATTGCCGTGTTGGTAGACACGCGCAGCCAGCCTTACAGCCGCTACAATCCGCATTTCAGCCGCGAAGCGTTGAAACAATCGGTTACTGAACACGGCATTGAATATATGTACCTGGGCAATCGCATTGGCGGAAAACCCGATGGCCGGGAATTTTATTTTCCGAATGGGAAAGTAAACTTTGAAGCTTTGGCGCAATCGTCCGGCTACCTGTCTGGCATTGAACAGTTGTTGAATCTGGCCGAACAGCGCAAAGTGGCTTTTATGTGCGCCGAAGCGGATTACACACATTGCCACCGGTACTGGCTAATTACGCGAACTCTGGTTGAACGTGGTATTGAGGTAGAGCACATTCTGCATTCAGGCGATAGCGTCAAATCTGTGGCGTCGGATTTTGAAGAGAAACAACCCAGCCTGTTTTGAAACTATGGATGAACTCGACCGCGCATTGCGCGAACATTTTGGATTTGAATCCTTTCGCCCCAACCAGCGTGAAGTGATAGGGCATTTGCTGGCCGGACGCCACACGCTGGCTGTGTTGCCTACGGGATTGGGCAAATCGCTCTGTTATCAGTTGCCCGCCCAGTTGTTGCCCGGATTGACGCTGGTGATTTCCCCGCTGATTGCGTTGATGCAAGATCAAATTTCCGCGCTGGAACGGCGAGGGTTTCAAAACGTCACCAGTTTAAGCAGCGCGCTCAGCCAGTCGGAAATCAGCCGCCGGTTTAATGACATCGAACAGGGGCAGCACAAACTGATTTATGTCGCGCCGGAACGCTTCGATTCGCCGCGCTTTCAGCAGTTGATGAAGCAGATGGAAATTTCGCTGGTGGTAATTGATGAAGCGCATTGCATCAGTCAGTGGGGACACGATTTCCGGCCGCATTATCGAACCTTGCTGACGCGGTTGCCGGAACTGCGCCGCGCGACGTTTCTGGCGGTTACGGCTACGGCGACGCCCGAAGTTCAAAATGATATTGCGGCGTCGCTGGCATTGCCGTCGCTGGAACGCGTCATCGCCAATTTCGATCGTCCCAACTTACGGTTTGAAACGATCAGAGCCGACCAGCGCGAAGAAAAAGACCGGCAGTTGATTGAACTGCTGAATAGCGAAGACGGCACGATGATTGTGTACGCCAGCACGCGCAAAGAAGCTGCGGCGACGCATCAGTTGCTGAACGAAAATGGATTCAGCGCAGCGCTTTATCACGCAGGATTAAGCTCCGGGCAGCGCACGGACGCGCAGCAACGATTTTTGCAGGACGGATGCCGCATCATTGTGGCGACTGTCGCGTTTGGACTTGGCATAGACAAACCAAACGTGCGGCGCGTGATTCATTACAATGTGCCGGGATCGCTGGAAAATTATTATCAGGAAGCCGGGCGAGCTGGACGCGATGGCGCGGCGGCGGTTTGCACCTTGTTCTATTCGCAATCGGATGTGCGCGTGCAACGCTTTCTGTTGGATCAAGCGTATCCTGAACCGAAGGTCATGGTGCAACTTTATGCGATGTTGCGCGAAGCTTCGCCTTCGGCAATTAGCGTCAGCGAGTTGGCGACGGCCAGCCAGACGCCGGAACTTGCCGTGAACGCGGTGCTTCAGTTGTTGCACGGGCAAAGGCGAATTGAACTGACTGCGGACGGGAAATATGTGTTGGCGGAAAACGCCGAAGTCGAATTGAAGCTGGATGTTCGTGAACTGAATGCGCGCCGGTTTCGCGCCAACGAACGGTTGAAAAAGATGATCTCGTATGCGCTGGATCAGAAATGTCGGCGCGCGGCGATTTTGAATTACTTCGGTCAGCAATTTGCGCCGCCTTGTGGATCGTGTGACGTGTGCGTGCAGCGAGTGCGAACTTTGGCTGATGCTTTGCCAATGGGAACTGCGCCAGATCAACTGATTGCCAGCGAAGCTTCTGACCAAGTGGCGCGGGCAATTCTGAAAGCAGTGTTGGATCTGAATGGAAAGTTTGGCCGTTCAATGGTTGCCGCGATGTTGGCGGGAAGCAAAAGCGAGCGCATCGCCGAATTCCAATTGAATCGCAATCCGCATTACAGCGCGTTGCAGCTTCACACGCAAAAACGAGTGACGGAATGGATTGATGAGTTGGTCGATCAGGAACTGTTGCGTGTGACGGCGGAAGAATATCCGCGGCTGACATTGACGCCCGAAGGCAAAGGGGCGCTCGGCGACACGGCGCTGATTGCCTTATCCGGTTTCGCGGTTCCGCAAACCGCAGCGAAGTTGGCGGCGGCAAGCAGCGCAGTGACTACGATTTTGAATTCCGCCGATTGGCGATTGCAGGTTGAATTGTGGAGGTTGGGCGGCGAAGTCCCGGACGTTTCACCGTTGCAGGCTACGCTGCAAAACTGGCAGGCCAGCGAACACGGAGATTTGATCGTCGCCATTAACGCGTTGAAAGATTTGGGTTGTCGCGAAATTACCGGTTCGTTGTTGGCGTTGTTACGCCAGACGACAAATGGAAACCTGCTGGGAGCGATTTGTGAAGCGCTGGGACAGTTTGGCGCAGATTCGATGACAGAAGAGTTGCCGGTGATGTTGACCGCTTTGCTGGACGATGAACGACCGGGTGTGCGACGAGCAGCAGTTCGCGCGTTGGGACGGTTGCGCGTTCAAGACGCTTTGGGCAGGATTGAGCTTCTGGCACAATCAGATGCCTCAGACAGCGTCAAGCTGTCGGCTCAAGCAGCGGCATTGTTAATAAAAAAAGAAACCAATCAATGAGCAATTTGAAACACGTAGTGATCTACACAGACGGAGCATGTTCCGGCAATCCAGGGCCGGGCGGGTATGGAGTGGTGTTGTTGTTCAACGAACATCGCAAGGAATTGTCGGGCGGATTTCGCCGGACGACCAACAATCGCATGGAATTGTTGGGCGCGATCGAAGGTTTGCGAGCGCTGAAAGATCGTTGTTCGGTCAAACTGCACACCGATTCTCAATATGTGGTTAATGCGATTGAGAAAGGCTGGGCTGCGAAATGGAAAGCCAACGGCTGGATGCGCAACAAGAAAGACAAAGCCATCAATCCTGATTTATGGGAGCAGTTGTTGACGCTGTGCCAGCATCACAAAGTTGAATTCATCTGGGTCAGAGGCCACAACGGCGACAAAGAAAACGAACGCTGCGACGTGTTGGCCGTCGCAGCGGCTCAGCGACCGAATTTGCCTGCTGATGAAGTGTACGAGCGGGGAGCAATGTAATTGAGCAGGATCGGAGCGGACGGGGACGTCCGCGCTCCCGGTTTATTTCTTTTCGTAAGCGATGATCAGCGCCAGATCGTCTTTGCCGGTTTGTTTCAATCCGTGCGAACTGCCAGGACGAGTCAGAATCGCGTCGCCCGCTTTGACCGGAAATTCGTTGCCGTTCATTTGCATCACGCCGGTTCCGCTGAGGACGTAATACACCTCGTCTTCTTTTTGTAGGTGATAACCAATGGCTGCGCCGGGATGCAGCACGCGTTTGCGGAAGATTTGTTTGAAATCCGTGGCCTTTTCAAAAAAGTTATAGCCGGTGGAACGGCCAGGCCCGTTGTGCGGAGCCGCTCCGGTTTTGGCGACCTGCTCATCGCGTTCGTGAATGTAGCCTTGTTCTGCCGTGGCTCGATTCCAGGTTGATCCTTGCCAGCCAATGACAATTCCACACGCCACCAATACAACTGCCAATCCAAGTTTCTTCATGTTGAATTTCCTTTGAATGATTTTGCGGACGGGGACGTCCGCGTTCCCGGTGAATCCAAGTTTCTTCAACGGAGTATCCTCTGAAAAGTTATGCGGACGGGGACGTCCGCGCTCCGGTGCATTACGCTGCGTGATCGGCGGGGAGATTGATGCCTGACCACGCCTTCCGAGCCGTCCAATCTTGTGGCGCAGCGTTCCAGAATTCATCTTCGGACGGCAAGCCCAGTGGCAACAACCCGGCAGCACATAAATACAAACTGCCAGTGGAAATGTAGCTTTCGCCGATGTCCGGTTGATGACCACAAAACCCAATCGTCAACCATCCGTTGCTATCGAATGTGCCGGGCGATTCAATCATGCGGCGGATGACGGCGGTCAGTGCGCATCGCACCTGCGCGGGCGAAACGCCATCCGGCAATTGATGGCGCAGCGCCATTTGTCCCAACAGTTGAAAGGCTCCGAAGCGATACGCCAGCGAGCGGCCAATTGCGGGAAAAGTGCCTTCCGGAGAAATCAGCCGTTCCTGAATGGCGGCGTATCGTTGCGCGCGTTTCAGCATTGGCGCTTTGAAATTGTCCCAGGCGTTCGATTTCTGCGAAACGGTGTGCAGCACATCCAGCAACATCGGTTGAATGACGTAGCTGTTGTAATAATCCCAGTGAAAGTCCGGGCCGTCGCCGTACAGGCCGTCGCCTTTGTACCATTGTTCGTGCTGGCGAATGGCGTAATCCACGCGCATCGCGTCCCATTCTTCGCCCACGAAACATAAGAATGCTTCGATCATCGCGGCGAACAGCAGCCAATTGTTGAATCCGGGTTTGATGCGACGAGATGTTTTCAGCGCGGCAACCAGATTCTTTTGCGTCGTTGCGTCCAGCTTTTTCCAAAGTTCGTTTGGCGCGCGCAACATCGCGTGAGCCAGAAACGCCGAATCCACCAATGGTTGTTGGCCATCGCTGAAGTTCAGGAAGTCCGGTGACGCTGGATCGGTCGCGGCTGTGATGGAGCGCCGAGCCAGTTCGGCAAACTCACTGCGCAGCTTGCCTTCTTCGCCAGCCGTTGGTTCCAGTTCCAGCCACGGGGCAAACCCTGTCAACAATCTGCCGATGGCTTCCAGATGGGAATACTTTGGCCGGTCGTTGACGTTCGGTCGTGCTTCGATGGGCATTTTAGCTTTGAGCTGGCGATTGGCCAGATGGCTCAGCACCGGATGAGCGATGCGTCGTAAGACGCTCAGCCAATACCGGCGATCATCGCCGCCAGACGATTGCGGTTCGGCAATGGTGGCCAGCGGCAACGCAGATGTTGCCGCCAGGGTTTGTAAAAAAGCCCGACGGTCGGTCATTACAAATTTCCTTGTCGCAATTCGTCTGCAATGTATTCGCTAGCTCGCCACGAAACCGCCGCAATCGAAAGCGTGCAATTCTTTTCCGGGCACGACACAAACGAAGCGCCATCCACGACGAATACGTTTTTGACTTCGTGCGCCTGATTGAATTTGTTTAGCACGGAGGTTTTCGGGTCGTTGCCCATTCGCGCCGTGCCGACTTCGTGGGTGGCATCGCCCGGCGGGGGCGGCACGGTGCGCGTGTATGGAATGATTTCGGCGCCGGCGGCGCGCAACAGCTCTTCGGCGTTGTCATAAATCAACTCGGCCATCTTCAATTCGTTGTCGTGCCATTTCGCGTGAAAGCGAAGTTGCGGAATGCCGTACCGATCTTTCAATCCGTTCGGGTCAATTTCGCAATAATTGTCGAAATACGGCAAACATTCGCCGAATCCACCCAATGAAACGCGCGCAGGATTCAGATCGCGCACTTGTTTTTTGAACTCCGCACCGAAACCTGCGAAGCGTTTAGCGTAACCAGGGAATGAACTGGAACCGCTGTTGGGTTGAAACTGCCAACCACGCATGACGGAAACTTTGCGGCCACCCGGTATGTTGGTGTGGCGCGGAATGTAGATGTGGCCTCCGCCTGCACCGTCGTCGTTATAAATTTGGGATGCTTTCATTCCAGGAATGTATCCGCTGATCATTCCAGCTTTGAAATTATCCATCAGATAATGACCTAACACTCCTGAAGCATTGGCCATTCCGTTTTCGTGATGACGAGTTTTGGAATTCAACAAGATACGTGTCGAAGCCATTGCTCCCGCGCCGATGACGACGACTTTGGCGTGCGCTTCGTAGGTAAGTTTGTTTTTGGTGTCAATAAATTCGACGCCGCGTGCCTTTCCGGTTTTGGGATCGAGCAGCACGCGATGCACGGCGGCTCCGGTGCGCAAGGTGAAATTTTTCTTCCCGGCGAGTTTAGGAATGATTGTGTCGAGCGTCGAAAATCGTGAAGCTGTCGAACATCCGTAATCGCAATTGCCGCAATAATGACAGGCCGAACGGTTGTCGCGGTTTTTCAGAATGATGGCTTTGCGAATCGGAATGATTGGAATACCGATCTTTTTGCCGCCTTTGACCAATTGCGCTTCACCGCAACGCGCAGGCGGTGTCGGCGCGTGATAGTTCCCGTCAGGAGTCACGGCCAAACCTTCGCGCGTGCCAAACACGCCCATCAGGTCTTCGGCTTTGTCGTAATAGGGCGCAAGTTCGCTGTACGAAATCGGCCAATCTTCGCCTGCGCCGTCTTGCAAGGATTTAGGCTTCATATCCCATTCGGACATTCGCAAACTGACGCGTGCCCAGGTGTTGGTGCGACCTCCGACGGCGTGAATGCGCGTCCAGTGAAAGTCTGTGCCGGGTGCGGTGGCGTACCGATCTTTGTATGGGTGCACGTACAGATGTTCGGTGTATGCCGAAACTTTCCACAGTCCCTCGTACTGCCCAGGTTTGCCCAGCCCGCGAAATGGCAGATCGTAAGGCTGACTGTGCTCCGTGTGGAAAATTTGGTTGCGATCCCATTTTGGACCGATTTCGAGCAGGAGAACTTTTAACCCTTGGTTGACCAGCACATGTGCGGCAACGCCGCCTGCTGCGCCAGAACCGACAATGATGGCGTCATAAACAATTTTTTGATTCATCTCAGCTTGTTTCAGGAAAGGAAATAAACAAAAAGGACAGGTAACATAGCATACGCCGTGCGACCTGTCCCTGACTGCTTGAACAGCTTAGGTGTGGTTAAAACGTCAACCGCAGCCCCAGTTGCACCTGACGACCGGGAGCCGCATTGGTGATTGTGCCGTAATTGTTCGCCGCCTGGTTCACGATCAATCCGCCGTTGTTCAGGTTCAGGTTGACGTGGTTAAAGGCGTTGAACATATCGCCGCGGAATTGCAGTTTGTACTGTTCGTGCAGTGTGAACTGTTTGCGCAACGACAAATCCCACAGGTTACGGCCTGGCCCCAGAATCGAACCGACACGGGCGTTGCCGCGACGATCTTCGGGCGCGGGGCCAAACGCCGCCGTGTTGAACCACTTGGCCTGGTTGCGCACATCATCCGCCAGCGCGATGTCGCCACCCAGATAATCGGCACGACGGCTGCCAATCGTCGTGTTCGCCACAGGAGTGTAGAACTGACCAGATTGGAACCGTGTGATGCCGCTGACTTCCCAGCCTTTTAACAGGTTGCCCGCCACGCTCTTGCTCTTCAGTTTGTTGAAGAATGGCATACGGTACGTGTAAGTCGCCACGAAGATATGGCGGCGGTCAAAAGTGGCCGGGCCATAATTGTAGCGACGTGCGCCGGGGTCTTCGAGGTTATCGGTGTTGCTGCTCGAATCGGTCAGCGCGTGCGACCAGGTGTAACTGCCTGTCATCGTCACGTTGCCTTTGCGTTTGGCAGCGTACAACTGCAAGGAATTGTAATTCGACGTCGAATCCGAAAGGCGCATACGGATTTGCGAGAAGCCTTTGTACGGACGCAGCGCATTGGTCGAAAGCCGTTGCGCGGTGGGCAACGCCAGATTGGCGCGTTGGGCTTCAAACGTAGGCTGGTTGACGTCGGGCTGGCGCAGCAGATGGCGGCCTTGGTTGCCAACATACGATGCTTCGACAAAAACGCCCCAAGGCATTTCGCGTTGCACGCTGAGCGAATAACTCATCGTGTATGCGATCTTCAGGTTCGGATCAATCGAGTCAATGTTGGCGAACGGTGTTGGCGCTGAAGCTTTGGCACTGACCAAGGAAGCCAGATTGCCGTTTTCCAGCGCGGCGCTGCTGATGAACGGCGGAACATTAACCGCCGAGAAAATCAGGTTGCCTTCCGGCTTGTCATAAAAGATACCGAAGCCGCCACGCACTGCCGTTTTGCTATCGTTGAATGGCGCGTACGCAAAACTGAAACGCGGCGCAAATAGATGTTGCGGGTTATAAACGCCGCGCGGCGCACCGGCCGGAACGCTCAGCACCGTCGCGCTGTTACCATTTGGCACTCGGCCCAATTCGTCCTGGGGAACGCCGCTGCCGACGCGCACCAATCCGTTGTAAGGATTGCCGCCTTTGGTCGTGTCAATCGTGCCATCGGCTTTGACCGTCACCGCTTTGGTCGGATCGTAGCGGCTGGGGTCGAAATTGGCCATGTTGTTTTGCTGGGCATAAGTCGGCAACCCGTATTGGTAACGCACACCAAATTCAAGACTCAGCTTGCGGTTGAGTTTGTAGCTGTCCGTTGCATACGCGTCATATTGCGAGAAACGGAAGAAGGCGACCGGGTCGCTGTCGGTTTCCGTATAGGTGCGGAAGTTACCCAACAGTGCGTCGGCAAATGCGTTGCTGGTGGTCAGCGTGTTGCCGCTTGGGTTGAAGCTGACGGCACCGGTGTAATTCGGACGACCGTTCTGGTCTTTGCGGTTGCGGATGAAGACCGCGCCCGTTTTCAGCGTGTGGGCGCCTTTCACCCAGGTAATGGAGTCAGAGACGGAAATATCTGTCGTCGGCGACAACAGTGAAGCCGATGGGCCGACGAAGCTGGCAAAGTTGGTAATTGAAACGTTCGGAATTCCATTTTCGTAACGGCCACCGTTCGTCCACAATTGCTGGAAGGTAAAGCCGTAAGTGCTGCGCTTCCAGAATTCTCCGACTGGCGGCACGCGCTGGCCGTTCCAGGCCGCATTGATTTTGGCTTCGTTGATCAGCGTCGGGCGAATCATCCAGGTGTGTCCAACCTGATAGCTATATCCCGGACGCAAACGGTTGGTCGGAATCGTCGGCAACGCCGAGTTGATGAATGTGCCGAACGGATCAATCAGGTCGTATTTGTCATGGATGTAACGTCCGTACACGTTATGCGCGGAGTTGATGCGGTAATCAATACGCACCAGGTCTTCGCGCGAATGGAACGGATTGGGTTCCTGATACAGCGCGTTGTTAGATGTAGGCGTGTCAATAAACGAAACCGCGCGCTGGGCCATCGCGGCATAAACGGCGGCAATCGCTTTGCCGTCAGCGGTAATGCGATTGGCTGGAATGATTTTAGGATTGTCGAAACAAGCCGTTTGCACCGTCGAGCTGCACGTGCCGGTCTTCAGCGGGTCTTTCAAAAAGACTGTGCTGCGGGCGCTGAAGTCGCCGCGCAATTCGGCGCTGGTCGGCAGAGTTTGAGTTTGGGAATTCGTAAATTGGCGAATGATCTTCCATTCGACGCCGCCGAAAATGAACAGCTTGTCTTTGATAATCGGGCCGCCGAAGTTTGCGCCGAAGTTATTGAACCGCAACGCCGGACGAGGCACCGCCGGTGTTCCGTCTGCTTTGATTCCGCGCGCGACGTTGAACGTGTTGTTAGCGTCGAGCTTGTCGTTGCGCAAATTTTCAAACGCGCCACCGTGGAATTTATTTTCGCCGCTGCGTGTCACGACGTTGATCGAAGCGCCGGAATTGCGCCCGTATTCGGCGGAAAAATTCGACGTTTTAATGCTGACTTCGCGGATGAAATCAATGCCAACGTTGTTGATCTGGGAACCGTTCGAGCCGGAATCCAGGTTGAAGCCGCCATCCACAGTCAGGTTGTTGGCGTTGCCGCGGTTACCGTTGATGGGTTGGCTGACGCTCAAGCTGGTGGTCAAACTCAACGCATTGTCTTCCAAAAGAGGCGCGCCGGGAATCAACGTCGTCAATTGCAAATAATTGCGTCCGTTCAGCGCCAGTTCCTGCACCTGTGATTGGTCAACGGTGCGGGCAACTTCGCCGGAAACGGAATTGACCGCTTCTCCCGTCGCCGCAACGATTTCGACGCTTTCGGTGACCGCGCCGGTTTCGAGCGCAAAGTCAACGCTCAGACGCCCGTCGGCAACCAGGTTGTAACCGGTCTTGGCAGTTTTCTTGAATCCCTGATGTTCCACCGTCAAGGTGTAATTGCCGACCGGCAGATTGGTTGCCACATAAAACCCATTGGGATCGGTCATTGATGTGCGAGCTTGTTGTGTGGCTTCGTTGGTGATTTTTACTGTTACGCCGGGAACCGCAGCACCTGTAGAATCGGTGACAGTTCCGGAAATGCGTCCGGTGATGGTTTGTGCCGCCAGGTTCTGGCCGAAGCCGAGTACCAAAAGCAGCACAATGATCTTTGTTAGTTTGCGATACATAACAATCCTCCTGAGTTGGGCCAATCGAATCAGACAACCGCCAGAGCCAAAAAACAGATCTAGCGGTCAATTACTCAAAATGAACCCAGCAAAGCACAGACGAATGTCGCGCTGATGTGTTACGCGCATTCTTGATCAATGATTTTTTGTAAATGGTTGTTAAGCGGAAACAGGCGCGACTCGACCAGCAACGCGCCGTCTTTCTAAATGATTGATTTCTCGCACGGCATCCGCCGCCATCTGAATGCGATACGCCGCCGCCAGCGCAGGTAGCCAAACAACAGTCAGCCAACCTAGCTCCACAAAGCTGCTAATAAATAGCCTGGCTTCTGGGCGAAGCAAAGGCGCGATGGCTCCGACCAGCACAATCGTCGAACGAGACAGTGCATATAGCGTGATCAGCATTAGAACTTTGGCCAACTTGCCGCCGCCCATTCGACTCGCCATGCGTTGTAATAACACGCTGAACGCGGAAATCACCGCCAACAGGATCAAACCGCTTTGTTGCAGATACCGGCCGGCCGGATAAGCTGAACGCGCTTCGGTCAGCCCTTCGCGAAAGGTCAGCAGCGCAATCAACACTGCCGCGATTGCTGCCATCAAAACGTAATCGCGACGCTCGATTTCAAATCCCAATCCCACACGGTGATAAGCGACGCACATGGCTACTACTCCGGTCAATAAAGCCAAATTGGCTGGAACAATTGCCAGATGCTGGCACAATCCGCGTAACGATCGATCATATTCCGACCAAATTAGGCCCAGCCAGGGGCCCTCCAAAATCATCCTGAGCACCGAAATGCCCGCGTTCGCCGCCAACGCCAGCCAGGCCAATCGCAGCAAAGGCGTTTTTTGATATTCCCGCGCAATGACCAGGTTTGTCATCAGCGCAATCGCAAAGGCAAGGATTGAAACCGAATTTCGGAAGCCCGAGGCCAGACCGCGAAAGTGTGGCCACCAATCAAGGTTGACCGCAAGAAGCGCAAACAACACCAGCGCTAATTGCGGAATCAGCGCGTACAAAATGATTTTGGGTGTCAGTCTGTTTACCAGCATAACGTTACAGCAAATCTTTCGTGGTGTTAAAACGGGCCTTTATTCGAAACAGATTTTTCCGCTTGCTCGAACCAGATTGGCTCCGGTTTCACCGCACATCACAGTGGCGAAGGAAGTTAGACGCTCCAGAAACGGCTCCCAATTTTCGATGGTGACGAAATCGGGCGTGCTTGCCGAAGTCGTCAACGCAGCGGCGCGCAATGCCTTGCTGGCCGTTTGTGATCCGCACATCGGAGCCAGAACAGCTTCCAGAAAGTTCAGGCGCGCGCGGACTTCGCGTGAATGGGCGGCTGAATCGACAGGCGTTTCTTCTTTGATGCGGGCAAACACGGCGCGCAATCCGTCGTGCAACTGTTGATCTTGTAAGGCGAATATTCCGCGCAAAATGTCGCCCGACGACCGCAATGCCGTCGTCGTTTCCGCCATTTGTTCGTACATTTCCCAGCAGCTAAAACAACCAATCAAGTGAGCTTCGATGCGGTCACGAGTTTGGTCGTCCGTCAAACCTTCAACGTAATCGTTCCAATCCTTCTCGGTAAATCCGTGAATCATAATTTCAATCCCAGTCAGTTAATTCGTCTTTCCGTCTTTGGCAATGAAGCTTGGATGACCGGAGCCAGTTTCTTTTTGACATTGAAAATTCGCCATTTCACCGTGCCGACGGGAATGCCAAACGCCAGCGCCAATTCTTCGTAACTGAGTTCTTCGACAAACCGCAGGATGACCAGCTCCCGCTCCGCCGGTTCTAGCGAACGCATCCAGTCCGCGAAATTGGAAATTCCAGTCAATTCCGTTTCTGTCAGCAATCGGTTGGCGAGTTCATCGCTGAGCGGTTCCATCGGAGCCAGCCGGTTGCGCGTTTGCCATTGGCGCCAATACCGCGCCAGTTCGTTTTTGGCTACCTTGAACAGCCAGCCATGAAACAAGTCTTTGTCCCGAACTTCCGCGCAGTTTTTGAAGGCAAGGATCATCACATTCTGCGCCAAATCCTCTGCTTCGCCGGATTCCAGGCCGCGCAACAGAAAATACCGCCTTAAGCGCGGATACACCGATTCGAACAGGACGCAGAAATCATCTTCTGTCCCGGTCAGCAGAAAATTTTCTATGGCCTGACGGTCGTCCATGGATCTCGATTCGGTTCTGGAAATCGAAGTAAAGCCAAACGAATGTCGTTTATTCACCAACAAAGATGCTTCGACTACGTGATTTTGTTTGAGGGAAAAGAATTATTTTTGGGTTCAGTTTCTTGTCGGAGGAAACAGCAAGTTATCGCGAGCTGCCGGAGCCAGTTTGGGGAGTTTTGCCACCATTGCGCGGAATTTTTCGTCCCGATAGCTTGCTGCTGCCAAACGCAGAATCCTGTGAAAATCCTTTACGGAAAGAGGAATGATTTGTTTGTGAGGCCACGTTTGCCCGTCCAGCCCAAACGGAGCCAGATACTCAATCGCTTTTCGAATGCCTCGACCGTCAGCGGTTTTGTAGCTCCACAAGTCCACACCGGCTCGATCACCCAACGCAGCCAGCGAAACCCAACCCTCCAGATTCATCACGCTGT
>DAOMFR010000116.1:0-23064 GCA_035429885.1 Blastocatellia bacterium
AAAACTCCGCGTCAATCAGCCACTCAATGAAATCTTTGGTGCCGCGAATGGCGATGACATATTCCGTTGGCAAAGTCGTGGATTGCGCAATGAAGCCGTAAAAGACGCGTTCGGTTTCATCCACAAAATGATCCACGGCCGTCAGGTACAGCACGATCTGGTACCCGGCTGGAAGGTCCTGCGCCGGTGGGCGCAAATTCTTTTCGTCGGACACAAACATGTTGTACGCAGCCTGCACGAACGAACCGTAATGGTAAGCGTTCGCTGCGCTGTAAGTGGTGTCGGGCATGTCATCTCCTGAATTGATGTGTGAGTTTTGGTTTCGGGTTACACTCCGTAAGAGCACCAAAAGATAAGCGTTTGCTCCCAAGCCCACAAGAGCAGACATCGGTCGCCGCCACATAAAAAAATTCTTGAGTTGAGTCCCAAATGACAAAGGGCGTGAGAGGATGATTTCCTCTCACGCCCTTTGTTGCTTTTCCTAAATTTGGTCTAGCAGTTCTTGGGATAGACCGGGATGATCACTTGATCGGTCGTCATCGTCAGATGATGAAGGTTGCGACCGCCAGTGAAGCGAGAAACCGCAGGCGACGTGCTCTTGTTGAGATACAGCACTGCGCCGGTAATGCCTTTGTTCGCGGCAACAGGCCAGAACTTCATCCAACCAATCGCTCCATCTGCAAGCACAGTGCTCACACCGGGCGTCGTTTTCGGAAAATCGTCCGCAATGACTTTGCGTGATTGAAAGGAGTTGAGATTGCC
Organism: Blastocatellia bacterium; assembly: GCA_035429885.1. Taxonomy (GTDB): domain Bacteria; phylum Acidobacteriota; class Blastocatellia; order RBC074; family RBC074; genus RBC074. Next base: position 763 of record DAOMFR010000116.1, read on the forward strand.
AACCTGCCAGTAGTATGCCTTCGTAGACATGTCGTACATCACACCGTACAACGCCGTCAGATCATCCGGCCTATTGTTTCCAACCAGCGAGCCACCAATTTGGTTGACGATGACCAGAGTCTGGTTCCAACCGTCAACTGACGGGATGTGGTCGAGTATCAGCGAAGCAGGAACCTTGTTGTAATGCACACCGTCGAACATCAACGTTGCGGTAGTTCCACTCGGAGCGCCTGCAGGAGAAGCCACCATCGCAGCGATGGTTTCTGCGTTCAAGCTGCCCAAATAACCGTACTCCGTCTTGATGGATTCGCTGCCAGTGAAGTAATTGAAATAGTTTGGCTGGCCTGTGGCGGCATCCACTGACACAACCAGGATGTACCCTTTCGCGCCCGGATCCATGTCGGAAGTCAGAAAGCTGATGGTTTGGTTGGCAGCCAGACAAACGCTGGCGTCCGCCACGTGGCCAGACACGCTGTCAATAAAGAAAATCGCCGCAGTCCCCATCTTTTGAGTGTTGGTGTTGGTAATGTTGATCTCTGTGTCTTCGGCTTTGGGGTTTGTGATTTTAGAGCCGTAATAATTGAAGATCAGAACCGATCCGGGTTTCTGATCGCTGACGGGTGAGCTGTCAGGAACAACCTGCGCGAAAACTGATGAAGCCGACACGACAGCGAAAGCGATGAGCAAAAAGAACTTTGAAATAAAGCGGGTAGTAAAATTCATAAACTTTTTTCCTCCAATAAGTTAAGCCTCTATTTACGTCCGCCCAAACGACTGAGCGGCTCTTTGTTTTCTTGTGTCTCTGTGACGATGTGGAATGTACTTGAACTAGCTGATTCAATCCTGATGTTCTGGTGATGTTGTGGTGATGTTGTGGTGATTGATGACTTGATGAGATGTTGCAACGCTCCGAAAATGGACAAGGGCGCGAAAGGCAAATCAGCCTTCCGCGCCCTTGTCTTGCTCCTCCAATTTGAACTTAGCAACTCGGAGCGGTGATCGGAACGGTTAATTCATCGGTCGTCAGTGTCATATGGTGAAGATTGCGGCCACCGTTGAATTGGGAGCCGTTCCACACAGTACTGGAGTTTAGGTACAACACCATTCCCGTCACACCTTTGTTGTTGCCCTCTGCCGAGAATTTCATCCAACCATACCAACTTGGCGGAATCACCGTGCTAATGTTCGGCGTCGTCAGCGGGAAGTCGTTGGCGATGATTTTGCGAAATTGGCAACTGTTGATGTTACCCACCTGCCAGGAGTAGGCGTTTGTCGCCAAGTCATATAACGTGCCGGCCAACGAGTTCAGGTTGTCCGGTTTGCCGCCGTTGAACAGCGATCCGCCAATTTGATTGACAATAATCATGGTCCGATTTCCATCGCCGATTGCCCCAACATAGTCAACCACCAGCATGCCCGGAAGCTTGTTATAACGAACATCATCGAACTTGAGCGTCGCGGCGACCCCGTTCTCAAGTGGGCCGTTGGCTCCAATCGTTGGAGAGTCCACCAGGGCGGAAATGGTTTCAGCGTTCACAACGGCTGAATAACCGGACGACATTTTGATGAACTCGCTGCCAGTAAGGTAATTGAATTTGTTTGGCCGCCCTGTTTGATCCACAGACACGACAACGATGTAACCTTTCGCGCCGGGATCAAAGTCCGACACCAGAAAGCTGATGGTCTGATTGGCCCCCAGGCAAATATAACCGTCGGCCACTGCGCCGGACACGGAATCAACAAAGAAGATGGCCACTGCGCCCGCCTTCTGCAACTGAGTGTTGGTAATATTGATCCTGGTGTTTTCGTTGGCCAGGTTGGTAGCGTCGGAACCGTAATAGTTGAAGATCAAAACCGATCCTGGTTTCTGGTCGCTGATGGGCGCGTTATCAGGAACGGCCTGCGCGAAAACTGAAGAAGCCGACAGAATCGCAAAAGCGATAAGCAACAATGACTGCGAAATACTGCGAATACTCAATTTCATAAACTTTCCCTCCAATGGTTATTTCTCAATTTATGCCTGCCCACAATGAGCTGGCTCTCTGTTCACTGTGTCTTTCTCTGACGCGGTGAATGTACTGGAATTGCCCCCGCGCAATCCTGAGACTTCGGTAATTGTTTGGTGATTGTTTGGTGATTGGTGATGTGAGCGTCTGAAATTTCTGTACTTACCCACGCGTATCTATGTTCATCTGCGGTTTCTCGTTGTCTTTACAAATGTTGTTTGGTTCGATTTAGCCAAAGTTCCCGGCAGTCCCCCCCCCTTGGAACTCTACATGTGCAAAAGCCAGAGCAGATTGGAGAATCTGCTCTGGCTTTAATTATTGGGTCAGCGCGGAAAGTTATTTTGCCGCGCGCGCCCTTGTCATCTTTTACGGGCTTCAGCCTAGCACTGAATCTGGATGAGCGGGATGGTCAATTCATCAGTCGTCTGCATCAGGTGATGCAGGTTGCGACCACCGTTGAAGCGAGAGTCGCTCGCGCTCGGTACAACTCCGGTGTTGAGATACAACACCATTCCTGTCACGCCTTTGTTCGCCTGATGCGGCCAGAACTTCATCCATCCGTACATGCCCGGCTTAATCGCCGTGCTCATATTCGGCCCAGTCTGTGGAAAATCGTTTGCAATGACTTTCTTGAGCTGGCAGGAATTGATATTACCGAGTTGCCAGAAATATGCCTTTGTCGTCACGTCATATACCGTACCGGTTAGCGAGGTCAGGTTGTCTGGCTTGCTGCCGTTGAGCAGTGAGCCGCCAATTTGGTTGATGATAACCATGGTCTGATTCCCGTCGCCGATTGCCGGAATGTAATCCAGTACCAACGCACTTGGAAGTTTGTTGTAACGCACGCCATCGAACTTGAGCGTCGCGGCAACTCCGTTCTCAAGGGGGCCATTGGCTCCAATCGTTGGAGATTCCACCAAGGCAGAGATTGTTTCAGCGTTCACAGCGGCTGAGTGGCCGGTCGGCATCTTTATGGATTCGCTGCCAGTGAAGTAGTTGAACTTGTTTGGTCGCCCAGTTTGATCCACAGACACGGCAATGATGTACCCTTTTCCACCCGGATCAACATCCGACATCAAAAAGCTGGCAGGCTGATTCGGATATAACGTACAAAGATGAGTGCCGAGTACGTCACCAGCCGGATCAATAAAGAAGATTGACATCATTCCCACCTGTTGCGGATGGGTGTTGGTGACGTGCACCTGAGTGTCTTCTATCATGCGGTTGGTAGAGCTGGAGCCGTAATAGTTGAAGATCAAAACCGATCCGGTTTTCTGGCTGCTGATGGGCGCGTTATCAGGAACGGCCTGCGCGAAAACTGAAGAAGCCGACAGAATCGCAAAAGCGATAAGCAACAATGACTGCGAAATACTGCGAATACTCAATTTCATAAACTTTCCCTCCAATGGTTATTTCTCAATTTATGCCTGCCCACAATGAGCTGGCTCTCTGTTCACTGTGTCTTTCTCTGACAACGCGAATGTACTGGAATTGGCTGATTCAATCCTGATGTTGTGGTGATGTTGTGGTGATGTATTGGTGATTGGTGAGGTGAGCGCCTGCGCCGCGTTGCCGGGAAAAATCGAACGGCTTTGCTGACCAATTTGGCGTGACAGATTCGTTGACCCTGCAGCGACACCCTTACGACCCAACATCCGCGCGGCAATTTTTGGAGGTAATGATGCTGAGAAGAATTTTCGGCTTTGCTTTTTTCGCTCTTTTGCTTAGTTCACAAAGTTTTGGGCAACAACCACCGCCCAATATCACCGTCACGCCAGTCAATTCAACGTACAAAACCGCGCCCGGCAATCGCACGGGAACTTTCACCACTGGCCAGGCTGGTTCTGTCTTGCTCAACCGAGCGGACTTCAACGATTCCGGCGGAGCTTTGCATTTCAGCTACCCCGGCGGCGTTGCCAGCGACGGAACTCGTTTGTTGCTGGCCGACCGTGGCAATAATCGAGTGTTGATTTGGAATTCGATTCCAACGGCCAACACTCCGCCGGATTTGGTTTTGGGGCAAAAAGATTTCATTGCCTACGATTCCGGCAACGGACGCGACCAGATGAATTGGCCGGTCAGCGTTCGCACGGATGGCCGCCGCGTCATTGTCGCCGACACCAACAACGACCGCGTCTTGATCTGGAACTCCTTCCCCACGCGCAACGGACAAGCGGCGGATTTGGTTTTGCAATCGCAAGAGCTTCGCTGGCCGTGGGGGTTGTGGACGGATGGAACCCGGCTGGTGGTCAGTTGCACAGGCAGTTCGCGGCTCATGTTCTGGAATCAATTCCCCGCGCAGGATAACGCCGCGGTCAGCTTTCAACTGACCGGCAACGGGCAACTTGGAACTCCGCGCACGATCACCAGCGACGGCAAATCCTTGATCGTAGGTGACCACAACCCTGTAGTTCCTAATGTTCCCGCTGGCACAACGGGCAACTTCGTCTGGAAAACCTTCCCAACCACCAACGAACAACCGGTGGATTTTTTCATGTCCGATCCTCAAGACGGCAATTACGGTTGGATGCAGGGAGCGTTTGCCGCCGACGGCAAGTTATTCATGATCGGGCGCAGATTGCATCTGTGGAATTCGATGATTACAGATTCCGCAGATCGTCCAGACGCATCTTCTTCGCTGAACTTTGAAGCGGGCGACGGAACTGATTTGATGATCGTCAATGGCAAGCTGTTTCTGTCGCTGTACAACGGCAACCGCGTGCTGGTTTACAACTCTCTGCCGACAAACATCAACCAGCAACCCGATTTCGCCATCGGCAGTCCCGACATCAACACCAACACTCTGGCCACAAATTACCGATTGAACAATCCGGTTCCGGTGACGGACGGAAAGAGTTTGTGGGCGACTTCGGATTTCGACCGCAAGATGTACGTCTGGAAAAACATCCCAGACCAGAGCGGAGCCAAACCCGATTTCGTTTACAACTTGCCAGCGCAAATTTGGGACAACGACATTTACAACAACCGGCTGGTCTTGGCCGGACAGCAAGCCGTTTACATCTGGAACAATTTGCCGCGCAACGGCGAACTCCCCGACGTGACATTCAACGGCAGCATCGGCAACGTGCGGTTCCAATCGCTGCGCGGAGTGGCGATGGACAGCAAATACTTTTACCTGGGCGACGAGCAGGCTGGAAAGATTTATGTCTTTGAAGGCATCCCCACGCCAACCAGCGCGCCACGCTTCACGTTGGATTTGCCCGTCACTCAGCGTTTGACCAGCGACGGAACTACGCTGGTGGCAATGTCTCAACAAGTGGCCGACGGCGGAGCCTTTTACTTTTACAAAGTGAGCGACTTGGCCGCGCCGCCGACTCAGCTTCGATGGGCTGGCAAATTCAATCAACCCGCCAACGTGTTGCTGACCAACGGAGGGTTTTACGTCGCCGATATGGGGTCTGGCCGAGTTCAAATTTGGAATCGTCTGGCCGACGCGCAAGCCGGACGCAGCCCCGACGTGTTGCTTGGCGCGAAAACCTTGAATGATTTCACGCAAGAAACCGCCCGCGACAAACTGTTTCGCCCAGCTGCGCTGGCCTTTGACGGCAGTTATCTGTGGGTAGGCGAATTCAAATTCTCGCACCGGTTGATTCGCTTTGACTTGGGCGGCTCAGCCACAACGAATTCTGTTTCCGCGGTGTCCGCCGCCAGTTTCAGCGGAACGGAACTAGCCAGCGAATCCATCGCGGCGGCTTTTGGCGCGGGGCTGGCGAATTCAACCGAATCGGCTTCTGGAGTTCCGTTGCCGACAACGCTTGGCGGAGTTTCGGTGAAGGTCAAAGACAGTTTGGGCGTTGAGCGCAACGCGCCACTCTTTTTCGTGTCTCCGACGCAAATCAACTTTCAGGTTCCATCGGGAACGGCATCGGGAACCGCCACAATTACCGCTGGCAACGGAACAGCAACATTACCTATCGCCAACGTTGCTCCGGGATTGTTTTCCGCCAACTCGAACGGCAGCGGGTTGGCTGCGGCATTGGTGCTGAGAATCAAAGCCGACGGTTCGCAAACATACGAACCGATTGACCGATTTGATTCCGCGCTGGGGCGTTATGTCGCTGCGCCGATTGATCTGGGAGCGGCCACCGACCAGGTGTTCTTGTTGTTGTTCGGAACCGGATGGCGATTGCGAAGCAGCTTGTCAGGAGTCACGGCGACGATTGGCGGAACCGCCGCTGAAGTTTTATTCGCCGGAGCGCAGGGCGATTTCGTGGGCTTGGATCAAATCAACCTGCGATTGCCGCAAAGTTTGAAAGGACGCGGCGACGTGACAATCTCACTAAGCGTTGACGGAAAGACGGCCAATCAAGTCAGCGTAAGCGTCAAATAACCTTTCCACCATAATTTCATCAACGTAGATTCCGTTGATCTTTGCTTGCCGACGCGCCGTGCCAACGATTTGAAACCCTTGTCGTTGGTACGTCGCCAAGGCCGCCGGATTGTCGGCTCGGATAAACGTGAAAATCTTTTCGTAGCCTTTCTGCCTGGCGGCTTCAAACGTCGCGGCGAACAAATGCCCGGCGATTCCCTGCCCTCGTTCAGCCAAATCAACATACGTGCCAACGACTCCGACGTGATCGAAGGCGTGCGTGTACGTGGCGAACGGTTCCATGCTTTGAAAGCCTACGATCTTGTTGTCGGCTTGGCGGACTGCGACGTGAAAGACGCCTCGCGCCGGTAAGTTGGCGATGTAATCGCGTTCGGCTTCGACGGTGAACGGAGTGTCGAACACAGTGTACTTCCCGCTTTCGATGATGGGATTGAAGATGGCGACAATGGCTGCGGCGTCTTCAGGTTGGGCTGGGCGAATCAGCAATTTCATCAATAGGTAAACACACAAAGATTCCAACCACAAAAAGCACAAAAGACACAAAACGATCCCAACAGGCCTTTTGTGTTTTTTGTGCTTTTTGTGGTCATACGATTTCCGCCTTCAAGCGAAAACAGTTCTAGTACACGCCTTCGACCACGCTTGTCGCAAAGCGCGAAAACGGCCTGACATTGCGAACTCCATCCCACGGATACGCTTCGCATGGAGCTTCGCGTTCGCATTCGTCGCGTTCCAGGAATCGAGGGATGAACAATTCTTTGGTCAGCGTAGTCAGACGGACGCGGCCTGTTTCGCCGTATCCGACCAGTTTTCTCGGTTCATCCGGGTCAACGACTTCGATCATTGCGCGCGGAGCTGGCGGGTAATAAATGATCGCCCAGTTGTCCGCCGGATCGAACGGCACCTTGTGCGTAGCCAAGCCCATCAACGTGTTGCCATACGTCGGCGCGAAGTAGGCTCCTTCCATCAACTCTTCGACGGCGAAGCGATGAAATTGCGGAGTCATTTCGGTTCCGCCGCAAAACACGCCCGTGATGCCCATCTTTTTCAGCGAGACTTTTTCGCACAACGCTTCCAGCAATTTCGGCGTGGCGAACATGCATTTGATGTTTGGGTGCGCCTTCAGAATGGTGACGGCCTGGTCAATGACGTGCGCTTTGTAGCGTTCCATCATTTGCATCTCGCCCCATTTGATCAGCTTGATGACCCAGCGCGGGTCAAGGTCCACACAAAACGAAATGCCTCCGCGAAACTGCGCCAGATGTTCGACAGCCAACCGCAATCGGCGCGGGCCGCTGGGGCCGAGCATCAACCAGTCAGCGCCTTTCGGGAAGTATTCGTCCGGCAAGGTTTCGCTGAACAGTTCGTAATCAATTTTGTGGTCTTCGCTGACGACGCGGCTTTTCGGCACGCCCGTGCTGCCGCCGGTTTCAAACACGTAGATCGGCTTTCCAGCATTGCCCTTCGGAACCCATTTGCGAACAGGGCCGCCGCGCAAATCGCCGTCTTCAAAGAAATCGAACTTGTCCAGGTCTTCATAAACCTGAACGTCTTTGCGCGGGTCGAAATTGAAGCTTTTGGCTTTTTCCAGCCAATATGGACATCCGGTTTCGGGATTGAAATGCCATTCGACCATTTCGCGGACGTGTGCATCCAATCGTTCTTTTGCGGCTTTTATCTTTGTCTGCATCTCGGCAGTTGCTGTCATAATTCCTCTAAAAGTATGACAAGCTGCCAGCTTGTCGGTGTTTAGCAATTGAGTAATTTGCCGAGCCACGGACAAGCTGGCAGCTTGTCCTACACAGGCTCAGGTTTCGAGCGTAAACGGATTAAAGTTTGTGTCTCGGTCGTAATAATCTTCGTGTTCGACACGCTTCAGGAAATTGACGATCAAATATGTGAACGGCGTGATGACGGCTTCCCAGCCAACTTTCATCAAGTAATTGCTAAACATCACCACGAACACCAAGTCGTTAGGCATGATCGATGAGTTGTAAAACGCCAGCGGATAAAAGATCAGCGAATCCACGCCTTCGCCGACGATGGTTGATCCGATGGTTCGCATCCACAGAAACCGTCCGCTGGTCAGAATCTTCATCTTCGCCAGCACGAATGAATTTGCAAACTCACCCGCCCAAAAAGCAATCAGCGAAGAAAGCACAATGCGCGGCGTTCCGCCAAAAATCATTTCGTAGGCATCCTGCCCTTTCCATCCCGGAGCCGGAGGCATTTTCACCACCGCCCAGCTCATAACCGCGGCGAAAATCAGCGCGCCAAAGCCAGCCCAAATCACTCGACGCGAACGCGCATAACCGTACACTTCGGTCAGCACGTCGCCAAAAATATAGCTCAGTGGAAAGAACAAAATGGCGGTGCCGAATTCAGGAAGCGAGCCAATCTTTGAAACTTTCTGCACGCCAATGATGCCCGAGCATAGCAGCACCGTCACAAACGCAGCCATCACCAGATCGTAGTATTTGTAAGTGCGGCGCGGGTGAGTCCCAGCAGTTTTATCTTGCAAGCTAATCTCCTTCAACCAGTTTTCAATACGCTTTTGTCACGCCAAGTTGTTTTGGGGTCGGGACGGACGCGCGGCCTTTGCTGCGTTTCAGCACCCAATCAATCAGAGTGTTCGACACTGCGCTGACGCCAGGCTGCCCTGGAGTCCCTTTTCCTTCCAGCGAATCGTCTGCGGAAACAAAGTCCGTGTGGAAATAAAGCGCAGCGTTGATCGCTGAGTCAAATGGCGTGATTTTTTTAGCCGCGTCCGTTTGGAAGGTTCCCTTCTTGTTGACCTCTGTGAAGTCACTGACGCCCGGAAATGGATTGTTCAGCGCAGCCGTCTGACTTTGCCGGGCGACATACACCGGAATGTTTGCGATGGCGGCTTTGTCCACGTCCAAGTTGACGCCGCGCTCTTGCAATTTGAAGGTTCGGAACTGGCCAACAAATCGCATATCACCTTCGTATCGTTCGGACGCATACCAATTGAATGAAATCTGGTAACTGGCATCAATCGTTCGTTTGCCGCTGGCGAAGTTAACGGTAACAGGTTTGATGTTCGTGCGTGACGGAGCATAGCCGAGCGCATCCAACCACAACTGAGCTTTCCCCGCTCGATTGGCGACCTGCCCATTTCCACCGCCTTCCAACCAGCCATACACTTTTTTCGGATCCATCTGTTCAGCCGTTGGAATACACGGCGGAGCTTTTTTTAGCGGATCGCATTTGGTTTCAGTTCCCGGCAGAGGTCTGAAATCCAGTTGGCCCAACCCTTCGCCCAAACGGGAAATCAGGGGGTTTTGCAATCCCGCGCCCGCAACCGGATCAGCATCGAATGACATTCCGGCACGCGCTCTGTATGTCAACCGTAACGCTGAAAGAAATCCATCGCCCGCTTGCGTTGCGCCGCCCGATCTAGCCGCAAAAATGGACTCGGCGTTCGGGTCTTTCAGCCCGAAGAAAACTCCAGTCACGAAATTTACCGCCGCCGGAATCGGCCCGGCCAGGTTGCCCAGCAAGCCGCCACTGTCAGTGAACACTGCGGCTTCGCCTTTACGCAGTTTTTCGACGCGAGAATAGTATTCATCAAGTTGCGCCTGAGTCACTGGCGAAGCCGAGCCTGCCGCCGGGCCACCATCCAAAAAAATCAATCCGGCCAATTTTTGGTAACCGCGTTTGCCATCGGCCTGCATGCGTCCGGCGTAGCTGGCGACGAAACCTCCACCTTGGGAGTGCCCGGCCAGAAAGACGTTCTTTGAACCGGTTTGCTCTTTGACCAGCGCGATCATTCGATCCACGTCGCCCGCATACACCTCAAAGCCCCAGTCGGCCATAAACGTCAGGTCTTTTTGTTGCAAAGGCTGCCATTTCGCCCCCGGACGCCCGACCAGTTTTTGAGGCGGAACGTTCGGCCACATTCCCGGATGCTTTTCGTCCATCGAAAGCACTCCGCTGCCAAAGTAATATTCGGCGGCAAGTTCGGGCATTTTTTTGGCACGGGCCAGTTTGCCTCCGGCGGTGTCAGCCAGATTCGCGCCGCGCCGTTGCACGATCCAAACTTCCACTCGACAGGGAGATTTGTCTTCGCAAGTTCGCCGAGCGGCTTTGTGAACCAGTTGCGAAGCCAGATACAACCAATGCGGCGGCGTGCTGGCAAATCCTGGCATTGCAACAATCACGGCGTTGGCGGGTTTGGGAGTTTCTCCGTCGCCCGCTGAACGCAACCGCAAAAACGTCGCCGTTGCCAACTCCGCAGGCGTTCCCGGCGAACCCGTTCCGGCAATTTGCAGATATTCGCCAACGACATCTGGAAAGCCTGGCACCAAACTTGGGTCTGCACCGCGAACGGTTTTGCCAGTTTTGTCGAAAGTCTGTGCCGAGGCTTGCGAATAAGACAGGAAAGCAATCAACAAAATCGAAGCAGCACACAATTGCAGTTTGACGAACACAGTCCGTTTCATAATGTCTCCCAGGAAAAACGATCCTCGTTCACTTTCCAGCCTCTTTGCTCAAGCCATTGAAAAATTCGAAGACCTTCGTCCAGTTTGCCGCGTTGTGCCGAATCCAGACCTCATGATCGGCACCTGGAACTTCGACGTAGCTATGCTTCATGCCCAACTCTTTCATCTTCGCCACCGAAGCGCGCGAAGCTGTCGCGGGGATGATCATATCTTTTTCGCCTTGCAGCACCAGAAACGGCAGGTTCTTGACCTTGTCGCCGGGCGCATACCGGTCGTCAATTCCGCCACCCGCAATCGGAGCAACGCCTGCCCAGATTTCTGGATGCTTGGCGGCGTAAAAGTATGCGCCTGCTCCGCCCATCGAATGCCCAGTCAAAAAGATGCGGGTTTCGTCAATGTTGAATTCTTTTTTGACCAGATTGAACACGTTCATCGTATCGGCATAAGCCAGTTCCTGAATGGTGAGCTTCAGATTCTTTTCGTTTTCAAACCCCGGTTCGCCTGCAATCAGGCCTCGACCGATGTTCGAGATTCCCCAAAATGAACGAACTGAATACCCGGTCGGACACACCACGATGTAGCCATATTTTTCAGCCAGTTCGGCAACACCTTCAAAACGAATTTGCTGCACAGCGGTTATGTTCAAACCATGCAGGTTGACGATCAACGGATACTTTTTCGATTTGTCGTAATCGCGAGGCACGAAAACGGAATAGGGAACCCACAAGTTGTCGGCTTCTTTGAACTGATAAAAACGATCTTGAATAAAGTCACTGGCCAGCCGGTCTTTGGCCAGTTGTTGAAAACCAGCGGATGTCCCAGCCGGATTGCCAATCAGCGGGCGAGCCGGGTTTGGAGTAGGAGATGGTGGCGGAGTTTGTGCTGAGGCGTTAATTCCAATCGCACACAGTACCAGCAAGAGAAGCCGATTGACCAAGTAGCAAGCTGATTTGTTCATAGTGTTCCTTATCCGCAGTCGAAGTTATTTCTTTGCCTTCCTGGCCAGGTACGCTTTCGATTGTTGACCGACGATGTCTATCAGATTTCCCATCGCGACTTGCACATCAATCAGGTGCAATCCCCAATTCGCCTGCACCTGCCCGGCAACCATAATGTCGCCGACGATGTCATCCGTGCGAGGGTCTTTGGGATCGCCGTGAACTCTGACCGCCAAATAAGACCCTTTCTCGTTTGAAACGCATTCGCTGGTCAGCAATCCCGGCACGCTAACAAACGGAGTGGTGATCGGTTTAGCCGGTGTCACCCACGGTTTGGGTTCCGCAGCAGATGAACCGGCGGAACGGCCAGAGCCAAGATATGCGTGAAGCTCTCCGCGCACTCCGCCCAACGCCGCAGGATTTGTGCACGCGACTTCCATCCCTTCCCCTGGAACTCGCCCAAACAGAGAGTTGGCCGGAGGCGGCACGGTTTCGCGGAACGTGACGTATGAAATCACGCAGCCGGTTTGATTGGCCGAATGGCACAGCGGCATTTTCTTGAATGTGCCGCCGACGTCTCTGCCTTTTGGCACGGCGACGTTCATTCCCAGCAGCAGCGCCGAAACCACACGATCCTGAATCGGCTTGCCGTCAATTTCGCTTCGGATGAGTTGCATCAACACGCCCGAACCTTGCGAATGACCGATCAGCACCACGCCACGCCCCTGGTTGTCGTTCGCCAGATAATGGTTCCAGGCGTCCAGCACATCGTTGTACGCCAGCGTGCGATCAACCGCCATTGGCTTGCCGGACATTCCGGCGCGCAACGCCGTCAGCGTCACCTGACGATACAGCGGTGCATAAACTCGGCATTGCGAACCAAAACGCGCGAACTGATGCTGAATGACACTGCGCTCTTCCGGTCCGGGGTTCATGTCGCTGTTCGGCGTCGTGTCGTTGGAAACCGTCGGATAAACGTAAAAACAATCAATCGGCGCGTTCGGATTGGCCGTCCATTTTTCTTCGGTCAATTTGCCGCTCGCGGCAACGATGGTCGTCGTCAAATCCACCGCGCAAGCATCTTGTCTGCCGGGACGACATAGCCAGCTTTCGCCTTTGCCATAATCGTTTTTGGGCGGCGGCGCAGGTTGCGTCTGAGCCTGATACTGTTTTCCAGCCAGAAGCAGAACGAGAAAAACCAAAGCAAAAAAGAAACGTCGAATCATTGGGCCTCTCAGTTGGAGTGCGGCGCTTCACGCCGCACTCCAAAGTTCCTATTTTCCATCCACGGAAAACGCCAGCAAGGCATTGCCAGGCATTCCCAGAATGCGTCCATAGCCCGAATTGACATAAACCATTCCGTTGGCGATGACCGCTCCGCCAGCGTCAATGGTTCCGCCTTTGGCTTGTTTGCCGTTGACGGCGTTGTACGGCTGAGCCGCGGTGTCAAAATCCCAGATGATTTTGCCGTCGGAGGTGGCGTAAGCGCGCAGGTGACCATCCGAGGTTCCCGAAAAGATTGCGCCGGGAATCAAACTGGCTGCCGCCGATTGCGCATTGCTGCATCGCGCCGTTCCCCACGAACATTTCACCGCCGGAGCAGGAACCTGCCAAAGAATTTTGCCCGTGGCAATGTCCACCGCGGAAAGGCCCGGTTTGCGTTTGTCCGGCTGGCCAATGGGATCAGCCACGGGAACATAAACGACTTTCGCATCAGCGGTGAATCCCCACTCAATGCCGCCGAGCGCCGTTCCTGCGCCGAGCTTCACTTCCCAAAGTTTCTTGCCCTGATTGTTGGGATCGAGTGCGAACAGAATTCCAGCTTTGTTTCCGGCCAACAACACATCTTTGCCGTTCGGCAACTTCCGCAAAATCGGCGAGCTGCCAAAATCGAAATCCGGTCCGGCGTTTTCAGGACAATTGCCAACGCCGGGTTTTCCGCAATTCATAATGAAATTGTCGTTCGGCAAAACCTGATTGACCCAGCGAATTTTTCCCGTCGCCAAATCAAAGGCGATGATTGCATCAGAACCGCCCGTTGCCGCGTCCGTGTATGAATTTCCGGTTCCGGCATACAGCACGCCGCGTTTCAAATCCAAGGTCGGCGCGGACCAAATGGCTGCGCCTGCCGGGCCGTACAACTGCGTTCCGGCTGAATTCTTTTTGTATGGCTTCATCTCTTCGGTAATCGCATACGATTGCCAGATCAACTTGCCAGTATAAGCATCCAGCGCCGCCATGCTGCCGCGGAACTTGCAGCATTCGTATTTGTCGCCACGCGAAATGGCTTCTTCCACCGACGAAACCGGCACGTACAAACGGTCGCGATACAAAACCGGCGATCCGGTGATGCGAGCAACCGGATGATTGTCGAGTTTGATCTTCCACAATTCTTTTCCGGTTTCGGCATCCACGGCATGCACCGTTGCTTTTTCATCGCCGAAGTACGCCGCGAATTTCGCCGCACTGCCTGCGGGCAAAGCTCCGACAGAAACCGCCGTGCGCACTGGAGCGCCCACACTGATCGCCCAATACGCGCAACCGGATTGCGCGTTGAGGCTGATGACTTGCCCCGAATCCGAAGTAACGTACAGCCTGTCACCGACAACCGTCGGCTGGCCAATTGCCATTGTCGCCGGATATGCAAACGCCCATTTCACTTTCAACTTGGGAACGTCTTCAACTTTCAAACCGGGCTTGGGCTGAAAACGCGTGCTGTCATAATCAAATCCCCAACCATTCCAGCCGCCGGCTTTCAGGTTGATCGGTCCGCCCGGAGCCTGACAGCGATTGGCCAGCTGCGAAGGGTCCACCACCCCAGTCGGTTCCTTGCCGGTCAGATAAACGGCTATGGCGCGAATTTCCAAGGGCTTCAATCCGTTCGCCTGGATTTTCATCGAACCGCTCGTCAGCGCGTTGATCACTTCGTCCGGCGAACGGCGCGCGATGATGCTTTTCGGCGGAATTCGATCTTTTGGATTGTCGTGGCAAACTGCGCAGCGTTCAGCGTACAGCGCGGCTCCATCTGGTGGAGCATCTTTGCCGGCCGAACCTGTTTGCTGTTCCGCAGAGGAGTTGATTACACGAAAACAGGCCAGCGCGATCACAAAGGCGCTGGCCAATAAGAATTTTGCTGCTTGTTTCATTGAGCGTTTTCCTACCTGATGCTTGGAGTTTATTTCTTCAGATATTGATCAAACCAATCAATCGCCATCTTGATCGCGTCGTTGCGTGATTCGCGATAAATGCCGTAATGCGTGATGTTGGGAATGGAAACATATTTCTTCTTCGTTCCCGGCATTCGGTCATAAGCGATTTTAGCGTGGTCTTTATTGTCAAAGAGTTCTTCTTTTTCCGCAACGATGAACAGCACCGCACAATCTTTTACCTTCGGAGCTTCATCGTTGGGCAGGTAATGAATCATTTTGTCGCGAATCGGCGCGCCGATCAGATTGCCGATGACCTTGGCGCGCGGTTCTGGGTAACCGAGTTCCCCGCGAGCGCGTTTGGTCGCTTCGTCGTAAGTGATGTTTCGATTGGTTTCATCGGCGATGACCCAGCGGGAATCAAAGGATCCGACCTGACTGACTATCGCTTTCACTCGCGGATCGCGCGCGGCAACGTAAAACACATGGCCACCGGAATAACTGGACCCACGCAATCCAATGCGCTGTTTGTCCACGGCGGATTCGCCCATCGCCCAGTTGATGACAGTGAACCAGTCGGAAAGCTGTTCCATCGGATCAACGTATTCGCGCAACTCTTCAACCTGTGCGGTAAAGCGTCGCCCGTCTTTTTTTTCTGGCGGAGCCGTCAGAATGATGCGGCCGTCACTCTGCCCCCAGCCGCGATAATCAAACGCAATGACCAGATATCCCGCGTTGGCCAATGCCAGTGAATCCCAGCGAAAGTTTGCCGCCGTGCCGCCCCAGCCGTGCGCTTGAATGATGGTTGGGAACGGTTTACCGGCCAGCGATTTCAGCGAATACAACTCGGCGTGAATACGAACGCCTTCGCTAATGATTTTGGCTGTGCGGAATTCGATATTGTCCGGAGCTTTGAAACTCGGCGCGGCGGGTTGTTGTTGCGCCGCCGGATCGGGTGGTCGAGTAGGAGTTGTTTGTTGAGCGTTCGCCACAATGGCTAACCCAACAATGACGGTCGTGAACAAAATCAGTTTGCTTGAAAGTTTCATCGGTGCTTAGGCCTTTCCATTTGATTTCGAGTTTGCATCGCAAGCTTAATAGCGCTGATAAGTTCCCTTGATTTTCCCTTGTCCGACGCCGGGCTTGCTGAAATCGCAAACACCTACCGGGAACACAGTCTTCATCCGCGTTTTCTGCGCGTCGGTGAAGTTCACTTTGTATTCAGCGAAGTTGATGGGCTTGAGCTGGCATTTGCCAATGTCGTTGGTCAAAGGCGCTCCCGCGATCAAGCGCGGTTCGCTGTGAACCGGATAAAGTTGATTGCACTTCCCTTTGCCGTCAAAACTCGCCTTTTCGACGATCTTATTGCCTGTGGCATCCCAGCAAGCGTCGGCGGCTTCAGCCGGTTTGTGCTTAACAACTTTGCCGGTCGAAAGCGGCGCAGGATCGGCAACAATGGCATCCAACCATTTGTTCATGGTGTCCAGCGACAGCGCGGCCAGGTCAACACTCGGCGTTTTCCCTCTTTCAGGTTGCGGGCCGACCCAAATGACTTGATTGTCAGAACGACCGTTAGCTCTTTCGAGCCGAGCACGAATTGTCAGATCGCGATGCCGGTCATGAATGTCGCCAATCGCGTCGGTGTAACTGCGCGCATGCAGTATGGGGACGTTCGCCAAACCGCCACCGCCGGAATTGATCAGACCACTGGCGTACAAGGCTCGCAACGCAATTTCATCGCCGACGGAACGCTGCGGAACAAAGCCTCCATCAATGTCGTTTCCGCCAATCTTTTCGTTCAGTTCCAGAAACTCATCCACGCTGATCGCGCCGTTATTCAGCGCAGCCAAACCGTATTGCAATCCAACGTTGTCTTGCGGTTTACGGGCAAAGCCGGTTTTCGGATCGCGACCATAAATGTTGACGCGCATTTCCTGCATGGTGCAGCGAGCGCCTTTTGGATTTTTGACAGGATCATAAATTTTGCTTTCGTCATTCATCGCGCAGCCGCGTTTGTTGGTCGCGGTCAACACGGGAACAAACGACCGTTCCCAGGCGGCAGTGGTTCCCTGTGTGAACCCTTCCACTGCGGTTTTCTTGGCTTGCGTCCACACGGCGGGATCGGCTTTGCGCCAAAAATTTTGCAGCAGTCCGGCATCGGCTGTATGCAGTGAAGAATCCGGGAACGAAGCCGTTGGCTGCAATCCGTCAAGCAGCCCGGGATAAATCTGCGTGATGACCAGTTGCTGAATCGCTCCCCCCGAACCGCCATTGCCGACTGTCCATTTCGGCACGCCATAACGTTCGATGAAATACTCTTTCAGCATCATCAGCGTTTCGCCCTGCAGCACAGCGTTGCCGTGTTGTTGATTGACCAGTTCGGTCGAAATCATAAAAGCGAAGCCGCGTGACAGATACAAATGGCTAAGAGCGGCGTTGGATTGATTGACTCCCTGGTTATATTGCGTGCCTGCGCCTCCGCCAAAACTGACAGCCAGCTTGCGATTCCAGCCAGCACCCGGCGTCCATTGCGCTCCATTAGTTTCAGGGTTTGGATCGTCCAGAATCGCTATCCGGTAAATGCTGCGATTGATGGTGCCCGAATCTACTCGAACGATGTACGGCACAGTCTTGCCGTCATAAGTGGTGGTGTTCACCAAGTCCGCCGGACGCGTGACAGGATCAGCCAACGGCTTGAAGGTGTTGTTCGATGCCCTGTAAAAGTATTCGATCTTCTGTTTGGCTGTGCAGTTGGCGTCGAGCGGCTGGCCCAGGCCCGATTCGACCGTGCGGCATTCGTAAGGCGTCAGATGCGGCCCGGAAAGTATCGGCCCGGTGATCGGATAGTTCGTCACTTTCAATGTCGCCTGCGATTTTCCGGCTTTTGCCAACAAAACGTTTTCTCCAACATTGAACCCGCTGACTAATCCGCGCCGGCTGGCACCTTCCGGCTTTACCTGACTGGAAACATCCTTGCCATTGAGCGTCAACATGACGTTGGCTCCGGCGGGCGCGATGACTTCGATCAACGCGTCGCCTCCGCTAACCAGATCGGCGCGCGAAGATAGTGTTTTGATTTCCAGCCGTGCGGAAGATTGCGAATGGCCAATGTCGTTGCCCAGTCCAGTCAGAACACTTATTGCCGCGCACACTGCAATTGCAATCCGGTAACGCGTGAAGATCTGTTTTGTAATGAAGCTCATGTTGTCCTTTCAATTGCCTGTAGGTTTTGTTTCGGCTTTCGGTTCCAACCCCAAGTGCTCGCGGAACCAGCCAGCGGCGGCGTTGGAACTGATCTCGAACGCTTCGCCAATGTACATTTCAAAGTGCGTGATGCCGGGAACCATAACCAATTTTTTCGGCCCGGTCAGCACATCCATCGCGGCGATGGCGTTGTCTTTGTTGTTGATCAACTCTTCCTTTTCCGCCGGAATCAACATCACAGGCCGGTCGCCAACGGCTTTCAAATAATGGAATGGGCGGTATTCGGCGACCATTTGATTAGTTTCCACATCCACCATGCGGCGGTACGAAAAGCCAGTTTCAAATTCACCGCCCTTGCCGGTGCGGGCGCGCTGAATCGCATCTTCCAAGGCTTTTCCGCGAAGCGGAACCGGGCCAATGGAAGCGTTTTTGCCGGAAATCGCTGGAACCTGGCCGACGACGGCTTTGACGCGCGAATCCAGCGCCGCGACAACAATCACATTGCCGCCTGCGAAACTCGATCCCCAAATGCCAATGCGATCAGGATCAACGCCGGGTTCGCCTTGCAGATAAGAAATCGCGTTTCGGTAATCTTCCACCTGCTTCAACGGAATCAGCCGCGTGCGCTTCGTCACAGTGTCCAGCTTGGCGTTGCTATACCGTTTATCATCGCGAACAGGTTCTTTCTCGCCACGGCTGACGGTCGGCTCGGCCTGAGCGATAAAGCCGTCGCTCGATCCCCAGCCGCGATAATCAATCACCATCGCAACCAACCCGCGATCGGCAAAGCGAGCGCCGTATTTTTCAATCGAGAAATGATTCCCAGCCCAGCCTTGTCCCAGCACAATGCCCGGGGTTTTGCCGGTCGCGGAAAACCCTTTCGGAAAGAAAATCTTTCCGTAACAGGCGACGCCGTCGCTGTAAAACGTGATTTCGCGCGTGGTAACGCCGTCGGCCAGGGTGTAAACCCAGTCTGGCGGCCACAATCCAGTCTTAAGTTTTTTTTCTTGGGCTGTGATGCTGAGAACAAAGCAGCCAAGCAAAACAGCCATTAGAAACACGTTCGCTCTTTTGTTCATAACGATCTCCCGGATTGGCGATTCTGACTTAAGGAGGTTTTTGCCGCGTGATTGTCCGGAATCAACCTCAGATCTGCCAACCCTGAACACTTCACTTGTTTTGAATACTGATTTTCTGCGTCGCAACATTGCCGTTGGTTTTGTATTATTCTCGTTTCCGGCCGTGGCGTGAAGCGCAGCCGAGAGAGTTCATAATTATTTTCCGCATTCATAAGAGGTAAAGTTTTGCAGTCAAACAGTTCGGATTCCAATGCAGCCGCTGCCAGAATGGCGCAGGCTGCCGAACCTGAAATCACCACGCATCATTCAACATCGGATCCTTCAACCGGCCATACGCTGACCGGCGAATTCCATCTACATTCAAAGTTTCATTCCAACATTCTGGGAAACCAACGCGATGTGATGGTCTATCTGCCGCCCGGTTACGCTCATCAAAATGAATCGCGACGCTTTCCGGTGTTCTATCTCCAAGATGGACAAAACCTGTTTGACGCCGCCACGTCGTTTCACGGCGTGGAATGGGGTGTGGATGAAACCGCTCAGCGGTTGATTACCAGCGGCAGGATTGAACCGTTGATGATCGTCGCCGTATACAACACAGGCGACCAGCGAATGGACGAATACAGTCCGACAGCAGACCCGCGCCAAAAACGTGGCGGCAAGGCTGATTTATACGGACGATTTTTGATCGAAGAATTGAAGCCCTTCATTGACCAAAACTACAGAACGCTGGCCGGGCCGGAAGCGACAGGCTTGGGCGGATCGTCACTGGGCGCGCTGGCTTCGCTTTATTTAGGGCTGAAACATCCGAACGTGTTCAGCAAACTGATGATCATGTCGCCTTCGGTCTGGTGGGATCACGGGATGATTCTAGATTACGTTCGACGGTTGCGAGCCAAACCAACGATGCGCATCTGGCTGGACATCGGATCGAAAGAAGGCAAATTCACTCCGGGGTATGTGCGGCAATTGCGCGATTTGCTGGTCACGCAAGGCTGGCGGCTGGATGCCGATCTGAAGTTCATGGAAATTCGCGGCGGTCATCACACCGAAGCCGCCTGGGCCAAACGCATTGAGCCCGCATTGCGATTTCTTTTCCCCAAACAACGACCAAGCCGATGATCGTTTCTCCGTGGAGTCAGCTTAGTGCAGACGAGCAATTTGCTTTGGCGGCAAAGCTCGTTGCTTTGGACGCAGAACTGCCGCAAAGCGATCAACTGTTTGAAGCCGCCGCCGAGCGCTTCGACCAGTTCATCATCGAATACGACCTGCAAGGTGCAACCAACCACCAAGCCACGTTCGATAATTTGCTGACCGCGCAAAATTTCATCGCACACATTGGCGGCCTGTACAATTCTGCGATCTGGAAGCAAATCGCTGAGATCAAAGGTTTCCGCAGAAGTTATCTGGAATTGACGGTTGTTGACCGGCAGGAATTTTTAGAAACGCTGGCCGAATTGGGCTACGTCATCAACCGCGAACCGTTCTGGACGATTCATAAATTCGACAGTGCGCGCGAAGCGACCGACTATTCTCATCACCCGTCGCTCCACTTTGCCAACGACCGCGCCAACGAAACCGATTACGGCCCGAATTATTTTTTCGCCCATTGGGACAAAACGTCTTCGTGGTTTAGAAAGTCGAACTGGCCGATTCGCCGTTTGCCCGGCGCGTATCAACTGGAACAATTGTACGTGTCCCTGCATCACCGATTCGGCTGCGCTTGCCCGCAAACTGTCAGCCAACATTTGCAGGAGACAAAAAATTTCCGACAGGATTTGCAAGATTCAGCAAGATGAAATCCTTTGCCTGAAGAAATTGGCCGAGAATCATGTTCACCCTGAAAATCCTGTCTATTTCTTCGGCTGACATTGGTCGTGATTTGTCTCAGCTCAAGCCTTAACCGGCAAACTCCACCATAGGAAATCCACGCACGCCGGGCTTGCAACGGAAAATGCCTCCGGCCAATGGCTGTTTAGCCAGTTCTTCAGCAGGCATCCGTGTGCTGGCTGTCGTGATGTACAACTCATCCAAATTGGCTCCGCCGAAACAACACGAAGTCGGGCGCGCAACCGGCAGGCGAATTTCGCCAATGATTTGGCCGTCTGCCGGGTTGACGCGAATTACGCGCCAGCCATCCCACAATGCGATCCACAGCATTCCTTCTTCATCTATCGTCATTCCGTCCGGCGAACTGCCGTCTTCCGGAATTTCGATCACCAACCGTTCGTTGTCGATTTCGCCGGACTGTGCGTCGAAATCAAACGCGACAACTTCTCCGGTCGGCGAATCAATGTAAAACATCGTTCGGTCGTCGAGACTCCAGGCCAGGCCATTCGAAATCCACACATCGTCGAGTTTGCGATGCACGTTCAAATCCGGATCGAGCCGGTACAAAAATCCGCTCGGTTCGTCGTGTTGAACGCGAGTCGTGCCCGCCCAAAACCGGCCCGCCGAATCGCACTTGCCATCATTGAATCGGTTTTCCGGCAAATGTTCTTCCGGGTCAGCAATCGGCGTCAGTTTTTCGGTGCTCAGATCGAGTTTGTAAAACCCATTCTGCAAGCCCAGCAACACACCGCCCGATCGCATCCCAACGGCGCAACCGATCATCTGGCCGACATCAATTTTGCGGTCGGAACCGCTGGCTGGATCGAAAACGTGAAAGGCATTTCCTTCGATATCCACCCAATAAAGCTGCTGCGTTTTTGCATTCCACCAAGGCCCTTCGCCGAGCAATACCTTGGCGTCGAGCGCCAATTCCGCTTCAATCATTTGTTGCCTCTGTTTCGTGAAGTTGAATCTTGAATTTGAGATGAAGGTGAGAGCGATGTTGAAAAGCAATCTGCGGTCTTAGCCGCCGCCGACAAAATGGACGATCTCCAGTTTGTCTCCGGCTTGCAACTGAGTCTCAGCCCAGGCGGCGCGCGGCACAATGGACAGATTAAGTTCGATGGCCAGCCGCCCTGCGCTCAATTCCAATGCGGTAACTAAATCGGTAACGCTGGAACCGGCGGTAAGTTGGCGGGCTTCGCCGTTGACAGTGACTTCGATGATGTTTTGTTCGCTCACGCCAGCATTATCCGACAGCCGAACCAAACTACTCAAGACGAAC
>DAOMFR010000117.1:0-2898 GCA_035429885.1 Blastocatellia bacterium
GGCAATCTTTGACGATCAGGATGTCGCGCACGGCTTGTTTTTTGTCCGTGGAGTTTTTGTAGTGCGCTTCGCTGATTTTGTAGCCCATCCAGTAGCCCAAATCCACGGGACGACCATCTTTGCCGCTGTTGCCGTAGAGCCAGCGGGATGTGCTGTTGGCGACGGACATGTCTTTTTGAAACTCTTCCCACAGTTCGCGTTCGCGGGCATTGGCCCAGGTGTGAGTGTCCTGCATTCGCTTGATCAACCGACTCGAAGTCAGTTCGCCCAGAAAATCGGCGCTCCCTTCTTTCAGACAATTGCACAACAGGCCGCCTTGCAACGGATATTTCTGTTGAAAGTGAATGGATTCGTGTGCAACCAGCGGCGGAATTTCGCTGGGCTCCATCAACCCGCTTTTCAACCAATCGCTAAATCCATCCATCGGCACATTCGCGAAGCGAGTGAACATTTCGGCTCCCATCAACAATCCGTTTCCGGAAGCAGTGCCGCCGCTTTGCAACTGGCCAATGACAAAGTACGCGTCCGGAAAGATTGCTTGAGGATAAAGCGTTTTGAACTTCTGAAAAGCCGCGACTGTTTCTGAATGCTGCTTATTGAGATTTAGCGTCAGGGGACGAATCGCGCTGAAAAACTTCTGGCTTCTTTCAACGGTTTTGGCCAGTTTGCTGGCATCGAGCCGCCCGCTTTGTTGGAAATCTTTCAACCCCACCGTGCCGGGATCAATGTACAGTCGCTGAAAGATCGCGGCCCGTTCTTCCGGTTTGGCCGCCATGGCTTGGTCGTAGGCTTTCCAAAACCGCGTGATGTCTTCGGTAATGAACCGTGCCTTGTTCGGATTGCTGTGATCTTTGATGTACTTGGCTTGTTGCGCTTCGCTGGAGGCGATGGCTTTTGCCCAACGCGAATCATCGCGCAATGAAGTCAAATCACCGTCCCGTTTCAGATGGTCTGTGTTGCGAAAGCCTGCGGCAAACGCCTTATTGAGCAACTGAAACGCGGTGGTTTTATCGCCAGCCAATGCCGCCGAACAGGCAGCGTTGTAAAATGTGTCGATATCCCGCGCACCTTTGGCAATGGCGTCCTGATATAGCGTTACGGATTTGGCGTATTCCTTTCGCTGGTACGCGGCGTCCGCTTCTTTCGTGAGATCTTCGACCGTAAGGGGCTTTTGTGGTTGCTGAGCAGCAGCCCAGGTTAAGCAGGCAAAACAGACCAGCAAACTTGCGAACAAAATGATCCTCTTCTGTTTCATCAATGTCCTCGTCACAGGTTTTAGAAGGAATTACTTTGCAACAATGAGGCGAACCACTCGAACAACATGTCGAGCTAAGGCTTTCGCTCTTTCTTCAGATTGGGTGTGGCGTAACTTTTCAACTTCTTCCACAAGATGATCAGGCTGCCATTTTGATCCTGTCGCACTGCGCGAAACGCCACCAGCAAATCCGAGCGTCCATAACTGATCGAACGCAACACATACGTGGTATCCAGTTTCCAGGGAACGAACAGAGCGTATTTCATGCCATCTTCCGTCACACCTTTTTCAAAAAGTTGAAACTGTTGTTCCGCCGCAGCTTCCGTCGTCACAGGCGTCAGTTTGGCCAGATAATCAACACCTTTGCTGTCCAAACCGATATCTTCCAATCGCGTGTTGCCGAGTTCAGCCAACACACCGACCGCATCACCACCAACGCCCGCGTGAAACCAATCTTCGCCCCAACTGATATCCGACCATTTATCAGCATTATGGTTCTTTTTGCTGAATGAATAGTGTGCGCCGCCGCCCACCAACAGCACATCGCCCGTAATATTTAGCGCATCGGCACTCACCACTTTCCGGTGCGTTTGTTTATCAACGCGCATCAGTCGAAAAATGCCAGATCCTGACTGACGCAAAAACTCGGCATATTCCTTAAGGTCTTCAGGAGCCGGTTCCAGCACCTTTCGCTCTTTTGGCGTCAGTTCTTCTTCGGTCAAAACGATGGGCAAAATCGCGCCGGGTTTGCGGCTATTCGAAATCCGCGCCCGCATAATGGCTTCCTGCATGCGATAGTTGGCGGCATTCTGGGACGTTCGACTAACTTCAGCCCCGCTGGGCGGAGTACGATGACTGGGAACACTGGGGTTGTAAGTAGTCGAAGCCGGAGTTGACGTTTGCGGTGGTGTCTGTCCCAAACTGCTGTGCGAACTCAGCAGCAGCACGACAAAACACAGGATTAACGACTGCCCTTGAACCTTCATTAAACCTCCTCAAGTCTTTCAAACGTTACCACCAAACAGTTATTCAACTAGCGCGCAAGCTGACCGTGCTTCAAAACTCTCATCGCGCCTGTCTGCATTCCATTGCCAGAAAACCTTGTCAGCTTACTATTTCTGCTCTTTTTTCAGGTTGGGTGTGTTGTAACTTTTCAGCTTCTTCCACAGGACGATCAGGCTGCCGTTTTGATCCTGCCGCACTGTGCGAAACGCCACCAGCAAATCCGAACGGCCGTAATTGATCGAACGCAACGCGTAAGTGGTATTCAACTTCCAGGGTACAGACAAACTGTATTTGAACCCACTGACTGATTCGCCTTTTTCAAGTTGCTGAAACTGATTTTCCGCTGCGCTTTCGGTTGCGGCAGGCATGAATTTGGCCAGATATTCCACACCAGCGCTTCCCAGGCTGACACTTTCCAGGCTAACATCGCCCAAATCAACCAACACCCCTAAGGCTTGCCCGCCAACGCCACCTAAAAACCAATCCTCATCCCACGCGATATCCGACCATTTATCAGCGTTGTGATTCTTTTTGGTAAACGAATATTGAGCGCCTCCGCCCACCAACAACACATCTCCTGCAAGAGCCAAGTTATCGGCACTAACTATTTTGCGGTGATTTTGTTTATCAACCCGCAT
>DAOMFR010000117.1:2998-17158 GCA_035429885.1 Blastocatellia bacterium
ATGATCAGCCGCAGTTCGTTCATCAAATCAGGTTCCGGTTTTGCAATGCGAGCGGCAACGGACATGGCAAACACTCGCACCGCGATTGGCTGATCAGGATCATCCAGCAAATTAACGCTTTGGTCGTAAATCTTGCCAGAAAGCCGCTTGGGAATTTCCACGTATTGCAACAACCGCATGATGTTGCGCCGGATGGCCTCATGCATATCGTCGCGGTCTAGGCAATCCAGCAATTTTGGCAAATACGCCTGGATTAAGTTGGAATGCTGCTCCGCGCAATAATTCATCGGCCATGCGGCGCGCTGCGTCAGGCGATAATCTCCTTCAAAAAACACCTTCATCAGTTCTGCAAACCGTTGGGGATCGTCGCCGATGAATTCCACGATGGCCATCGTCCGTTGCCTGGAATGTCCTGCCATCAACGCCTGCCGAATATCCATTGCCTTCACTCCATCACTTTGCTCCAGTGGTGCCGCGTTTCAAAAACTGCCCCGCGCCGGTTTTGCCTTTCCATTCGCCGTTTTCGACGATGACGTTGCCGCGAGAGAGAACGACTTCGGTGACGCCTTTGATCGCCCAGCCTTCGTACGCGCTGTAATCCACGCGCATATGGTGTGTGGCGGCGCTGATGGTTTGTTCGCGGTTTGGATCGAAAATCACGATGTCTGCGTCGGAGCCAACAGCAATGGTTCCTTTGCGCGGAAACAGGCCGAAGATTTTGGCCGCAGCCGTCGAAGTCAGCTCCACAAAGCGGTTCAAACTGATGCGCCCCTGCGCCACACCGCCGTTGTAAATCAGGCTCATGCGGTGTTCGACGCCGGGGCCACCGTTAGGAATTTTGCTGAAATCATCAATGCCCAGCTCTTTTTGTTCTTTCATGCAGAACGGGCAATGATCGGTCGAGATGACTTGCAGGTCGTTCATGCGTAATCCGCGCCAGAGCAATTCCTGATTTTCCTTGGCGCGCAAGGGAGGCGTCATCACGTACTTCGCGCCTTCAAATCCTTCCTGGTCGTAATAGCTGTAATCCAAAAACAAATATTGCGGACAGGTTTCAGCATACGCGGGCAAGCCCAGGTCGCGCGCGTTCTGGACTTCCTTCAGCGCGTCGTAACAGCTCAGATGAACGATGTACACCGGCGAATGCGCCATTTCGGCAATGGCGATGGCGCGATGCACGCCTTCGGCTTCGGCTTTCGTCGGTCGAGTCAGCGCGTGATATTTCGGCGCGGTATGACCGGCAGCCAACGCACGTTTGACCAGCACGTCAATCACGACTCCGTTTTCGGCGTGCATGCAGATCAATCCGCCGTGTTCGCCCGCCTCCGTCATCGCCTTGAAAATCGTGCCGTCATCCACCAGAAACACGCCGGGATAGGCCATAAACAACTTGAAGCTGCTGATGCCCTGATCAATCAGCCCTTTCAATTCCGGCAGGCGTTCATCGGGCAAATCGGTACAAATCATATGGAAGCCGTAATCGGCGACGGCCTTGCCTTGCGCTTTGGCAAACCAAACGTCCAGCGCCTGGTTGAGTGCTTGCCCTTTCGATTGCACGGCGAAATCAATGATCGTTGTAGTTCCGCCAAAGGCCGCCGCGCGCGTGCCGGTTTCAAAATCATCAGACGAAGCTGTGCCGCCGAACGGCAGATCCATGTGCGTGTGCGGATCAATGCCGCCAGGAATCACCAGCTTGCCGGTGGCGTCAATCGTTTTGTCCACCTGGCCGACGGCGCCAATCACAGTGGAAAGGTCTTTGCCAATCATCGCGACGGTTTCGCCGTCAATCAGCAAATCGGCGATATACGAATCTACAGCGGTAACGATGTGGCCGTTTTTGATCAAGGTACGCATGAGTGCTCCTCCTATTTCGGCAGATCGCCGAATTGCTGACGATAACGCGCCAGAGTTGCTTCCAGTTCAGCAGAGTGGTGTTGCGCCTCTTGAAGCTCTTGATAAGCGAGGGCAGATTCGTTGGTAGTGGGCAAAAACTGGCCGGTGGCGGGATCAAACAGTCGAAGCGTTTGGCCTGTATCCACCAACTCCAGCCCCAACACTTCGCTCTTGATTCGACCGTCGTTGATGTCCAGCGCAGCATATTTGCCATTTTCCAACTGATAACCGACCAGCGGATCGTCCAGGTAATCGTACTCAGGGTCGAAGATGAAGTATTCCTGCACGCCCAATTCCCGATACAAATCCCACTTGGTCTGCAAATCTTCGCGCCAGGTTTTCCGCGAAGTCAGTTCGATCACGATTTGGGGAGCGACGCCTTCTTCCCAGAGCTTGTAAATTCGCCGCTGACCTTTGGGAACTCCACGCACGACAAAAACATCCGGCGCAAAGCATTTGGCCGGATTGCCTTCGACGTAATAAACCAGCAAATTGCCGGAGACGTATACGTTTGGATCATTTCTGAAGTAATGATCCAAAGCGACCCGAAGGTTAATAAGCAATTCAGCGTGAATGTCAGTTTCGGCCATAGGCTTCCCATCACTTTCCGGGTAGATCGGCACCTTCCCATGGGCAGTTGTCTGAGCGTACATAACTTCTCCCTATCGTTTAGATCGTGGCGAGAGCTTCATCCAGCGCCGTCACCATTTCATCCATGTCATCTTTGGTCGCAATCAACGGTGGCCCGATGCGAATGCAGTTGCCGTACAAGCCGCCTTTGCCGATCAGCACGCCACGTTTTTTGGTTTCTTCGAAAACTTTCAGCACGGCTGCCGAGTTCGGCTCTTTGGTTTTGCGGTCTTTGACTAGCTCCAACGCCTGCATCAATCCCAGGCCGCGGACGTCGCCGATGATTTCGTATTTTTCCTGCAAGCCCATCAACTTTTCGCGCAAATGGTCGCCGACCACTTTGGCGCTGTGGACGAGGTTTTCAGTTTCGATGACTTCGATGGTGGCCAGCGCGGCGCGCGATGAAACGGGATTTCCGCCAAAAGTCGAAAAGGTCAGCGTGGGAACGGCGTTGGCGACTTCCGGCGTCGCAATCGTCCAACCAATGGGCAAACCGGCAGCCATGCCTTTGGCCGAAGTAATGATGTCCGGTTCCACGTCCCAATGTTCAATGCCAAACCATTTGTCGCCCGTGCGGCCCCAACCGGTTTGCACTTCGTCGGTGATGAACACGCCGCCGTATTGGCGCACGATGGCGACGGCTTCTTTGAAATATTCTTTCGGCGGAGTGATGTATCCGCCGACACCCAAAATGGGTTCGGCCATAAACGCTGCGATGTTGCCGGAGGTAGCCGTTTCAATCAGCTCCTTCATGTCTTTGGCGCAAGCCAAATCGCATTCGGGATAGGTCAGCTTGAACGGGCAGCGATAACAGTAGGGCGCGGGCGCGTGGTAATACCCGGCGACCTGAGTCGGCAGGACTTTCCAGCTGCGATGTCCGCCAGCGCTTTGCGCCGCCGCCGAACGTCCGCTGTAACTGTGACGAAGTGTGATGATTTCCTGCCGCCCGGTATACAGCTTGGCGGCTTGCGTTGCGGTTTCATCGGCTTCGGTGCCGCTGTTGGTGAAAAAGGATTTTTCCAGTCGGCCCGGCGTGATTTCGGCGAGCTTGGCCGCCAGTTGGGATTGCGGCGCATTGGCGTACAGCGTCGAAGTGTGCGTGATTTTTTTGACCTGATCTATGACAGCGTCGGTGACTTGCGGATGCGCGTGGCCCAAACTGGTGGTCAACACTCCGCCAAAACAATCCAGGTATTTGTTGCCGGATTCATCCCAGACGTGCATGCCCTGACCGTGGTCCAGGGCGATCGGTTCCTGGTAATACATCGTGACGGCGGGAAAGAGAAAATCTTTGTGTTTTTGGACAGTATCGGAAGTCGAAGGTGTATTTTCGGCGCTCATAAATGACAGTTCTCCTAAAACGGATGGAAGTTTGCGGTGATGCCAGTAATGCGTTTGATGCCACGCATTATGGCACTGTCATTTGTTGCCGCCAAAAGAAATTTGGCCAAAGGCGGAACTGTTTTTCAGGTTGGATAATAGCGGCGAGCTTATCCTTCTTTATTTCGCATAAAGTCAGCAAGCTGCATGAAATTGCGCAACATAACTGTTCGCGACGCTTCATCGGTAATGGTTTCTTGTAAAGCTTGTTCCATGCACAGCAACCACTGGTCGCGTTCTGATTCTCCAATGGGAAATGGCAAGTGCCTGGCGCGCAATCGAGGATGGCCAAAACGTTCGACAAACATTTGCGGCCCCCCAGACCAGCCCACCAAAAACCAATAAAGCTTGTTGCGAGATTCGGTCAAATCCGACGGATGAAGCGCGCGAAGCCCGGCAACTTCAGGACGCGTGTCCATCAGATCGTAAAAACGATCAACCAGTTTGCGGATGACGGCTTCGCCGCCAACTTGTTCATAAAGACTTTGGTTCATTTTGAAGACATTATAAAAACCGCAAAAGGCACAAAGAAATTCAGAGTGTCCCAAATGATTTTGTGCTTTTGCGGTGAATCCCAATTACATCAACATTGCTTTGATTTCCAGAAACTCTTCCAGACCGTACTTGCCAAGCTCGCGGCCATTGCCGGATTGTTTGTAACCGCCAAACGGAGCCATTGGATTGAATCTGCCGCCATTGATTTCGACTTGCCCGGTTCGCAAACGCCTGGCGACTCGTTTGGCGCGTTCCGCATCGCCTGACCAGACTCCGCCCGCCAGACCGTAAATCGTATCGTTGGCGATGCGGACGGCATCGTCTTCGTCTTCGTAAGGAATGATCGAAAGCACAGGGCCGAAGATTTCTTCCTGAGCGATGGTCATCTTGTTATTGACGTTGGCGAACACCGTCGGGCGCACGAAGTACCCGGTCGTCAATCCTTCGGGCATTTCAGGTCCACCACAAACCAAAGTCGCGCCTTCTTCAATTCCTTTCTTTATGTAACCGACGACTCGTTCGCGCTGAGTCGCCGAAACCAGTGGGCCTAGTTTTGCGGCTCCGCCCAGTGGGTCGCCAACGGTGAAGCCTTCGGCAGTCTTTTTGGCGATGGTAATCGCTTCATCGTAACGCGAACGCGGAATCAACATTCGGGTCAAAGCGGAACAAGTTTGCCCGGAGTTAAAATAACAAGCCCCGACGCCGCTTTTCACAGCTTTCTCGAAATCGGCGTCATCCAAAATCACGTTGGCCGATTTGCCGCCAAGTTCCAGCGAAACTTTCTTGACGGTTTGCGCGGCCAATTCGCTAACGCGTTTGCCCGCGCGAGTCGAACCGGTAAACGAAACCATGTCCACGTCAGAATGCGCGGCAATCGCTTCGCCAACGACCGGGCCGTACCCTGTCACCAGATTGAACACTCCCGCGGGCAATCCGATCTCGGCGATGATTTCGGCCAGCACAAACGCCGTCAGAGGAGCGACTTCGCTGGGTTTCAACACAACAGTGCAACCTGCCGCCAACGCCGGACCGACTTTGCAAACCACCTGATGGAGCGGAAAGTTCCACGGCGTGATGCAACCGACGACGCCGATTGGTTCTTTCACGACGAGAGCTTTGCCGATGGTTTCTTCAAACTGAAAACTGCCGAGCAGTTCCGCATACGACCCCATGACCATCGCGGGCATTCCAGCCTGGACGGCAGTTGCCATCGCTAACGGCATGCCGACTTCGGCGGCCACCAGAGCGGCGATTTCGTCTTTCTTCGCCCCCAGTTTGTCAGCGATCAATTGCAAATACCGGCGGCGCTCTTCAACCGGAGTCGTTGACCAACTCTCAAATGCCGCTTTGGCTGCGGCAACGGCTGCGTTAACGTCTTCGGCTGTGCCTTCAGGAATGCGTCCCATCACTTCTTCGGTCGTAGAGTTGATGACGTCAATTGTTCCGGTTCCGGTGGATTTGACCCATTGGCCATTGATGAACAGTTTGTCGTGAATTTTGATTTCCATTGTTGATGTATGTCCTTATTCGTTTTCGTTTGCCAATCAGACAAGTCTTGGAGTTTCAACCAGCGTCTGCAAAGCGTCAAGCGACTCATTCGCGGTTAATCAGGCTCGCCACAAAGCCCGCGCCGAATCCATTATCAATGTTCACCACCGTCACGTTTGACGAACATGAATTCAGCATTCCCAGCAGCGCTGCCACTCCACCGAAGCTGGCTCCATAGCCGATGCTGGTCGGAACGGCAATCACTGGCACGCTGACCAAACCGCCCACCACGCTGGGCAAAGCGCCTTCCATTCCGGCGACGCAAACGACGACTTTGGCCGATTGCAGCACTTCGCGCTGGCTCAACACACGGTGGATTCCGGCGACTCCAACATCGAATAGCCGCACGATTGGATTGCCCATGATTTCGGCAGTCAGCGCGGCTTCGTCGGCGACGGGGATATCCGAAGTCCCTGCGGTGACAATGGCAATCACGCCTCGGCCGCGAACGGTTTTGTCTCGCTGAACGGAAATGGCGTTGCAGCTATCGTGAAACTCGGCGTCGGCGGCAACCTCTTTGACCTGTTCAAAGGCTTCGCGGTTTGTGCGCGTCACCAGCAGATTCGATGAACGTGCCAGCAAGCGTTCGGCGATGCCCGCAACATGTTCCGGCGTTTTGCCTTGCCCGAAAATGACTTCGGGGAATCCCTGCCGAATGGCGCGGTGATGATCCACCGTGGCGTAACCCAGATTTTCAAACGGCAGATGGCGCAACCCGTCCAAGGCTTGTTCCAATTCGATCTCGCCACCTTTGAATTTTTGCAGTAAATCTTTCAATCGTTCCTGATCCATACCACCAACATAGCCGCCGAAAGCCTTGCTTGACAAGCTTTCAAAGCGACTCCTATAGTTGCCATCTGGTTGAAAAACAGCCAGAACGAGTTCACGCCAATGAAAACCATCACAGTTGGAATCACCGGAGCAAGCGGTTCGATTTACGCGCAAAGCTTGCTCAAACACCTGGACGACAACCCTGAAGTCGCGCGCGTTGACCTTGTCATTTCGCAGGCAGGCGTTCGCGTCGTCGGCGAAGAGTTGGGATTGAAAGTCGCCGGAACCGACGCGCGAGTCATCCGCGAATTGCTCGGCAAGGATTCCGACAAAGTAATCGTGCATTCGACAAACGACATTGGCGCTTCCATCGCCAGCGGTTCGTATCTGAGCGACGCAATGGTCATCGTTCCGTGCAGCATGAGCACTTTGGCGGCGATTGCTTGCGGGATGACACGCGACTTGGTTCACCGAGCCGCCGACGTGATCCTGAAAGAAAATCGCACGCTGATTCTGGTTCCGCGCGAAACTCCGCTCAACGCCATTCATCTGGAAAACATGCTGAAGCTGGCCCGGCTGGGAGTGCGCATTGTCCCGGCGATGCCCAGCTTTTACCACTTTCCGAAAACAATTGATGATTTGGTGGAGCACTTCACGCATCGGCTGTTGGATCATCTCGGATTAACACACCAGCAAAAAACACGATGGGAAGGGAGCGGCAAGAAAGTATGAAAGCGGAATACTGCTGAATGATGAACCTGACTTTTGCAGGCATTCATCATTCAGCATTCATAACTCATCATTATGCTAAAGAATCTGAAAACTACGCTGGAAATGATTAAGATCGAACATACCTTGTTCGCTCTGCCTTTCGCCTTTCTGGGAGCCGTACTGGCGGCGAACGGTTTGCCCAGCCTGTGGCAAATTCTGTGGATCATTGTCGCAATGGTCGGAGCGAGATCGGCGGCGATGGCTTTCAATCGGCTGGTAGATCGCCAGTTCGACGCCGCCAACCCACGAACTGCAACTCGCGCAATCCCGGCCGGATTGTTGAGCACACAATTCGTCGCATTGTTCACGCTGATTTCTGCGGCGGTGTTTTTCCTGGCGGCGGCAATGTTGAACCGGCTGACATTGTGGTTGTCGCCTGTGGCTCTGTTTTCGGTTTTGTTTTACTCGTACACAAAACGGTTTACTTCGTTTTCACATCTGGCGCTGGGCTGGGCGCTTTCGATTGCTCCGACCGGAGCCTGGATCGCCGTGCGCGGAGCGATTGATTCGCCTGTGCCGTTGCTGATTTCGTTGGCGGTAATGTTGTGGACTGCCGGGTTCGACATTATTTATTCTTGCCAGGATCGAGACTTTGACGCCGAAGCCGGATTGAACTCGATTCCGCAACGATTTGGCATTGCGGCGGCGCTGTGGATTTCGCGCGGATTGCACGCGACGATGTTGGCGGCGCTGGTTTGGGTTTACTTTCTGACTGGCTTGCACTGGATTGGCTTGCTGGGCATCATCGCCACGGCTGCGTTATTGGTTTATCAGCACCGACTGGTGCGCGCCGACGATTTATCTCGATTGAATGTAGCCTTCTTCAATACCAATGCCTGGGTCAGCGTCATTCTGTTTGTGACCATTGCGGCGGATGTTTTTTTGATGAAGTAAGAGGTGAGCGATGAGAAACGCATTGAAAACCTGTTGCCTGCTTTTCACTATTCTGGTTGGGTTCAGCCTGACTGCTGCGGCGCAAGACGATCACGGGCATTATTACGTCCCGCTACGCGACGCGGAGATGGACATTAAAGATTTCAACTTCCCCACGCTCGACGGCAAGACCGTCAACTTGCGTGAAGCCGTCAAAGGCAAAAAACTGGTGTTGGTGCATTATTTCGCGGCGTGGTGCCACAACTCGAACTTCGACGTGAAGACGATGAAAGAGTTGTATGAGAAGTATAAAGATCAGGGCTTCACCGTCATCGGCGTCTGCGAGTATTCCAGCGAACCGGAGCTTCGCGGCTTCATCGAACGTCACCAACCGGAATACACGATCTGTATTGAAGGCGACGGCAAAATGAAAGATCGCACTGGCACGACGCATTACGCGTATCGCAATCAGTTGGACGACAATCGCCACTGGGGAACTCCGCTGAATGTGCTGATTTCCGCCGAAGACGTGCAGAAGAAAGGCGACATCATCGCCAAACACGTCCGCATCGCTCCGGGCGAAGTCATCAAATCCGAATTTGAAGAATTGATTGAACAGAGATTGAAACTGAAAAAGTAGAAGGAGCAAGGGGCAATTATGCTGAACAATTTTTTGCTGGATCCCAGGCTTGAACCGATTGCCGAAAAAGTGCTGGCCGAAGAACGGTTGAGTTTCGACGATGGCTTGGCGCTATTTCACAGCCACGATTTGCATGGCGTTGGCCGTCTGGCCGACATCGTTCGCCGTCGCAAACACGGCGTGAAAACTTACTTCAACGTCAACCGTCACTTGAACCCGACGAATTATTGTTACGCCGATTGCAAATTTTGCGGCTTTTTCGTCAAACACAATCAGGAAGGCGGTTACACGCACAGCCTGGACGAAAGCCTGAAGGTCGCGCGCGAGGCCACCGAACAGGGCGCAACGGAACTGCATATCGTCGGCGGGTTGAATACTCGGCTGCCGTTTTCGTATTACACCGATTTGCTTTCAACGCTGAAGCGCGAGTTTCCCAAACTTCATCTGAAAGCCTTCACAATGGTTGAACTCGACTTTTTCGCCAAGTTCTACAAGATGACCGATGAAGAAGTCATTGAAAAGCTGCACCGAGCCGGAATGGATTCCTGCCCCGGCGGCGGCGCAGAAGTGTTTGCCGATGAAACCCGCGAAAAGATTTGCACGCACAAAACCGACGGCAAACGCTGGTTGGATATGGCAGGCAAAGTTCACAAAGCCGGATTGAAAACCAACGCGACGATTCTGTATGGGCACGTCGAAACGATCGAAGACCGCGTGGACCATTTTGTCCAACTGCGCACGCAACAGGACAAATCCGGCGGATTTCAGTGCTTCATTCCGCTGGCGTTTTATCCTCCCGGGTCGCAACTTTCGCACTTGCCCGGCCCATCCGGCATAGACAGTTTGAAAGTCATCGCCGTATCGCGTTTGATGCTGGACAACATTGACCACATCAAAGCGTATTGGGTCATGCTGGGCAAACGGCTGGCGCAAACGGCATTGCATTTCGGAGCCAATGATTTCGACGGCACCATCAGCAAAGGCGGCGAATTGATGGAGTCGTATCTGGTCGAATCCAAAAACGAAAACGAAGCGACGACGGAAGAAATCATCCGGCTGATTAACGAAGCCGGGTTCGAAGCCGTCGAACGCGATACGCTTTATCATCCGCTGCGCGCTTTTGCGGCGGCGTAACCCACGAAAATGCTCACCAAAGAACAAGTCATCCAATTATTGCGAGAAAATTACCCGCACCTTGTCACCGAATATGGTGTCAAAAGGATTGGCTTGTTCGGCTCATACGCGAAAGGGACTCCTAACGAACAAAGCGACGTGGACGTAGTCGTCGAATTTGAACGACCGATTGGCTTCAAGTTCATTGAGCTAACCGAGTATTTGGAAACCCTTTTTGATCGCAAGGTTGATGTTTTAACGCCAGCCGGGTTGCAGGCAATCAGGTTCGGCCAAGTCGCCCAAAATATCGCGGAGAGCATCCTTTATGTCTGAAAGAAGCGACCGCGACTTTGTTCAAGACATTCAGGAAGCGAGTCGCCGAATCGCAGCTTATACGGCGCAGATTAGTTACGAAGATTTTTTAGCCGATACCAAGACGCAGGATGCAGTAGTTCGCAATCTTGAAATCATCGGTGAAGCCACCAAAAATCTTTCTGAAGATTTACGCAACCAGCACTCTGAAATTCCCTGGAAGAGCCTGGCTGGTATGCGAGATAAAGTGATTCACCATTAGTTCGGCGTCAATTTCGATATTGTCTGGCAGATTGTCACAGTGGAACTGCCTCAAGTCGCTACGCCACTCACAAAAATTCTGGAATAGGAACTTCATCAGCACTGATATGAAACGAGAAATCAAAGTTGCACATAGTCCGGATTCGGATGACGCATTTATGTTTTATGGCCTGGCAACCGACAAGTTGGACACAGGCGAATTGCAGTTTTCCCACGTCCTGAAAGACATTCAATCGCTGAACCAGATTGCAATGACAACGCAGGAATACGACGTGACGGCAGTGTCGTTTCACGCGTATGCCTATATTTCGGACAACTACGCGCTGCTGCCCCACGGAGCCAGCATCGGCGACGGGTACGGCCCGATTGTCGTGGCGCGCGAACCGGTTCCGGCCAGCGAGCTGAAAAACATGCGGATCGCCATTCCCGGCAAGCTGACCAGCGCGTTTCTTTCGTTAAAGCTGCACACGCCGGAGTTTGAATACGGCGTTGAACCGTTCGATGAAATCATTGATCTGGTCGTAGATAAAAAATACGACGCGGGATTGCTGATCCACGAAGGCCAGCTGACCTTTCACGAACAAGGGTTGCACAAGATTGTGGATTTGGGCGCGTGGTGGAAACAGGAAACCGGATTGCCGTTGCCGATGGGGGGCAACGCCATTCGCCGCAGCCTGGGGCCGGAACTGCAAAAACAAGTTTCGTATTGGCTGCACCGGTCAATCCAGTATTCGATGGACAACCGTCAAGCCGCCTTGGCATATGCCATGCAGTTTGCACGTGATATGCCGACGGAAACCGCGGATCAGTTTGTGGCCATGTGGGTGAACAGTTCGACGCTGGGATACACCGATCGCGACCGCCAGGCCGTGCGTTTGTTGTTGGACGAAGGCTTCCGCAAAGGCGTGATTCCGAATAGGGTCAACGTCGAGTTCGTAGAGTAACTGCAATTCTGACTTTCGGTTAAAAACCTGAGCGGGTTAGCGCAATCCCAGCGCTGACCCGCTCATACTGTTTTCGGCTCCTGTCTGACTTAGCGATTGGAAACCTGAGACGGTTGGCCGCTTAAGATCAATTGTTGGATCTTGTCATTGATAAGCTCCCCACCCCGGCCGTAATTCGACATAACCACAGCCGTAAACCCATTGTTCAAATACATATCCAGGTTGGAATTGATTCCGGGAAATCCGCCGCTATGTCCGGCAATCTGGTTTGTGTTGTCTATCTGAAATCCGTAACCGTAATCGGGCGATTTCAACTCCGGTTTGGCCGAAAGCAATTGCTTCACGTAATCTTTGCCGACCAGTTTGCCGGAACGAAGCGCGACATCGAATTTCAGCAAATCTTCAACCGTGGAATACCCGCCGCCCTGCGGGCCTCCGCGCAACACGTGCATGAAAATGTTGTTGCGGAAGGTAATGCCGTTGTCCGTAAATTCTTTTTCGTAGCCCACAGCCAGGTTCGGATTGACGCGATCAAGTTCATAACAATCCGAATTGGTCATGCCCGCCGGTTTGTAAATGTTTTCGCGGACGAAATCGTAATAGCTTTGGCCGCTGACCTTTTCGATTACCGCGCCCAACACCAAAAATCCCGTGTTGCTGTATTGCCAACGGCTGCCCGGTTCAAACAGGATTTTTTCCTCTTTGGCGAGTTTCATCATGT
Organism: Blastocatellia bacterium; assembly: GCA_035429885.1. Taxonomy (GTDB): domain Bacteria; phylum Acidobacteriota; class Blastocatellia; order RBC074; family RBC074; genus RBC074. The sequence goes on from DAOMFR010000117.1 coordinate 15,351, forward strand.
CGTCCACCGTGCGAAAACGATCGCGCGAAGCTTCCTGAAACTTTTGGCTGAAATAACCGCCCAAGCCCGCCGTGTGCGTCAGAATTTGTTTGATTTTGATCTTTTCGGCGGATTCCTTATCCGGAAAATCCGGCAGGAATTTCGACAATGGATCGTCAAAGGAAAGTTTGCCGCGTTCGACCAGTTGCGCAATGGCGACGGCAGTGAACATCTTATTCATCGACCCCAAATTGAATTTGGTGTCAATTTTGTTGGGCACGTTGAAATCTTTGTTGGCGATGCCCACAGCTTTTTGGTAAATCGTTTTTCCGTCTTTTGCTACCAATACCGCGCCGGAAAACAGATCGGCTTCGGCCAATTTTTGCACAAACGCGCCCAGTTCTTTTGCCATTTCGGCTTCGGTCAGCTTCCTCGCAGGTTCGGTGCCCGGTTCCGGCTTGGCTCGGCGCAGTCCAATTCCGCTGATGCGATTCGGCGCACTGGCCTCCGTCCTGACAACCAGCAATACCTGACTACCGGTCAGTTTGCTTTTCAGCTTGGCTTCCGCGCTGGTTGGCGAGGTCTCCTTGATGCCCAACATTTCTACACCGCGCATTTGATCCTGCCGACCGAGAAGAAAGCTCAGATGGTCATCCATCGAAGCGCGAGTAAGAAAATCCGGCGAGTAATTTTCCTTCACATACGTTTGCATCTCTGCTCGTTTACCGGATTCGATCAAGCGAACAAGGTCGGCGGCTCGTTGTGCCGCCGGGTTTGGTGCTTGCTGAGCCAATATTGGCGACGCCAGCGCCAGCAAGGCAATTCCCAGCCAAATCAATTTCGGTTTCATACAAGTTCCTCCCTGTCATTTCACAAATAGTGGATTTCAGCATTCCGTTCACTGGTAGCTGCCGTGATGTACGCAAAGTTTCGCTATTCGTTTGATGGATTGTCGTGATATAGGCTATTCATACGATGAATCTGCAAACCATAGATTTGAATCTGTTGCTGGTGTTCGAAGCGTTAATGTCCGAACGAAACGTGACCCGCGCGGCCAAACGGCTGGGCCTGAGCCAACCGGCGATGAGCAATGCCCTGACCCGGTTACGCCGCACTTTTGACGATCAGCTTTTCCTGCGCACAACGTCCGGCATGACGCCCACGCCGCTGGCGCAAAGCCTGGGAGTGACGATCAGCGCAGCACTTGCCCAATTGCGCGCAGCGTTGGAAGAAAAACGCGAATTCGATCCGGCGGCGTCCGAACAGGTGTTTCATGTGCTGGCCAACGATTACGCGGAAATTTTGCTGCTGCCGTCTTTGCTGCAAACGTTGCATGCCCACGCCAGCCGCATTCGGTTGCGATTTCATCGTCCACGCAACTTATTTGAACCACCATCGGCTTCGGCGCTGAAAGATTCGTTTGATTTGGCGTTGGGGTTTTATGCGGACACGCTGACGCTGGATTCCAGCATTCGGTCCGACAAATTGTGGGAAGAAAAAAACGTTTGCATCGCCAGCCAGAACCATTCTTCGCTGCATGGAAAACTCACCTTGCGGCAATATGCCGAAGCCAACCATGTCGCGGTCTTTTATAAAGATGAAGGCCAGGGCGTGATTGATTCCTTGCTGGCGCAAAAAGGTTTTGCCCGAAACTCCTCTTTGCAAGTTCCGCATTTTGCCAGCGTTCCGTTCGCGGTTTCAGGCAGCGACTTGATTGCCACAATTCCTGAACGCTTGGCAAAGACATTTCAGAAGCAATTGAAGCTGCAAGTGCTGCCCGTCCCATTGAACTTGCCGCCGTTTCGGTTGGCCATGCTCTGGCACGAACG
>DAOMFR010000117.1:17258-21052 GCA_035429885.1 Blastocatellia bacterium
TTGGTGCGAATCCAGCCTTTGTGCTGCGCTTCGTCAAATGCGTCCATCAAGGCTTTTTGATCAACGACCCAGTTGGCTTTGGTGGCGCAATGAATCAACAGACTGTCAATGTAATCCACGCCGAGTTCCTTGCGGTACCGGTCAATGGTTTTCAACGGCTCTGTCGTAGTTTCCGCGCGCAGCGGCAATTTGGTTTGAATGAAAATCTTGTCACGTTGCAGCTTGTTGGCCTTGATGGCTTCGCGCACAAATTCGTGCGTTTTGTAATTGTCGGCAGTATCAAGATACCGAACGCCGTGTTCATACGCGTGTTTGACCAGAGCGTTAAATCCTTCCTGCCCCAGATCGCGTTGGGTTTTGCCGTTGAACGTGCCGGTTCCCATGCCCAGGCGAGGAATTTTGATTTTTTGTTTATTCAGTTTGCCCAGCGGCACCCAATCGGCGACGGTGCGAACCGCAGGCGCGGCTTCGGCGGTCAACAGTTCTCCGCCTACAGCAGTGACGGTAATGACTTCGGCAGACTGGCGAATGAAATCTCGGCGGCTAATGCCTGGCTTGTTCGGATCGCTCATATTTCCTCCGGCAAGTGTGAAAGTTGATAGTGCGGAAATGACGCAAGACCTGCACGTCAACCGAATTAAACTCCCAACCCGCGCTGCACAGCAAGAGCACACGGCCAATTCCCGGCTTGGTGCCGTCAGTTTCTCGTTACTTCAGGTTGAACGTGATGGGATTGACGACCGCCTCGTTCCTATCGAGCTTGCCATATTCTGACTTAACGCCTTGTCGCAACAGGAAGAATGTCGAAACGGTGATCCACTTGGCCATTTTTGCGCGTCGAAGTTTCATCTTTGGCCAACACCGGGCGTACCAATTCAACGTTCACTTTCCCTGGCACAACAGTCACTCGCAAATAGCCCGGACTGCCGAACAGCGTCCCCGTCCCATAACCATATTCCATCGCGTTGGAAGGTTGATTGAAGCGCGGATTTCCGGGTTGCGGCACTTCCTGATAAACGATGCCATCCAGGTCTTCTTTGGCAAATAAATGATCGTGGCCGTGAAAGACGGCGGACACTCTGTGTTTGACCAGCAATTGATGAATCGGCATTTCCCATCCGGGACGATGTTGCTTGAAGCCATCCGAACCGTCAGCGTTTTGCCCGCCCCATTCGTACAGTTTCGCCGCCGCAATGCCGCCGCGTGCGCTGCGATCAATGCCGCCGACCAGATGATGCAGGAAGACGAATTTGAATCTGGCTTTGCTGCCTGCCAGCGTTTTCCGCAGCCATTGATATTGCTCTTCGCCCAAAGTCCGCGCCCAATTGTCGTCATTTCCGCGATCTTTGGTAAACCAAAACGGATCAAGCACGACAAACAGCGCGTCGCCCCATTCCCACGAGTAATAATCCTGCAACAAACCGACGAAGGGTTGCGGCTTTGCATTGCCTGAATAAAACGCATCCGGTTGCGGATTCGGCAAATAGCGTTTGCGCATTGTGGCAGACCAGACAGTCATGTTGTTCGCCGTGCCGTTCAGCGACCGACCGCGTTCGCCATCGTGATTACCCAACGCGAAAAACAACGGCGCGGAATGACAGAGCAATCCGAAGTAATACCGCTGCGCCAGATATTGTTTCGCCGCGTCCTGATAGTTGGCGTACTTGTCGGTCATAAACGTATCGCCCAACTCGAAATGAAAATCAGGCTTATCGGCCAGGGCATTTGCCAGCGTGCGCGCATAAAGTTCCGGCGAAGTGTTGTAATCCAGATGCGAATCCGATTGCACGGTGAAGGTAAACGCCGCCCCCGCCGGTCGCGCTGTGTGAAATCCATAATCCGCGCTGGCTGTGAATTTGTCGGAGGAATTGGCGCGCGCGTGAAAGCGGTAGGCGTACTGTGCATCCGGCTTCAATCCTTTGATGACAATTTCAACCGGTTCGCCCGGCTTGAATGATTGTACCGCTGTTTTGTTTTTCGTCTTGCCGGTTTCGTATTCGATGAAACCTTCCATCGGCTGATAAGCCAGCACGCTCAGCGTGATTGAATCGCGCGTTGGCCGTCCCAGAATGATGTCCCACGGATGCGCTGGCACGTCCGTGCGGGCTTCGCCGTTGTCCTGCGTTCGTCGCCCGCCGTCCTGACGCTGTCCGCGTTCCTGTCGCGGGCGTTGTTGTTGTGCATTGCCGATGGCCAACAGCGTAACGGCTGACACGGCGGCAATGACGATTGCAATCAAGAGAATTCGTTTCATAGCGTTTTCAGTTTCTTCGGCGATTTCTGCGCCCGTTGTTGTTGGCCGGAGCCTTGCTCGGATCGTAATTCGGATTGGCGGTCGGCATTTGTGCGTTGACGGATTTGAGGTAATCGGTCAATCGCCGATCCAGTTCCGCCGCCTTGTCGGGCATTTGCCTGGCCAGATCGTTGCGCTCGCTGAGGTCTTTCGACAAATCGTAAAGCCGCAGTTCGCCGGTTTCATAAGACTTGTAGGCTTTCAGATTGACAAGAAACATCACCGTCGCCGGGCCGTCATTGTCCAGATCGTAATGCGGGAAGTGAAAGATCATCTCTTCGCGCGGACGTTTGACCGCAGCCTTGCCGTCGCCGCGCAAAACCGCCGCGAGGCTGCCGCCTTCGATGGATGATGGCAGCGGCGTTTTGAGATTCGCCAGCTCTGCAATCGTCGGCAGCAGATCGAAACTCGCCACACGCGTATGTGAACAGACACCGGCTTTGACGCCGGGGCCGCGAATAATCATCGGCACGCGGATGCCGCCTTCGTGCAAGGAGCCTTTGCCATTGTTGAGCACGCCGTTGCCGCGTCCGGGCGTGCCGTGGTCGGTGGTGTAAATCACGTAGGTGTTCGCCGCGATGCCGAGTTCATCCAGTTTTTTCAGCAGCAGGCCTATGTTGATGTCCACGTCTTCGGCGACGGCGGCGGCTCCGAGCTGGCGCGCATCGAGGCCGCGTTTACGAATGGCTTCGACGGTTTCAGGTTTCGCTTCGGCCTCGCCGCGTCCGCCGTATTGCGAGATTTGTAGCAAAAAGGGTTTGCCCGCTTTGGTCTGCCGCGCCACGAAATCAATGCCCTTTTCCGTTGTCAGATAAGCCTGCTTCGGATTCGGCTCGCCTGCGTTTTCCGGCCCGCCGTTGTTGTTCGCGCCGTCATTTTCGTCAAAACCATGCTTGGCGGGATTTGCGCGGCCTACGTGCCATTTACCGAAGTGCGCGGTGGCGTACCCGGCGCTTTTCAGCATCTCGGCGATGGTCAATTCCGCTTCCGGCAATTCCAGCGAAGGTTGCGGCGGAATTAGTTTGCGGCTGTTGTCGGCTTCGCCGCGCGCGCCTTGTCCAACAAAAGTCATTCGCAATAGCGCAGCCGTTTTCCCCGTCAACAAGGCCGCGCGCGAAGGCGTGCAACGCGGCGATGCGGCGTAGGCATTGGCGAACCGCATTCCTTCTTTCGCCAGTCGTTCCAGATTCGGCGTTTGAATGAAGCTGCTTTTTGACGCGGGCACAGCGTCATCCATTTGCACTGAAGTGCTGTTCCAACCCTGCCCTTCGCCCATCAGGATAATAAAGTTGGGTGGCCGTTGGTTCGTGTTGCGTTGCGCGGAAGAATGGCTTGGGCTAAATGCCCCGCCAAGCAAAATCGTCAGAACAATAAAAATCGCCGGAAACATCTGTTTTGCTTTCATCTCTTAATCCTTTGCAAAGAAACCTTAGCTTGTTGGCGCTCGCGGCACGGTGTAGCGGGCAATGACGTGATTGTCGGTGAACAGATTGCGCGACCA
>DAOMFR010000117.1:21152-22927 GCA_035429885.1 Blastocatellia bacterium
GCTTCGCCTTCGTTGACAGCGGCAGGCACTGTCCATGTGGTGCCGTCAGATGCTTTGACGGTTCCGGTTTGCCCTTGAAAAAAGCGCACGTTAGACGTGCAAGCGGCGATCACGCTGCTGTTTTTTCCGTCCGTCGCTTCACCTGTCGTCACGGAAAACTGGTCCGCCGCGTTTGTCGTTGCGGCAAAGTTCAGCTTAACGGTGTTGGCGGCGGCTCCATCCACAGTCAAATTCAGGTCAACGTCGCCACGTCCGGCCAGCGTGCGCGGCAATCGCAAGTTAATTTGATCCACGCCGACAAAATCGCCTTGCACGCCAGCAAACAACACTTCCGCCGCCGCGCCGCCAATCGTGGCGGTCACACCGCTCAGCCCGCTGCGATACCGCACGCCCGTGCTGAACGCGATTAGAAAGAGCGAGTCTGTCTCCGGCCCCAAATCAATCGGCACGGCGACCACTTTGTTTTGCGCGGAATCGAATCGCGCAACGGGTTCGACGCTGACTAGGGCATTGTTGCGATACCGGTAAACCACCGCCGCCGGATAGCCCTGCCCGGAAGAATCCGCGGTGAAAAAGCCTGGCGCAACCGAAGCAACGTTGATGGTTCCTAAACCTACCGGATTGCCGTTGGCTGTGACGGAAACCGTCGCTGCGCCCGTGCTGGAACCGGGTGGAATCTGGAAATTGGCCTGTCCCGGCGAAACGAAAAACAACGGCGAGGAGCGTTCGACGTTGGCGCCGTCTTTGACTTTGACTGTTGTGCCGTCAATCACCGTCGGCAGCGGAGTTGCGCTGGCCGCTTTGGTTGAAGCTGCCAGATTCGTGCCGAATACTGACGCGATGCTGTCCGGCGCAAGTGTTCCGCCTTTGAAACTGGCGGCGGAAACCGTCGTAGCGGCGGCGACTGCGCTGGCCGGGCGGATTTCGAAGGTGTGATCCACCTGGCCATTCTTTTTGGTGGCAGTTTCGTCTTTGGCCAGCACAGGACGCACGAGTTCGACTTTGGCTTTGTCCGGTGCAACTGTCACGCGCAAATGGCCAGGACTGCCCAGCAGCGTGCCCGTCACGTACCCGTACTCTGTCGCGCTGGCCGGTTGGTTGAAACGCGGATAGCCCGGCTGCGGCACTTCCATGTACACAATGCCGTCCAGGTCTTGTTTGACGTACAAATGATCGTGACCGTGAAAGACCGCTGAGACTTTGTTGGCGACCAGCAATTGATGAATCGGCATTGCCCAGCCGGGACGTTTGGCGGCAAATTCGTTCACGTCATTCAGGTTGACCCCGCCCCATTCAAAATACTTCGCCGCTTCCACGCCGCCGCGTTGCGAACTGTCTTTGCCGCCAACCAGATGATGCAAAAAGATGAATTTGTATTTGGCCTGACTGGTTTCAAGTTGTTGTTTCAGCCATTGATATTGCGCGTCGCCCAGCGTCCACGCCCATCCATCTGAATTGTTTGTGCGATTGGTTTTCCAAAACGGATCCAGCACCAGAAACAGAGCATCGCCCCATTGCCAGCCGAAATAATTTTCCGGCAATCCGGCAATCGGATCCGGCGTTGAGTTGCCGCTGTAAAACCCATCCGGCACAGGATTCGGGAACAACGTCTTGCGCATCGTGTTCGACCAGATGGTCATGTTGTCGGCGGTGTTGTTCAAAAAACGTCCCTGTTCGCCGTCGTGATTGCCCAGCGTCAACAGCAATGGCGCGTTGGTGCAAAGCAAACCCAGGTAATACCGCTGCGCCAGGTAATGTTTGGCCGCGTCCTTGTA
>DAOMFR010000118.1:0-22799 GCA_035429885.1 Blastocatellia bacterium
GAGCGTGCCAAAGAGCAAGGGACAATATCAATCGGAATGGGTGGGATCCTTGGCAGACGTCGCTTAGTTGGCACTAAACGGATCTGACTGATCGAGTCCCACCCAATTTATCAGCTTTTATGCGGAACACTTCTGCGGTTGATTTATTGACCCTGACCTAGCGAGAAGCCGGCACGGCCATCTATAGTGTAAAGATTTTCTACTTTGATGAACTCCAATTCGGTTTGTGAAATCCCAGCTAACAACTTAACGATTTGGTCTTGGTTGATCGTTTTCGTTGCCTTTGGCAGAAAACGGCAGCGCCAGTGATCTGTGCAAAAGGTTTCGGGAAAGCCCTCAGGCCATACTTTGACCCCGCGGTTGGTGATCATCGCTAGGTGTAATCCCCCAGTGTCCGCCTTTTGCAATTGCGAAGCTAAATCTTCTGCGCTTCCTCTTTGCCAGTAGAGAAAGAGATCAACGCCAACCAGTTCTCTTTGAGCCGGTTCCTTCCTCTGGTAAACGGGAAGTTGGATAACCTCAGCTTTATAGCGGACAGGGTGGAGCGTTCGAGGTAATTCGCCCAATCGCTCTACAACGGCTTTAGCGAATTCACGGGTGCCAACTCGTTTTTTGCTTTCGCGCTCGCTATAAATATCTGAGGTGTGAAGACCATCTTCAATTGTTCTTAGCCAGGCGTTGTGTACCTGTTCCGCCACATTGCCTTGACCGATGTGAGCCAGCATTTTTACTGCACTCAACAGTAATCCGGATGGGTTGGCAATGTTTTGTCCAGCGATGTCCGGCGCAGAGCCATGCACAGCTTCAAACATAGCCCCGTGGTCGCCAATATTTGCCGAACCTGCGAGTCCAACGGAGCCAGAGACCTCCGCAGCCACATCGGATAGGATATCGCCGTAAAGGTTGGGCGCGACTACGACATCAAACCTTTCTGGCGTGGCTGCCATCCGTGCCATACCGATGTCTACGATCATATGTTCAGTCACTATGTCAGGGTATTCTGAGGCAATTTCATCAAACACCTTGTGAAAGAGCCCGTCCGTGAGCTTCATGATGTTGTCCTTTGTAAAGCATGAGACCTTCTTACGACTCCTGGCACGTGCGTACTCAAAAGCGTAGCGAATGATCTTCTCACAGCCGGGGCGAGAGATGAGCTTGAGGCATTGCACAACCTCATCTGTTTGCTGATGCTCAATCCCTGCATACAAATCCTCCTCATTTTCCCTGATAATGACGACATCCATTTCAGGGTGGTTGGTCCTAACGAATGGCGCGTATGCACGGCATGGACGAACGTTGGCGTAAAGCCCAAGAGTTTTCCTGATCGTGACATTTAGGCTTTTGACTCCTCCGCCTTGCGGCGTGGTGATTGGCGCTTTGAGAAAAACTCCAGTTCGCCGCAATGATTCCCATGCTTCAGGGAGAATGCCGGAGCTAATTCCAGACCGATAGATTTTTTCACCAATCTCGATCTGTTCGATATCAAGCGCTGCGCCCGCCAGTTTCAGAATATGGAGTGTTGCCTCCATAATTTCTGGGCCAATCCCATCGCCATATGCGACTGTAATGGGGGTGTTTATTTTATTCATTCAATTCTTTTCAATACTTCGGACATTCTTTGAACGAGAAATAAAGCGTTTAGCGGCAATAGCTTGGCTCTTGAGGGATTAAATCAACGTAAGCTTGCAAGCTAACTTTACCGAAATTCACTGCTCAAAAGCTAAGTACTTGACCCCGTTAGCGCAGCCTCTTGAAAAAATGTCTGAAGTTTTGATTTTGCCTCCTTTAGGTTTTTATCGAAATAAACGCCAGTAATTCGCGGCTCTTACCTAGCCTTGCGTGCCGTGAATGTATTGATTTAATATTCAAGTCGTGAAAATAATATCACGATATATTATTCACGACAAGTATTTCGTGTATTGAAATAGGAGAGCTTACATAGATGTCTAATGAGATTGAAAAAAATATGAAATCCGAAGCTGGCTGGACTTTTTTAACAAATCATTCTCACGTGTTGATTTGTTTGGCCGCAGAGCCTGGTCTGCGTCTGCGTGATGTTGCGGAGAAGGTGGGGATCACTGAGCGGGCCGTACAAAGAATCGTGTCAGATCTGGAAGAGGCCGGAATTATTACGAAAAGTCGTGACGGACGGCGGAATCAATACCTTGTTAATCTCTCACATCGTTTAAGGCATTCGGTAGAAGCACATCGTACAGTTGGTGACCTACTAGAAATGGTCTCTGGTAGTCTTAATTCCCAATTGTGATTACACTCCTACGAGTTATGCTGGACGCAGATATGGCAGCCTAGAAGGCAGATTTCAGGTGCTTGGCAAACCAAAATCGCAGGTGTGGATAGGACCGAACTTGCCCGTTATTTCAGTTCAGGTATTTCACCAGTTTGGTTTTACGTCGCGCTACGGTTTCGTTGCTCTAGAGATGTGACTGTTTAGCTTTTGTGGGCGCGGCCCTATTGGGCCCTAACCGTATTATGCAGTTACAGTGAGCCAAACAAATGCCATGATTTGGCTTGGAAGAGGTTGGAGTAATAGGGCGGCTTATTCAAGGTAAAGGGTCGTGTTTCCCCAACAGCATTAGGATTTCGCTAGCAAGTGGTCGCCATACTTGGCTTGTAGTTTTAGGGGGCAATGAAAAAGGGGAGCCGTACGGCTCCCCTTTTTCATTGCTTAAGCAGACCTTAGAAGCCGCCGTCCATTCCGCCACCCGGAGGCATCGCCGGAGCTTTCTTTTCTTCGGGAATTTCCGAGATCAGAGCTTCGGTTGTCAGCATCAGGGCTGCGATGGAAGACGCGTTCTGCAACGCTGTGCGCGAAACTTTCGCCGGGTCAATGACGCCCGCTTTGACCAGGTCTTCAAAGACTTCGGTCGCGGCGTTAAAGCCAAAGTTGGCGGATTTTTCGCTCTTGATGCGTTCGACGATCACTGCGCCTTCGCGTCCGGCATTTTCCGCAATCTTGCGAAGCGGTTCTTCCAGAGCACGTTTGACGATATTGACGCCGATCTGCTCGTCTTCGTCTTCCAGCTTCAAGGTGTCCAGAGCTTTTGCTGCGCGAACCAATGTCACGCCGCCGCCCGGAACGATGCCTTCTTCGACCGCCGCGCGAGTGGCGTGCATGGCGTCTTCCACGCGAGCTTTCTTCTCTTTCAGCTCGGTTTCGGTTGCCGCGCCGACTTTGATCACTGCAACGCCGCCGACCAGTTTAGCCAAACGTTCTTGCAGTTTTTCGCGGTCGTAATCGCTGGTGGTTTCTTCAACTTGGCGACGAATCGTGGCAACGCGACCGGAAATGTCCGAGCCTTTGCCAGAACCTTCCACGATTGTGGTGTTGTCTTTGTCAACGGTGACTTTCTTGGCGCGTCCCAGGTCTTCCAGCTTGACGTTCTCCAGCTTAATTCCCAGATCTTCGCTGATGACTTTGCCGCCGGTCAGGATGGCGATGTCTTCCAGCATGGCTTTGCGGCGGTCGCCAAAGCCAGGGGCCTTGACGGCGCAAACATTCAAGGTGCCGCGCAGTTTGTTGACGACCAACGTCGCTAACGCTTCGCCTTCGACGTCTTCAGCAATGATCAGCAAGGGTTTGCCCAACTTGGCCACCTGTTCCAGCAACGGCAGCAGGTCTTTCATGGAGCTGATCTTCTTCTCATTCAGAAGAATCATCGCATTGTCCAGCGACGCTTCCATGCGCTCTGGATCGGTCACGAAGTAAGGTGAAAGGTAACCGCGATCAAACTGCATCCCTTCGACCACTTCCAACAGGGTATCCAGCGAACGCGATTCTTCGACGGTGATGACGCCGTCTTTGCCGACCTTCTTCATTGCTTCGGCAATGATGCCGCCAATGGTTTCGTCGCCGTTGGCCGAAATCGTGCCAACCTGGGCGATTGAATCTTCGTTGACCTTCTTGGCCATGTTTTTGATGGCTTCGACAGCAACTTCAACTGCTTTCTCAATGCCACGCTTCAGCGCCATCGGGTTGGCGCCAGCGGCAACGGTTTTGACACCTTCTTTGAAAATCGCACGAGCCAGAACGGTTGCGGTGGTGGTTCCGTCACCGGCGACGTCTGACGTTTTCGACGCGACTTCGCGCACCATCTGGGCGCCCATGTTTTCCAGCGGGTCTTTCAGCTCGATTTCCTTGGCGACGGTGACGCCGTCTTTGGTAATCGTCGGCGAGCCGAATTTCTTGTCAATGACCACGTTACGGCCTTTCGGGCCAAGCGTAATTGCAACTGCGTCGGCGAGCTGATTGACGCCACGCAAAATTGCCTGACGTGAATTTTCGCCGTGAATCACTTGTTTTGCCATAAATTCCTCCTAGATAGATCTCCTGTCGTTGGTGCTTATTTGGCGCCTTTGCCTTTGGCGGCGCCTTCGATCACGCCCAGAACGTCGTCTTCGCGCAAAATCAAATATTCTTCGCCATCCAATTTGATTTCCGTACCGGAATATTTTCCGAACAGAACTTTGTCACCTGCTTTGATGTCAATCGCGATGCGAGTTCCGTTGTCCAGCAGCTTGCCATTGCCCACCGCAATGACTTCGCCTTCTTGCGGTTTCTCTTTAGCTGTATCTGGAATGTAAAGACCTCCGCGCATCTGCTCCTGATCTTCCATCCGGCGCACGATAATGCGGTCGTTAAGCGGACGAATTGATGTTGCCATTTGGGAAACTCCTTTCAATTTAGTTGATTAGTCGAACTGTAGATTAAATTTCAGGCTCTCTCGCTCTTAGATCTTTAAAGTTGAGTGTTATGTGCTCAAGTAATGTGCGGCAATCCCATCAGATTTTCTAGCACTCTCCAAAAGCGAGTGCAGAGTATATTTAGGCGGCAGGTAACTGTCAATTACCAGAATAGTTCTGTGGGAAACTTTGTGAGTCCAAGCTGGAATGCCGGAGAGTTCAAGCGAGCCGGTTCAGGAAGTCGAAATTTTGCGGCTAAGGTTTGGTTTTTGTTGGGGATGTGGGCGCGGACGCCTTGCGTTTGCGCGTTGTCAGCGTGGATTGGTCTGAGTTGGAGCGGATTTTGGGGCGCTGCAAGATGATGGTTTCCATGGGGGAAGCCATTTCGTAACCTATGCCGCGCCAGACAATGCGCTTGTTTCTGGCGGAGGCGAAAACATTGTAAAGATAGAGAATCGAAACGGCTGGCCCTAATAACACATAGGCCCACCAGTTTTTTTGCAAACTTTTCTGCCACTCTTTTTGCCAATTTGGGGGCCTGCTCTTTGGTCCTTCTTTCTGCCAATCTTTATGAAAGCCTGGGATGGATGCTGCCAATAACTGCGAAGCGACTACAGCACGAATCCAGCCGGTCGTCGCACCTAGCAGGAAAATCCCAGTCAACAACGCGGCCAGAGCGAAACTTAGTTTCCCCAGAAACGAAGCAGCGATCAACCAAGCCAATCCGCCCCAAAAGGTCAGGTTATAAAGGCAATGAGAGATGGCGGCAATTTGCCAAACTTTGGGCGAATACACATGTGTGATGCGCATTTGCCGGGTGCTGAATTCCAGCAAATCAGCAAAAGAGGAGTCCGCATAAGAGGCTACCAGGCATTGAGGAATAAATTTGATGCGTTGTCCAGACTGATGAATTGCAGTGCTGAGCGCGTAATCGTCACTGAGCGCGCCTTGCCAGATTTGTTTGATTCGCAATCTGTCAAAGTTTTCGCGGCGAATGGCGGTCGAACCGCCCCAGGCAAACGAGGATCGTTCGCCGAGCAAAGATAACGCACTGGAATTCCAAACCGATAACAGCATCGACGCCAAACTGGAACCACCAGCCTTGGCCGGTAAGTACCAGCGAAATCCTGTTGTCGCTCCGATCCGTTTATCGCCCAATGGCGCGACCAGTTCCGAAAGCCAGTGCTTGCTGGTTCGAGCGTCAGAATCAGCAAAGACCAAAACTTCCGCGCGCCGATCAATCGAATTCAGCATGTCGACTGCCGCCAGTAGGTTGTGAACCTTTTGGCCGCGAATTTTAGCTTCCCCCGCAATGACCAGCCAAGCCGGTCGTCGGCTGTAGCTTTTAATCAGTTCTGACAACACGCCATAAGCCGGGTCGTGCTCACTTTCGGTGACAAAGATGATTTCGTAATCGCGATATTCCTGGCTGAAAAGTGACCGCACATTTTCTTCGAAATCGTGTTCCAAACCTTTGCAGGGAACGATAACAACGGCTTTGGGTTGATAACGGTTCGAGCGCGGGAGGTGATAGCGCAGCGCATAACGGGCAAAGCGCAAAGCCGCGCCAAATGACAGCAGGCTTTGTAGAAAAAGGATGGCACCTAAAACGATAAAAGCCGTTTCCATAACCGAAAAACCGCCAAACTAAGAAATTTCCGTAAGTCGAATCGTGAATCGGGGGGATTCGTAAGGTAAACGCATTCTGCGCGAAAGGGCGGGGAAATGACAAACGAATTTTTCACAAAGCGAAGGCAAATTTGTAAAACTTCCGACGCTCAATTTGTGGCTGTCGAATCCTGATTCCGGTATTCGGCCATCTTGCTTTCAATCATTTCCACAATGCTGGCTGGTTTCTCACTGGCCAGAGCCAACCGCTTGGCTTCCAGAACCAGATTGGCAAAATCCGTCGCCTGATCACGAAAGCGCGCGTTGCGCGAAATCAAATCTTCAATTACTCGCCGTTCCCGGTCGCTGCGGGTGACATTTTCGTTCAAACCGGCGGCGACAGCATATTCGACCGGAATTGTTTGGTTGCGAATCATTACCAACAGCGGTTTGAATTCCTTTTTGATCTCATCCCGGATGCGATTCAATTCCAACAGGGAATTTTTGAATCCCAATTGCCCGCGCAGCGCCAATTCAAAAACTGGCGGCAGGGAATTGTCTTTGCTGGGATCGTGAGGCGTCAGGTCCAGCCTCAGTTGAGTGAACAACGCTTCATGAAATTCTTCGGGGGTTGCTCGGCCGTCCACGTCGAAATTATGGCGAATGACTGATCGCTGGTGGTAATCCTGAACCAGACGAGCTTTGTGATGTTTGCCCTCGACTTCAACCAGATACGCACCACGCTGGTTGGCATATTCATCCACGCTGCAAGCTTCCAGTGAGCCTGGGTTATAAGCCCAATCGTCAATCTCGAAATTTTTATGCGTATGGCCGAGCGCCAGATAGTCAATATAAGTTTTCAGCTCGTTCAATTTCGCGACAGGCAACGGCGGGCTGGGATGATTGACGTGCCCTTCGACGTCCGTGTGGAGCATCATCACATTGAACTTTTCGGGCGCATGATGGTCTCGGAGCAAATCTACCAAAGCCGTCAGCGATTGAGTGACGGTTGATCCGTACCAGATCGAGCCGAAAATTCTGACATCGCCGATGTCAATAAACGAACCTTTGCCCTGGTTTTCGTCCCACGCTTCCAACTTGACTGAACCGTCTTCGTAAATCGGTTCCAGCAGTTTGAGGTAGCCCCAGCGCGACAAACTGCGCAGCCAACTGAAATTGGTTCCGACTTCATGCGAATCGTGATTGCCTTCGATGGCGACGACGGGGATTCCGGCATCTCGCAGCCGGGTCAGGCAAAACATCGCCTGGTTCATCGCCTGCGGTTCGACTTTGCGAGCGTCGAAAAAATCTCCGGCGATCAAAACGAAGGACACCTGTTCAGCCAGCGCGTACCGTTCGATGCAATCACGCCAGGCGTGGAAAAAATCCTGCGCCCGCTCTTCGGATTTGTAGCGGCGAATGCCCAGGTGAATATCGGCAATATGCAAAAACTTTGTCATATGGTTTACGGCACTTCAGGTTTGCTCAGGATGATCGTTTCGCGAAATGTCGCGTATGTCGGGCGGCCATTCAGTTTCGCCGGATTGAATCGGTATTGGCGGAAAGCTTCGATGGCTTTCGGGTTCAGCGCTGAATCCGGCGAATCCAGAACACGGACGTTGGAAACCGTGCCGTCGGGCGTGACGATGCATTGCAATGTGATCGAACCTCTCAGTTTTGCGCTGGCCGGGAATTTTAGCGGCGCTCGATTGAGCACGGTCGGAATAATGAACGTATCGCTTTCGCCAAGCTCGACTTTGGAGCCGAACTGGTCAGTCGGGCGCGAAATGTCTGAAGGTTTATTCTGCAAAGTGCGAGCCGTTTGCACCGTCGGAGTGATCGTCACCAGCAGCGCGCGTTTCTCCGGGACGGTTTCCACGCCTTCTGGGCCTTTGAATTCTTTGACGCCGAACCCGCCGCTTTCGCCGCGCAGCATCACGGTTTCATAGCTTCCAGCGGTCACGCTTTTGGTTTCCAGCAACGTTTGTTCACCATATTTGGCAGAAAAATCAAACGTCACTTCGTTTTTGGAAATGATGCGAGGCGTGATGACGAAGACGAACTGCTTTTCATTCATTGGTTGCGAATCGGTGAACGGCTCACCTTCGCGCAAACCCACTGTGCGAACGTGGCGAACTTTTAAATCCTCCGCGCCGAAGTTTCGCTGGATGTATTCGATCTCTTCTTCCGGAGTGCTCGCCGTGACCTTCAGTACGTTGACCTGAGAAAACTTTTTCGAGCGCGCGTCGTCAAACTGATAAATGGCCACGGTCACGCCGACACCGTAATCGTTTTGTTTAAGAAGTTGGGCGTTGGCTTGAGCAAAGAGCAGGCAGCAGGCAGCAGGCAGCAGAAAAAACGTCAGTAGCAGTCTGTTAACTTTCATCTTCATTGGCGTCTTCATTGATTGGCTTTTCCTCCAACATCCTTTGATAGGCTTCGCGTTTTGTCAGGCCGCGTGATTTGGCGGCTTGTTTGATGGCGTCGCTGCGGCTTACCCCTTCGAGCATCAACCGTTCAACTTGTTCACTGATCGAACCGGTTTCAACCGGCGCGAAATTATCGTCACCGCTTCCGGCAATGACAAGCGTCATTTCTCCGCGCGGTTGATGCGCGTCGAAGTGTGTGACCAGTTCCGAAAGTTTGCCGCGAATAAACTGTTCATGAAGTTTGGTAAGTTCACGTGCAAGCGATGCTGGCCGGTCGCCCAGTACTTCGAGAGCGTCAGCCAGCGTTTCCCGAATGCGATGTGGAGCTTCGTAAACCACCAGCGTGGCGCGTTCGGTTTTCAATTCTTCCAGCTTTGCGCGCCGGGCCATTTTCTTTGCGGGCAAGAATCCCGCGAACAAAAACGAATCCGTCGGCAGGCCCGACGCCACCAAGCCTGCGACCAGAGCCACCGCTCCGGGAATCGGCACAACCGTGATGCCGCGTTCGATGGCGGCGACGACGATTCGATAGGCAGGGTCGGCGATTCCTGGTGTTCCGGCATCGGTGACGATGGCGATGGATTCTCCGCCAGCCAAACGCTGAACGAGTTCGTTTGCTCGAACTTGCTCGTTGTGTTCGTGATAACTGATGGTCGGTTTGTTGATTCCGAAATGATCCAGCAAGCGCCGCGTGTGCCGCGTGTCCTCGCAAGCGATCAGATCAACAAACTTCAGCACGCTCAGCGCCCGCAGCGTGATGTCTTCCAGGTTGCCAATTGGAGTTGAGACCAGATAGAGAGCCATTCATTTCGGATTCTTGCCCGCGCCTGAACCGCGATGCAAGTCAAAGCTTAATTGCTTCTCAGCTAAGTTGGTTTTTGCCGGGTAAAAACAAAATTTTTCTTTTGTGCAAGAAACTGTCGAACAACCCGTCTACGTAAGGTCACATCGAAGGCGGCGCAATGAGGTTGATGATTGAAAAATCGAGAAGCCGCATGAAGCTTTTCCAACATAGCGAGGAGGAGACGTATGAAAAAGATATTTGCAACAGCGATTTTGACCTTGATGATTGCGGTGATGCCGGTTGCGGCGAAAACCGCAGATGATGCGGGCCAGTACGACAAGACGATCAAAAAGATTCGCAAGGAATTGGTCACGCTTCCGTTTTACAGTGTGTTTGACAATTTGAGTTTCAAACTCGAAGACGGCACGGTAACACTTTATGGGCAAGTCTCGCGCCCGACGCTGAAAAGCGACGCTAAGCGCGTGGTGGAAAAAGTAGCAGGGGTCGAAGGTGTCGTGAACAAGATTGAAGTGTTGCCGTTGTCGAACTTCGACGATCGGATTCGGCTGGCGACGTACCGGGCAATTTATCGCCAGCCGGGTCTGGATCGCTTAGCTTTGCAAGCTGTCGCGCCGATTCACATCATTGTCAAAAATGGCAATGTGACGCTGGAAGGTGTTGTGGCGAACAAGAGTGATTCGGCCCGTGCCTTTATCGCAGCTAACGGAGTGTCCGGAGTCTTTTCAGTGACCAACAATCTCCGTGTGGAAAAAGATTAGTTTTTCTCCTGTGTTTCGTGTGTAGTGGTTCCTATTCGTAGTTCCTTCCGAGGGGTGAGGTTAAAAGGGCTGACGAGCAATCGTCAGCCCAATTTTTTTGCCTGCTTTTCAGGGACTATTGTTTGATCACTTTCCCGCCTTTCATTACGAACTTCACTTTTTGCAATTCGCCAATGTCTTTCAGCGGGTCACCATCGGTGGCGATGATGTCGGCGAATTTGCCCGCTTCAATCGCGCCAATTCGATTTTGCCACCCCAAGAGTTCTGCGGCGTTCACCGTTGCAGCGCGAATGATTTCAAGCGGCGACATCCCCGATTGCGCATATGCGCCCAGCATCGTCAGACTGGCTTGGCCGCGCGTTTTGCCGGGCATCGCGTAATACATATCCGAACCAGCAGCGATGCGAACGCCTGCTTTGATTGCCCGGGCAACGCGGCTTTGCAGTTGTTTCAAGCCGGCTTCCATGTTCTTGCGTTGCTGCGCTTCTTCTTCGGCAGACATCTTTCGCGCGCCAAAAATCGCCATGTAATCATCCAGCGTGCCGTCGGTTGGAACCAGAAAGATTTTCTTTTCGGCCATCAACTTCAAGGCTTCGTCTGACGCGCCATAACCGTGTTCGATGGAATCCACACCCGCTTCGGTGGCGATGCGGATGGCGGAATCACTAACGGCGTGTGCTGCGACTTTGCGCCGGACGCGGTGCGCTTCTTCCACAATCACCTTCATTTCTTCCAGCGACACTACGCGCGGTCCTGTATCCACGATTACCTTGATGCAATCGGCGCCGTCATACAGTGCCTGGCGCACGGCACGTCGCGCTTCTTCTATGCCGCTGATAACGACATATTCCTGTTCGATGATTTTTTGCGTTCCGGATTGCACTTCGCCGAACTGACCACCTGCCGCTGACAGAGCGCGCGTCGAAGCCAACATGCGCGGCCCCACAACCCAGCCATTGTTGATCGCGTCGCGCAACGCCACGTCGCCATTCAGTCCCGAATTGCCCAGATCGCGCACGGTGGTGATGCCGGATTCCAAATCTTCGCGCCCCATGGCTGCGCCGAGCAGTGCGCGTTTGGCGGCGCTCATTTGCGTGACGGTCAGAATCATATTGTTGTCATCGCCGCCCAACGCTCCATCGTAGTTCTGCAGCAAGTGCGTATGCGAATCAATCATTCCCGGCAGCACCGTCGAGCGCGACAGGTCAATCACCTGTGCGCCCGCAGGAATCGGCAGATTGGCGCCAACCGATTTGATGCGTTCGTTTTCGATGATGATCGTTTGATTTTCCAGCACTGCGCCGGCTTTGACATCAATCAGCCGCCCGGCCTTGATTGCAATGGTGTTGGATTTGGGCTGTTGCATCAGAGCCGTTGTGCTTAATAGCAGCAGGCAACAAATGATCACACCCAGTTGAATTGCAAACCGTTTCATTCCCGATCTCCTCCGATTAGTTGTTCTTTCCGCGTTTGAGCGCAACGGTGACTTGAGTCACGCGTTCGCCCAGCCGCCGAGCTTCAGCCAATTCTTTTTCTGTTACAGGAGTTTTGCCGTCGCCAGTGGTGGCCGCCGCGCCCAAGGCCTGACCTTCGCTGACGACGATCATTCGATTGCCCAACATTGCCGCGACAATGGTCATCAAGGCGATTTCTTTCCCGCTGGAAGTTTCGCCGCCGGTCACAAAAGCCCCACCGACTTTGTCGCGCATCTGAAAGGTGGGCGGCAACACGCCGCAATCCATTGAAAAGCGATCAAAGAATGTTTTGACTTCGCCCGCCATGTTCGACCAGTACACAGGCGAACCGACAATCAGCGCATCCGTCACCAGCAATTCCGTGCATTTCACGTCAGCCGCTTTTTTGAGCGTGATTTCGGTTTGCGGAATTTTCTTTGCGCCTTCGGCCACGGCTTTGGCCATCGCTTCGGTATGACCTCCGAGCGAGTGGTAGGCGATCAGGATTTTGATTTTCTCCGTCGGTGGATTCGTCTGCGCTGCCACGAATTGAGCGCAGAGCATCAGCGCGACAATCGTCAGCAAATTCAATTTGGGTTGGTGCTTCATTTCGATTGAACTCCTTTCAATTCCCAGCGTTCACCGAAAAATCCAGCCGCCGCGATTCGCCCCGGCGCGTAAGCTGAAGCGGGAACGCTAAGGTCAACAACCGCCCAATCCGGCAGCTTCGGAGTTTGCTGCGCGTTGGTCAGGTAATGCGCTTCGCGGAACGTGACGCCGCTGTTGATGACTACATAACGGCGCGGGTTCAGCGGATTCGGGAAGATCATCACGGGCGAGTGATTGGCGGCGGCAAAAGTTTGGTCGCCGATTTTGATGGTTTGCGAGTTCCAGCCAATTGGCAGCCGGTCAATGATCTTCGCCAAAATTGCATTGCTGGCCGGGTCGCCCCACAGAACCAGATTGCTGTTGGCGATGTCCGCGTCACTGATTTGCGCGTCGGTTTTGACCGGAGCTTCGCCGCGAAACATTCCGCGCCATTGCGTGATGGCGTGATCCAGTTCCGCTGCGCTCCAGGCGGCAACTTTGTCGTTCATGGCTTTGCCGGTGGGACGAACGAACACAAAGCTGCTCATAAACGCGTCGTCAATTGGTCCTTGCAAGCCGTGAACTTTTCGCAAGCCGGGATCAGGAGTTTCGACCAGCGCCCATTTGCCGTCGGCTTTACGAAAATGCGCCGTCCACGAACGGTCAGACATGACGGGCGAAGCCGTGACTTCCTGTTTGTCCAGAATCACCGTTGGGCGGCGGGAATGATCCAGCGGACATTCGCCGGGCTGCATTTCCAGCGTCAGCGCGGAAACGTTTTGGGTGGTGATTTGGATTGGAGCGTTATTGCGAATTTCGGCTTCGACACGGGCGCGTTCCCAATGATGTTCCAATCCGTCCACAATCACCCAGGCCATTTGGTTGTACCGCAACGTCCAGGTCGTGAACTTCACGCGGCGCGGAACGGGATTGCGCCCAACAGCAGCGATGGAATCAATGCGGCGGCTGATTTCCTTGATCGCGTCGGGGTGATACTTGTGCTCGGTTTGCGGGCCGATGATGTGTGTAAGTTCGATGCCTTCGGCTTTCAGTTCACGCGCCATGACGTTGGCGGCTTGAATCTGCCGATCAATTTCTCCGCTGTACGCGACGGTCGGGCAATTGAACAGGTTCGCCGCGTAATCTGTGGCGTTGTACCAATGCCAGAGCTTTTGTTCGTACCACGGCACTTCATCGAGTTTGGCTTTGACGTATTCCGCCGTTTCAGCAAAGCCTGCGCCCGGTGCAGCCGATGCCCACAACCCCGCGTGATGTGCGGCGATGTGCCAGGTGGCGGCTCCACCCATCGAAAAGCCGCGCACGCTGATGCGGTTTTCATCAATTGGATACTGTTTTTTGACGGCGGCCAGCGCTTCAAACAAATCCACTTCGCCCGCGAATTTGTTGGCATTGCAGTACCGACCATACGGATGCAGCACGATGGTATTGGCGGGCGTGAACTGTCCGGCGTTTTTTTGCCGGTCCGCAATGAAGTTCAACTCCGTCAGATTTTCGCCTCGTCCGTGGAACCACACGTCCAACCGGAATTCGTGTGCAGAGTTCGGTTGATAACTGGCCGGCACAACCAAGCCATACGGCTGCACCGAACCATCAATTTCCGACACGTACCCGCGCGCGACCAATCCGGTTTGCGTCGTCCACGGGGCTTTTCCTTCGCGCAATGCTGCGGCGCGTTCCATTCCTTGTTTCAATTGTTTCTTGGCCGTAGCGATTTCTTCGGGTTTGTAGAATTCGTTGTATTGCAACGCGTACCGCGCAGCGTTGTGAAAGATTTGCACGTCCGGCAACAGCGCCAACAGAGCCGGTTTTTTCTTCAACGTTTCGCGCAACTCTTCGATGTCTTTGCCAAGCGCGGTGATTCCGGCTTCGAGTTCGGCGCGGTCAGCGGCGGGAACTTCGATGCCCGGCGGTGGAATCGGGCGAACAGTTTCAGCCGGTTTTTGAGCTATGACGCTCGGGAATAATCCGAAACAGGCCAAACCAATCAGCAACGCCCAAAGAGGCAATCTCTTTTGCATAACGAATCTCCGAATGTCATTGAAGTGTGTTTGCCACAGAGGCGCGGAGTCTCAGAGGGTGATTGAATCAGGAAACTCTGTGGCTCGGTGGCTCTGTGGCCAAAATGAATAGGCGCGCGGAGTGTAGCGCAAACGGCAAAGTTGCGCTAAAAAGCAGCCATGAACTTTTCATTCTCTCTTCCTGAAAATCGTGAATTCGACGTGGTCGGATTTGGGCTGAACGCCGTGGATCATCTGGTGACGATTCCGCGCTTTCCTTCGTTCAATACCAAAGTCCGGCTGAGCGATCACCAGCAAATGTCTGGTGGACAAGTTTCTTCGGCGATGGTCGGCGTGCAACGGTTAGGATTGAAAGCCAGCTATGTCGGCAAAGTCGGCTATGACAACGAAGGCCGCATGCTGATCGAATCGCTGCAAAAAGAAGGCGTGGATTGCACCGGAGTCAAAATCGCGGTCGGAGCCAAAACTCAGGGCGCGGTCATTATCATCGAACAGTTTTCCGGCGAACGAACCATTCTATGGTACCACGACGATGGTACGCGCATTCCTCCTGAAGAGTTGAAGCGCGAACAGATTACCCGTGGACGAGTTCTGCATTTGGATGGGTTCGACACTCCGGCAGCGATTCAGGCGGCGAAATGGGCGCACGAAGCCGGAATGATTGTGACGATTGATTTGGACACAGTGTATCCCGGCATTGATGAATTGCTGCCGTTGGTGGATTGCCTGATCACGTCGCAAGGGCTAGCCAACGAACTGGCCGGTTCGATGGATGAACGCGAAGCTCTTAAGACGCTGAATAAAAAGTACGGCTGTTATCTAGTTTCAATGACGCAAGGTTCGCGCGGAGCTTTGGCCTTTGTCGAAGACCAGTTTGTGGCTTCGTCAGCGTTTCGTCCGCCGGTCATCAAAGACACTACCGGAGCAGGCGACGCCTTTCGCGCCGGATTCATGTACGGCTTGTGCAAAGGCTTGAGCATCGAAGAAACCATGCGAACTGCCAACGCCGTTGCCGCGTTGCAATGTCGCGAAATGGGCGCGCGCGACGGGCTGCCGACTGAAGCTGAGTTGCAACAATTCCTGGCAAGCTGATACAGTCCGGCTTACTTCAATCATCTCGGCAAGGAATCATCACTTATGTTACGCGCTGGTATCGTTGGTTTGCCAAACGTAGGCAAATCCACTCTGTTCAATGCTCTGACTTCGGCCAAAGCCGAAGCCGCTAATTTTCCCTTCTGCACGATTGACCCCAACATCGGCATTGTCGAAGTGCCTGACCCGCGTTTGGACAAACTGGCGGAGATCGTCAAACCGCAAAGAACGCTTCCCGCCGCTGTCGAATTTGTGGACATTGCCGGTCTTGTCAAAGGCGCTTCGCAAGGCGAAGGACTCGGCAACAAATTCCTGGCCAACATCCGCGAAACCGATGCCATCGTTCACGTCATTCGCTGTTTTGAAGACGAAGACGTGATTCACGTCGCGGGCAAAGTTGATCCGGTCAGCGACCGCGAAACCATCAATCTGGAACTGGCGTTGGCCGATCTGGCGACGGTGGAAAAAAGTCTGGATCGCGCTCGCAAAGCGGCCAAAAGCGGCGGCGCGGAAGCCAAAGCCGAAGTCGCGACGCTGGAACAGGTGCTGGAAATTTTGAGCGCGGGCAAAACGATCAACTCCGCGAAGTTGGACAAAGACCAATTGGCGTCGCTGAAATCTTACAGTTTGTTGACGGCCAAGCCGGTGCTGTACGCCGCGAACGTCGTGGACGCGGAACTGTCCGGCGAAGAAGGCAAGCACGTCAAAGCCTTGCGGGAAATCATTGAAAAAGAAGGCGAACCCGCCGAAGTCGTCACCTTTTCGGCCAAGATCGAAGCCGAGCTTTCCGAGTTGTCGAAAGAAGAGCGGACGGAATTTCTGGCTTCGCTGGGGATTGAATCTGCCGGATTGGATCGGCTGATTCGCGCGGCGTATCACTTGCTGGGATTGCAAACGTATTTCACGGCGGGCGAAAAAGAAGTCCGCGCCTGGACGATTCACCAGGGCGATACCGCTCCGAAAGCCGCCGGAGTCATTCACACCGATTTCGAGCGCGGCTTTATTCGCGCGGAAACGATTGCCTACGACGATTACATTGCCTGTGGCGGTGAAAAAGTGGCGCGGGAAAAAGGCTTGCTGCGGTCGGAAGGAAAAGAATATGTCGTCAAAGATGGCGACGTGATGCACTTCAGATTCAACGTCTAACCTTGGGAACGCACGCGCTTTCGCGTGCAACGTTTCCTTAAGTCAGACCGTATTTCGAAATGAGCAGGCGTAACCGGGATGCTTATCCAAGTTTGAGCATCCCGGTTTTTCCTTTATAGCGGGCGTCTTTCAGCACGACGTTGTCAATCAACCGCGTGTTGCCGAATAGAGCGGCGACTGAAAGCAGGGCTTTCTGGTTTTCCAAGTCGTCCAGCGGATCGAGCTTTTCCGTGTCGGTGACTGCCAGATAATCAATTTTGGCCAGCGATTCCTTCTCAATTTCTTTGCGGACGGCTTTCAGGATTTTAGCGGCGCGGCGTTCGCCATCGGCAAACATTTCTTCGGCCAGGTGCAAAGCTCGGTATAACACCGGAGCAACTTTGCGCTCTTCCGGCGAAAGCAGTTGATTGCGCGAAGAACATGCCAGGCCATCAGTTTCGCGTGCAATGGCGGTGACGACGACTTCCACGGGCAGGTGAAGTTCGCGCACCATTTTTTTGACCATCGCGGTCTGTTGCGCATCGCGCTGGCCGACAAACACGAACTGCGGATGAACGATGTTGAGCAGAATGTTCAGCGCGGTCATCACTCCGCGCAAATGACCCGGACGCGCCTGGCCTTCCAGTTTGTTGCTTAAGCCCTCGACTTCGACGTAGCTGGAAAATCCGGGCGGGTAAAGTTCTTCCGCACTGGGGGCAAAAATGTAATCCACATCAATCGGCGCAAGCTGGTCAGCGTCACGAGCCAGATCGCGCGGATAGCTGTCAAACTCTTTGCCGGAATCGAACTGACTTGGGTTGACGAAGATCGAAACGATAACGATGTCGGACATTCGCCGAGCGTCGCGAACCATGCTCAGATGGCCTTCATGCAGCGCGCCCATTGTTGGGACAAAACCGA
The DNA here is from genome assembly GCA_035429885.1 of Blastocatellia bacterium. Taxonomy (GTDB): domain Bacteria; phylum Acidobacteriota; class Blastocatellia; order RBC074; family RBC074; genus RBC074. The sequence goes on from DAOMFR010000118.1 coordinate 17,521, forward strand.
TGGATCGCTCTTCCGTCCATAACTTCCGGGAAATTAACCGCATCTTTGCGGCTTTGGTGATGATCTCCATAACTGTTTGCCAAAAGAGAAAGCGCCAGTTGATGAACTGGCGCTTTCTCCGGGTAAAGCTTTATTTGGTTGTCGTCGCTTGTTTGTCAGCGCGTTGAGACTGACACTCAGCCTCTGTGTCGGCTTCATCTTCAAACTGTTGATCTATGATCAAACTTACTTGGCTCATTGATTTGCTCTCTTCTCGTTGCAACGAAGGAAGGCAATTATATGCCTGAGCCTAGGCTTTGCAATCCAGTCAGCAAATGCGAATTGAGGCGAGCAAACTTCCGAAGCCTTGCCTTACTCACGCGATTCAGTCAGCCGGTCTTCCAGCAAATCAATTGCCCGAAGCACCAGTTGAGTATCTCGCCTGACCAGCAAGCCAAGCACGATCAATCCAATCAGCAACAGCATATAAAAGCCTCCGCTGGCCATGAAAATCAGCAGGTGCAATTTGTTGGAAAAATCCATCACCAACAGGAAGGCGACAAAAAATGCTGTATCCAGAATGGCGAAACAGATCACGCCAAGTTTCAGGTTGCGCTCGCTCTTTTCAACGCGGTCGAGCGCTTTGCCGCGAATTTCATTGAGACGATTTTCTGCCATTGATGACTCCTGTGGTTTTAGACAGTTGCACGCGCTTCCCCGAGCAAGAGCAGTTTTACGTTCCCTTTTACCTGAATGCTTGCGTAGAGAAGGTATGGGGCAAGAAACATCATGCCCCCGAAAAAGGCGACGACGCCCAGAGCCAGGCCAATGACAGAAAACTGATGCCTCCACGCGACCCATATGGCGGAGAGGGAAAGGAACGTCATGAAGTCGAAGTTAAATTGCCCAGGCCACTTCATTGCAGCAATATCGGCAAAGAAAATGGGGAGAAGATTCCAACCGTGATTGATCCCCACAATCATTGTGTACGTGCCCAGGCAGGCGATAACAACTATGAGATAGAACCGAAGCGTTTGCATATTGGCATCCTTTTTGGGTTTTTGTTCGCTTTGAACTCATTCGTCCAACAATCAGTTGGCGCGAGCGGGTGATTTTCGCGTCAGCAGGTAAAACAGTGGCCCGAACGAACCGAGCGCCAGAGTGGCGACGATCCAGGGCCAAACATTGCGCCCCGTCGCTTTGGCGTCGTGCCACATCCAGATCATGGCCAATGTCAGCGCGATCACTAAATCCGCAAACACCTGGCCTGCTCCAAAGCTCTGAAAGTGCGGCGCGATGATCCCCCAAAATCCATGCTGCCACAGCGCAACCGCGCTGAGCGCTCCAAACAAAATGATCGTGATGAGTAACAGAGTTCTTTGCATAAATCGTCCTTTCATTGATTCGTGACCAGTTTGCGCAAACTGCCCAGCCCGTAAGCCAGCCGCGATTTGACCGTGCCGAGCGCCACCCCCAGCACGTCTGCAACTTCGTCAAGCTGCATTTCGTGCAGGTAATGCAGCACAATGACGGCCCGGCTGGCAGGTGAAACCTGTTCGACCAGTTGCGCTACCAGTTCCGGCGTCAGATGGTCGCGCGCTGGCGCGGGCAGTTCTTCCAAGACCGCTTCATCAACGCTGGATTCCGCCCAGCGCCGCTCGCGTTTCAAATGCTTGAACGCTTCGCGCGTGGCAATGCGATATGCCCACGGACGAAACAATTCCGGGTCGCGCAACCAGCGCAGCTTGCGGTACATGAGGATGAATACTTCCTGCAAGATGTCTTCGGCCAATGCGCGCGAATTCATCAGGCTGACGATGTACCGGTAAAGCGGTTCCTGGACAAGTTGAAGCAATTCGTCCAGGGCTTCGCGGTCGCCAGCCTGAGCGCGCAAAACCAAGAACATTTCCTGTTTGGCCTGTTCAGGTTTAGAAAGCTTCATCTCCCTCCTCACTGATAAAGAGGTGTGATTGGGCAGGAGAGTTCGGTTCAGTGAAAGGAAAAATTCAGTATTCTTTGACCTTTGATGGCGAGAGCAAAAAGGTAAGCGCGAGTGTGACGAGCAGCGCGCCTTCGACCATCAAAATTTTGGTCAGCGGGTAATGATCGGCCAGAAATCCAGTTGCCAGCGCGCCCAGTGGAGCGCCTCCCCGAAATGAAAGCATGTAAATGCTCATGACACGTCCGCGCATTTCGTCCGTGACAATCAATTGCACCAGCGACGCGATCATCGAAAAGACGAACATCATGAAAATGCTGGCCAGAAAGATCAGTGAATAGGCAATCCAGACCGTCTTGGCAAAAGTGAAGGTAATAATCGTGATGCCAAACGCAATCTGCATAATCAGCGCCATCCGACCACGGTTTTTGACATTGCTCAGCCCGGCGACAATTAACGCGCCCAGCACCGAACCCGCGCCGGAAATCGCGATCAGTTTGGCGTTACCACCCTGGCCGGTGTGGAACACGTCCTTGGCCAAAACTGCCGAAAACGCCATTGCCTGCATTCCCAACGCCGTCGCGCCGAACGAAAGAACCGTCAATGAACGCAGTGCTTCCTGATGCCAGACGAATTTCAATCCTTCCAGCATTTCCACGCGCATGCCGTCGCCTTTGCCTTGTGGGATGTACCCGACTCGCAACGTCATGAGCGAAAAGATCACCGCCAAAAACGTCAATCCGTTGAACGCAAATCCGGCGGATGCGGCGACCAATTGATCGGAAATCAGAAGAAATGGAATGGTGCTGATGGTGGGGCCAACGACTCGCGCCAGATGAAACTGGATCGAATTCAGCGCAATCGCGTTCGGCAGGTCTTTCTTTTCGACCAGCGTCGGAATCAGCGCTTGGTAGGCCGGACCGCCAAACGATTGCGCGCAACCGGCGATGAATGACAATGCAATCGCGCTCCAGACCAAGGCCATGGCTGGGGTTTTGGCAAAGGTCAGCAAAGCCAGCGTCATTGCGCAAGCCAACTGTGTCCATTGCGATGCCAATAAAATTCGCCGACGGTCAATCCGATCCGCCAAGACTCCAGCAAAAAGTGTAAACAACAAGATAGGTGCCGTTGCGGCGAACTGGAGAATGCCGGTGTAGCTGGGTTTATTCGTGAGCTGGTAAATGATCCAGGTGAGCGCCGCTTCCTGCAGCCAAGTACCGGCGCTGGAGGTAAACGCGCCGAACCAAAGCAGTCGAAACTCACGGTAAGTGAAGGCGTGAAAGACCCGCGCCAGCGTGGTTTTCTTCTGCTCCGTTTCTTTAGGTGCCGGTTCTGTTGCAGTGGCGGGAGTATTCATTGAGTAATGACGGCGGAAGAAGGAGTGATGAAGGCAGAAGCGGGATCAAAGGGAACAACTTTCACCCAACCGCAATCCGCCTTCATCATTTCAATTCGGTCAATTCGATTAGTTGGTGATGTCGTGAGTTTGGCTTTGTCCGCGAATGGGCAGGTAGACTTCATACCATTCTTTTTGCGCCGGCGTGTCCACGTAGGCTTTCAGAGCGGCTTCGTCCTTGAATTCCATCACGAACACGGCATCCGTTCCCTGAACCTTGAGCGGTTTCAGCCAAACGTTTTTGATGCCGTTGTATTTGGAAGCCAGGGTTTTGACACCATCAATGGCTTTCTGTTTTTGGGCGTCCGTCGTTCCTTCTTTCCATTTGACGGTCACAATGTGCAGGACGGATTTGGGCTGGCCAAATTTGTTCTGACCGATGGCCACTCCCACGGCGAAAATCGCCACCACAACACAGGCCAAAACGGCCCGACGAGTAATCAAGTTCATAGCTGCTGTTCTCCTAAAAAGTGATTGGTTTAGTAATGATTTGATTGGCGACGAGCGCCAGATTGAAACGCGGCCATACTACTATGCAGATTTTGGTCGCTCAAGAAGCCAATCTGCCTCAAATCAAGCGGTCAAGACTGTAGCCTGAGTCACACTCGCAAGTTTTCCACCCGCCATTGGTGACCTATTTTTTCTTGCCTTTGAAGGTGCCTTCGCCCAAACCCGCCAGACTGAGCTTGCCTTGCATGGTCTTGCCGTCGGTCGTGCCTGTGTAAGTCACTGTGCCTTCCACCTGACCGCTGACTTTGAAGGAAAATTCGATCTTGTCACCTTTGACTGTGCCCGCCAACGTGGATTCGCCCAGCAAACCTTTGTAGGTGCCGGTCAGCTTTTCGCCATCCTGTTTGAAGGTGAAGGCCGGGGAGCCGGAGCCTTGTTCGGTTTGGACTTCAATATCCCACGCGCCCGAAACATCCACCTTCGAAGACGCGGACGACGCCACCGCAGGTGCTGCGCCACCAGCGCGTTTGGCGCTCCAGCTATCTTCGGCCATTCCGCCGAAACTAACGGTTCCGGCAATGTTGTCGCCGTCCACTTTGCCGGTCATCGTCAGCACCAAATCGTTGTCGTTGTATTTAACCGTGTACGAAAACTGGATGTCGTTGCCTTTGACGGTTCCGGTCAACGGCAATGAACCGGTATCGCGTCCGACTTCACCGGTCAACTTGTCGCCGTCCACTTTGAATTTGATCTTGAAGTTGCGGGTTCCGCCCGGAGTATTCATGGCTGCATCCCATTCACCGGCGATGGCTGCGCTTTGCGCAAAGGCAGACAGCCCGACAATTGAAGTCAGTACGAAAACAAAGAGAACGCTCAGGAGCTTTTTCATAGGACAAATTCCTTTCATCGAATTGTTTTGTTGAAGTAATTTTTGGAGATCAGTCGCAAACAGACCTTAATACGCCGGAAGCCTACACTTCGGTTTTTGACCCGTCAAACAGTGATGTAAAATGCGCCGCACGTCATTCAACAATTCAGATCACAAGGAGTATTTATGCCCGCAAGAGAGATCAACAGTTTAGAAGAATTGCGTTCCCTGGTCGGCCATGAAGTCGGCGTCGGCGATTGGCTGGAAGTCACGCAAGAACGCATCAACCAGTTTGCCGACGCCACAGGCGATCACCAGTGGATTCACGTGGATGTCGAACGCGCAAAGAAAGAAACCCCGTTCGGTTCGACCATCGCCCACGGATTTTTGACCTTGTCGTTGATGGTCGAACTGATGGGCAAAACCGTGCAAGTCAAAATTCCCGCCAAGATGGGCATCAATTACGGATTGAATAAAGTTCGTTTCGTGTCGGTTGTTCCCGCCGGATCGAACATTCGCGCGCGCATCACGCTGGTCAACCTGGAAGAGATTCCCGGCGGACATCAAATGACCTGGGGCGTGACCATCGAACGCGAAGGCAGTGACAAACCGGCTTGCGTCGCGGAATGGCTGACGCGGACTTACGC
>DAOMFR010000119.1:0-22782 GCA_035429885.1 Blastocatellia bacterium
GTGATGTTATCGGTTCCCGCCTTGCCGTCTTTGTAATCGGGATCGTTGACGGCATTTCCTTCCGGAAACGTCGCGTGCAGGTAACGCCCATTCAGCGACGGATCGGGGCCTTTTGTCGTCCAACCTGCTGGCAGCAGACGATTGTCTTTCAACTGAACGTCTCGGCGAGTGAAGTTGGTGGTGAATTTGCCGTCGGCGTCCTGATTCAACTCTTCGTAAATCTGCACCTGATTTTGCGCGGTGATGATTTGGTAATGCGGCTGGTAACTTTGCCGGGTTTTGCCCTGCGCGTCTTTGTATTCGGCGAAGAACTCAGACGGCAGAGGCTTACCGTTGCCATCAACAATCACTCCCAGGTTGTTGGTTCGTCCCGAAGCCCAAACGACTTTCTGATTGTCGTCCGTGACCAGCAGTTCGATGAACAAGCGGCGGAAGCTGACTCCGCTGGGGAAACGATGCCCGGCCAGATTGGTGACGGCGACATTGGCCTGGATTTGCTGAGCGCCGATCACAGTGGCAGAGGTCGTGACTTTGGCGGATTTGCTCTGCGCCTGCTGCACGTAATTATCAATTGCGTCCTGCAAATCCGTGCTGGAACCGGTCATGTAATCGTCTTTGCGAACGCCCAGCACGTCATTGAACTGATCGAACATCTGCAACAAAAACACATTCAAGCCTAAAAATTCGTGACGGCGAAAACCTTCTTTTCGGACTCGCACGGTGATTTTATCGGTTGGAACTCGATGTTCGGCGTCGGGGTACGTTTCGTCTTCGATGATGGTGATTCGCTGCTGGATTTGCGGAACGTCAATGCCTTTCTTTGCGCTATGGTAATCGCCGGGCATGTGGCATTCCTGGCAGGTTTTCGCCTTCGGCCACGAAGTCCCGAACTCGTTCTGATATTGGCTGTTTAACCATTCCAGATAGGTCGCCTGTTCGATCTTCATTTCGCCAGGTTTGCCGCTGTCAACGACAGGCAAATCAATGGTGTGGCAACTGCCGCACATCCGCGAAGATTTCACATACGAATTGAACTCCGGCTTGATGCCCGTTCCGGTTTGCATCGTGTACGGAGAAATTTCGTCGTCTTTGAACGGGCCGTAAAGCTGGTCAGGTTTCGTCACCTGAAAATGTCCGGTGATGGAATTTTTCAGGAAGTATTCCAGCGGACTTACGCCCGGCGGCGGCGCTTGATCGGGTGCGTTGCGATGGCAAACCTGACAACTGATACCGTCACGCGCCAGCGCACCATATTTGAAATGCGGGTCTTTGCGATCTGTGATCTGCAAATAGCTCAACTGAAAATCGCCTTTGCCGCCGTTGTCTGTGTCGAGTTGCCGTTTGCCCATGGCTCCGTGGCAAGTCAGGCAGGCGTTTCTGATCTGCGTCGTTAGTTCTTCGCGCCGAGGCGACGGCAGCGTGTTGAAATAGGCAAACTCGCTTTCGAGCTGAGCGAAAAAGACCGGGTCGCGTCCAGCCAATCCCATTGGCGACCAGCGCCATTCGCCGTAAGGTGAAACATTCGCGCCCGAAACTGTCGCAGGCGGAACCGGCGGGATTGGCGACGGCAAAAACATCGTTGGCCCATACGGCAATCCGCTCAATCCTCCGTGGCACGACACGCACTGGCTGGAACTGATGAACTGTCCTGGGCCTGTGGCTGGTTGCGGAATATTGTCGTAAGTTTCCGACGGCATTTTTTGAACGCTGGTAAACGGCACGCCAGGAATTGAGCTGAAGGTTTGCAGAAAATCAGGATTGGCTTGCCGTCCGGGTTTCAATGCCGTCAACGGAAAAGCTTTTCCGTGTGCGGCACTGGTTTTCGCCACGGTTTTCCACGAACCGTCGTCGGGGAATGAGATCGGCGTTCCCGGAAAGCCTTTGATGTTGTTCAACGCCGAAAAGGTCAGTTCTTTTTCCGCAGTCGCGTGACAGCGCAAGCAATACAACCCGAAGCCTGCCCATGGATATTGAAACGGCGGTTGGTCGTCGTCGAACTTCATTCCGTCAAAGAACTCTCCCCAAAACCAGCCGTCTTTTGATCCTTTTGAATCCCGAATCATGATCGTCCAGTCGCTGACTTTGGGCAGTTGATCGTCGCTCATTCCTGCATAACGCGCCGATGGCGGAGTGTATTGCTCCTTGATGATCATCGCTCCGTCCGGAATGGGGCCTTGGCGGCCATTGGTCAGCCACTGCATTACTTTGGGCGAGTAGAAAATCCTGACCGCCGGATGAGTTCCGTAATAAACGCCTTTCAGGTAAGAGCCTGTGTCGCGCACGCTTTTATCCACGCACCAGTTCAATTTTTTGTAGTCGCCGTTTTGCAGAAAGGCCAGAACCCTTTTCTCAAATTCAACGAATTGATTGGGCGGAACGGAAGTCGGCAGTGGCAACCCATGTTCTTGCGCGCCCGGGCAAGGATTTTGAATCGCTGGCAGAGGCAAGTTTTCAGCAATGCCAAGTAACTTGGGGGAAGATTCTTTTCCATCAGCGGTAAAAGGAAGCGCGGAATAAGCGACGCACATCAGAAAAAACGCCAAGACAGAGATCTTCAACAGATTACGCATCAAGTTTCTCCTAGTTTTTGGGTTACTGCGTGTTTCTGGTTAGTCTGAGACAGTTTCCCTTGCCGGGAAGCGATAAACGAAATGAAAGTTAGAATGACCCCGCACGATGCAAATAACATCTTCGCCGGAATAGGACAAGATTCGATGAGAGGATGAGCAATTTGAACGCGTTGACCGCCCATCTGTCGCCGCTTAGAATCGCCGGGAATTTGCAATCATTGCGCGTAAAGTTCGCGCATCCCAAAACTCAAGAGGTCACAATGAAAAATACAGAGAGCCGTAATCCGCAAACCGGTTTGTCGCGGCGCGAATTGTTGATTGGCGCTGCCAGAACCGGAGCGGCCATCACGCTAAGCCAGTTTTTGCCGAACGAATTTACAGAAGTTTTTGCCCAGAACGCGATCAAAGGCAAAGAAAAGCTGATTGTTCGCAGCACACGCCCGGAAGATCTGGAAACGCCTGTGGGATTGTTGAACACTTGGATCACGCCCAACGATCTGTTTTATGTCCGTCATCACACGTACGCTGCAAAGGTCAATGCCAGCGAATGGAAGCTGATTGTGGACGGTGAAGTGAACCAAACACTGTCACTAACTCTGGACGACCTGAAAAAAATGCCGAAGGCTTCTGTCACCGTGACGCTGGAATGCGCCGGCAATGGCCGCGCTTTTTTTGATCCGCCGGTTGCTGGCATTCAATGGGAAAAAGGCGCTGTTGGAACAGCGAAATTCAGCGGAGTTCGCCTGGCCGATGTGCTGAAAAAAGCCGGCGTCAAAACGACTGGCAAATACGTGGCGATGAACGGCGCGGATAAACCCGTCGGCAAACAACCGGCGTTCATACGCAATCTGCCACTGGCCAAAGCCATTCACCCTGACACAATCCTGGCTTATGAAATGAACGGCGAACCGCTGCCGCAACTTCATGGTTTTCCGTTGCGCGCGGTTGCGCCGGGCTGGGAAGGCGCTTACGCCGTCAAATGGCTGGCTCACATTCAGGTCATTGATAAAGAGCACGAAGGGTTTTTCGTAAAGACCGCGTACCGGTTCCCGAACAAGCAGGTCGCGCCGGGCGCTGCGGTTCCGCCCGAAAACATGGAGCCGTTGACCGGATTGATCGTCAAATCGTTCATCAATTCTCCGGCCGAAGGCACAAGTTTCAAACCGGGCAAGGTGAAAATCGCAGGCTTTGCCTGGGCTGGCGAATCGTTCATCGCCAAAGTCGAAGTTTCCAGCGACAACGGCAGCACCTGGACTTTGGCCAAGCTCGGCAAAGAGCGCGAACATTACGCCTGGCAATCGTTCGAGCACGAATTCACGATTACCAAACCGGGGTCGTATCTGTTGATGGCTCGCGCGACAGACGATAAAGGCAAAGTTCAGCCGGTTTCGCCCAACTGGAATCCGTCGGGTTATCTGTGGAACGTGATTGATAAAGTGAGGATCAATGTCGAAGCCTAACTCAACCATCGTGAAATTGGCGCTGATGGCGGCAATGCTTGGCATCGGCGTTTCAAGTAACTGGCAAGCTTCGTTAGCGGCTCGACAGGATTTGCCTGCGGGAAAAGGTGTCGAATTGGCCAACGCTAAATGCGTCACCTGCCACGAAGCGGATTTGATCATGGCTCAGCGGTTGTCAAAACAGGGCTGGACGCGCGAAGTCGAAAAGATGGTTCGCTGGGGAGCCTCCGTCAACGACGCTGAAAAAGTGGTTTTGGTAGATTATTTTTCGGCGAACTTTGCTCCACGCAAAGCGGCCACATCAATCGCGACCGCCAACGCAGAACGCGGCAAACAGGTGTTTGAAAACAAATGCTTGCTCTGCCACGAAGTTGACTTGGTCGAAGCCCAACGCCTGGGCAAACCCGGCTGGACGCGCGAAGTTGATAAGATGGTTCGTTGGGGAGCGGTTGTCACCGACGCCGAAAAAGAACCGTTGGTGGATTATCTGGCGAACAGTTACGGGGTGCGGCCTTTGGTGCCGAAGAAGTAAGCCCGTTTGCGACGCAAAAGACGCCAAGCAGCAAGGAAGCAAAGGTTTCTTTACGTCCTTGCTGCTTGGCGTCTTCGCGTTGATCAAATTACTTTTTGCTGAGTTTGTCTTTCGCTGCCTGCACTTCCGTACTCTTCGGATAACGCCTCGCCAGTTCACGATACGCGTCCTGGTCGTAGATAATTCGCTCCGCCTTGTCGTCGTAATCGAACAGCACACCAATACGATTGTACCGATCCAATCCTGTGAAATTCAGAAAGTAATCCCGCTTGCTCAAGCCCGCGCTGGGCTCTTCATTGCCGACGCGGCGTTTGGCGTCGCGCGTCAGGCGGTCGGCTGCGCGGTCGGCGGCTTCGCCGAGTTTCAGCAAACAGCGTGGAGCTGTCGGCGTCGAACGAAACTCTTCCGCGCATAGTTTGGCCAGACGCGCTTTGATGAAATCGTCGTCTGTGTCTTCAACCAGTTTCAGCAAACGCTCGGCGTCGGCGGAACTGCCAGCTTTGACGATGGCTTCGGCCAATACCCAACCGCGCGTGTTTTTGGTGACTGACACGCGCAGGAATTCCTTGCCGTCTTTGGATTTTTTCGAGCCAAGAATGCCAACCACTCGACCTCGCCGTAACCGCTGATCCAGCGTAGCTCTAACATCCGGTTGAGTTCGCAAGGCAGAAAGTCGCTCATCAACGACAATGGCTCGCTGACCGGGAACGACGGTTTTGCGTTTGGTTTGCGCTGTTGCGCTGAACGAAAAAGCGAGTAGAAACACGATTCCCCAAAAGGCTGTGCGGACAGTCATAGGTTAAGCTCCTTCAGGGGTGGCCGTGGTTTGCTGAGTGCGGCAAAACTTTTTGCCGCGTGGACTTTGTGGCAGTTACTGCGCTACTGACTTGCGTTTGGATCGCGCCGCATACGAATCAAGAGCAATGTGATTGGCATCGGCGTAATCGCGTCCATAATCTTCTTCCTGGTCTTCGATGGCAGCCAGGTAATCAAACATGACAAATCCTTTTCCCGGCTCGGCAGGCGTCAAATGATCGCAGAAAAACTGATGCGGCAAACTTTTGCGAGTGCTTTCGTCTCGCCAGCGAAGCACTAACTGAATCGGCAAAAAATAAACTTCATTGTGTTTGCTGAATTCGACTAAAAACCCTGCAACAGCTCCGCAGCGCGCCGATCGTTCCAGGAAGCTGATTTGGTGCGCGTGCAGATTGTCGAAATCCAGCAGGTCTCGCCGCGTGGTTTTGGCGTCGTAAAAGATCGCGCGGCCTTCGGGAGCGATCACGCCACCGTAATCGGGCTCGGCTTTGGATTCCGGGATGAATCGCCGCCAGTCTGTGACTTTGTGTTGTTTGACCAGTCCGCTGAGTTCGGCAGAAGACATTCGCGCCTGCCCGGACCCGGAAAGCGAATTCATCGTCGGCAACGACAACCCGCGCCGAGCTTCTCCGCGTTCGATCAAGTATTTTCCCGGAATCGCTTTACGAGTGATGCAGGCACGCCCGGCGCGTTCGTAAGCTTCATTGGTGCGATTGATCGCTTCCTGAAAGCTGCTGCCTGTTTCTGCGCCGCGCCGTTTGACGTTCATAGTTCGCAGTTCGCAGTTCACGGTCATCAAGATGCAGTGAGCCGTGAACTGCGATCCAGAATTTATTCCATGTCCGCGTCGTCAATCTCGAAGTTGGCGTACACGCTTTGCACGTCGTCGTGATCGTCCAGAGCTTCGTACAGCTTCAACATCTTGGCGGCGTCCGCGCCTTCCAGCTTAATGGTATTTTGCGGAATCATCGCCAATTCGGCGGACATCGGTTCGATGCCTTTGGCTTTGATGGCTTCCAGGACTGAGTGGAAATCTTCCGGAGTCGTCAGAATCTGATGCGTGTCAGCATCGCTCGTGACATCATCGGCTCCGGCTTCCAATGCGATTTCCATCATGTCGTCTTCGCTTTTCAACCCGGCATCAATGACGATCTGGCCTTTGCGGTTGAACATCCAGGAAACGGAATTCGACTCCCCCAGGTTGCCGCCGTTTTTCGACAGCAAATGGCGAATTTCCGAAACTGTGCGATTGCGATTGTCCGTGGTGGTGTTAATCATCACGGCAACGCCGCCGGGGCCGTAACCTTCGTATGTGATTTCATCGTAACTGACGCCTTCCAATTCGCCTGTGCCGCGTTTGATGGCTTTGTCAATTGTATCGTTCGGCATATTTGCCGCTTTGGCGTCACTGACGGCTTTGCGCAATCGAGCGTTGATGTTGACGTCACCGCTGCCGCCAGAACGCGCAGCAATCGTGATTTCTTTGATCAATTTGGTGAAAATTTTTCCGCGCTTGGCATCGAGAGCGCCTTTTTTGTGTTTAATCGTATGCCATTTTGAGTGCCCTGACATGACCTGATACCTCGAAATTTAGGGAAAGAAAGTTAGGAAAGCAGGCCGGGAATATAGCACCCGCCAATGAAATCGTAAAACCGTTATTGGCTTGACGAAGCGAATGCCCGGCGTCACGATGGCTTTGATGGCTCCAACACCCTACGAAAAAACCATGAATCGCGCTTTGAACCTGTTGTCGTTCAAACCGCGCAGTGTCGCTGAGATGCGCGGACGGCTGATGGAAAAGGAATGGGCGGAAGAACCCATTGTGGAGCAGGTCATCGCTCGACTGATCGAGCTTCGATATTTAGACGACGAACAATTTGCGGCCAGCTTCGCCAGTTCACGACTGTCGGTCAGGCCGATTGGGCGAACTCGGTTGCGCCAGGATTTGCAACGAAAGAAGCTTCCGAGCGAAGTCACCGAACAAACCTTGAATCAAATTTATGAAGGTGATGCCGAAGAAGAATTGATTGATCGCGCCATTGCCAAACGATTGCGACTGAAAGGACCTCCGACGACGCCGGAAGCCGCCAAAAAATTGTTCGACTATTTGATGCGGCGCGGATTCAGTTACGATCTGGTCAGGCGAAAAGTCCGTGAAGCCGGAAAAGTGATCAGTGCGTCTGAAGAATCGGCAGAGTTTGACGACGCTTAAGTCAGTGCAAGCCGACTTGTTGGGCTTCGTTCAAATGACGCTATTCCTGTATTCGATATAAGAAATTTGGGGGAGGAAATTGAGATGAAAAGAGTTTTGTTAGCTTTGTTGATTACGGCAAGTCTGAGCGTTTCTTTGTGGAGGGCATCCGCTCAGCAGCAGCCAGCACCTGCGGCTCAGAAAACGCATCAACAACTTCCGCCGGAAGAAGTGATCAAACGCTTTACGGCCAAAGAAAGCGAGTTGCTGGAAATCTGGAAAGAGTATTCCTATTTGCAGGAATCGAAAATTCAACGAATCGGCCAGGCTAAAACCGTGACAGGGGAGTTCTATCAAGTGTCGGAATTTGTCTTTAACGACGCTGGGCAACGCCAACAAAAAATTATCAAAGCTCCCATTTCTGATTTGGAACAGTCCGGCATCTTGACGTATGAGGACAAAAACGCGCTTACCAACCTGCAACCCTTTGCTCTGACATCCAAAGATCTGCCGCTGTATAACGTCAGTTATGTCGGCAAGGAAAAAGTGGATGATCTGAGCACGTACGTTTTTGACGTGACTCCAAAAGTGATGTCGAACGAACGCGAGCTGAAGCGACTGAAAGATCAAAAAGTCGAAGGCAAATACTTTCAAGGCCGAATCTGGGTAGACGACGAAGACATGCAAGTCGTCAAAACTGCCGGTAAAGTCGTCCCGGAATTCAAACAGCGCTTCCCGAAATTTGAAACTTACCGAGAAAACATTGACGGACGGTATTGGTTCCCAACGTATACCTACGGCGATGACACTCTTTACTTTGATGGCGGTGGCGAACCGCTGCATATTCGGATGGTGATCAAGTACAAAAACTATCGCCGATTCCAATCCGACATCAAATTCCTGGATGCCGAAGAGGTCAAAGACGAAAAGCCAACGACGACTGACAAGCCCAAAACTGAGGCGGGAGCTAAGACTGGCGAAGTAAAGAAGGACGAGCCAAAAGCTAAGCCGACGCCGACGCCGACGCCGCGCCCTCGTCCGTAAGTTGTGGGCGGCGTTTTTCCCAAACCAGGATTCCCAACAAACCCAGGGCGGTCATCAAGCTGATGATCGCCCCTTTTGTTGTAGATTCAGGCTGGTATCTCATCTCGACAAGGTGTTTCCCCTCAGGAACCTGCACTCCGCGCAAGTTGTAATCCACTCGTAGTAAGCCAGATTCAATGCTATCCACTTTCACCATCCAGCCCGGATAGTACATTTCACTCAACACCAGCAAGGACGTTTGGCTTGCGGTTGTTTCGATAAGGAGTCTGGTCGGTGTACGGCTAATGATCGAAGCCGAACTCTCAATTGCGTTCGCCGTTCCTTTTTCAGGCGGCAGAGTTATTTTGGTGGCGCTTTCGGGATCAACCAGCACAACTTGGCGAGGATCAAATTCAGCATCTATGATCTGACCGCGAATCAGTTTTAGCTGGTCGCCTTCCCAGGCGACTTTGGTTTTCTCGGCCAACCAGACGCGAGGCAGCGCGCGCAGATTTTCAAAGATGCGGTAATCGGCGTAAGGCCTTGCCGGATCGCGTTGAATCACTGTTTCACGCCAGCGTGTTTTATCGTTCAAGGCCTCGCTGAAGAAACTTGGGGGAACAAAAACATAACGAACATTGAAAACGTCCAGCGTGCGATCCTGTGATTCCAGCATCGTCAGATTGAACGAGCGTCCGGCTTCGTCCAATCCGCTGAAGATTTTTTGCCGCTCGCTCAGCACTGGATCATAACCTGCCATCATCTCGTGGCCGAAAAACCAGAACGGGCTGAATTCGCCAGTTACGGCATTGAGCATCATTTGATAACGAATTGGCTGAAACGGATTTTGTTTGGCAGCAAGCTCAGACGGCATCGCTCGACCAATCAGTGTTTCCAGTTTTGCCGGGTTGTTGATCGGAGCGAAGGTTGCGTAGAGATTGAAATCTATCAGCAAGACGAGCAGCAGAGTCAGTACCGCGAGCGGTAGCGCCCGAAGGGCGCTTGAGGAAGCACGCTCTTTGTTTGCGGTACTGATTCGGCAAAAGATGACCAATGCAAAACAGGAGACCACTGCAACGATCATCGGCAGCAGAAATTCCCACTTCGCTGTTTGCAGAAAACCGCTTGGCAGGTGACTCAAATTCGGCAGCGAGCGAAGGATGCTTTCAGTCGAATCTTTTCGCCAAACCGCAAAGCCTCCGATCGTGCAAACCAGCAAGGCAATGGCTGCCGACGAAATTTGCAGACTGCGGCTGATAAACCCTGATTCTTTTCCCCTGCGAATCAACCGGTCAACCGTATAACCGGCCAGCACCGCAGTGGCCATCGTGACTTCCATCCAATGGCGGTTCGGGCTGCGAAAATGGCTGAGCAGCGGAACGTGAAATAGAAATCGCGCGACGAAGCCGGAGTATTTTCCCATCGCTAGAATCGTTCCGATGACGACGACGGCGCTCCAAAACTTTCCAACGCTGAATCGAAATTTCCACGCCGCAATCGTTCCCGACACAGCCAGCGATAAAGACAAGGCCCCAAGATAAATTTGCGCTTCGTTGTGGTGCCAGTACGTTCCCCAGTACGGCAGCGAGTAAATTCCTTTGCCCGAACCATGCAGAAACGGAAACAGCGTCACCAGCAACGACGCCGGATGCAGCGAATGCAGCGTGAATAGTTCAAACGGCCATTCCTGCCGGACAGATTTAGTGGCGAACTCGAACGCGGGAACAAGTTGGACTGCCGCCAAGCCGATTGCCGTAATGAACATCACGGAAAACTTCAGCAAAAAGCCGAGCGATTTTTTGAAATCTGAAATCTGAAATTTGAACAGCGCGTAAGCGCAAGCCAACAGCGAAGAATAAATCAGCGGTTGCGGGTGAGCGGCGAAGATTTGCCAAGTGATAATCAGCGAACCAAACACAACGTCTCGCCAACGACCACGCTGGTGCAAGCGCTCCGTGAAACAGAGCACCAGTGGCATCAGCGCTACGATGCGGACGAAGCCCGGATATAGGGTGCGGCCAACCAGAAAACCGCTGAGGCCGAAAATGATGGCGGCAAAGATGCTGGCCCGCCGCGTAAAGTTCAGGCTGCGCGCGTAAGCGAACATTGCCAGCAACGCGAGAGCAAAGCTGAGCTCAAGGGAAAGTGTGAGTGTTCGTGATGTCGCGCCAATCCAGTGAATCCAGTTCAATGGATCGAGTACTCCGGATTGCCACTCGGCAAAAAACGGAATGCCGCCATATTGATTGGGATTCCACAGCGGGAAAGAGCCTGCGCGGATTTGTTCGGCGGCGAATTGGTAGGCGGGGAAGAACCAGAACACTGCGTCCTGATCGCCGAGCGTCAGCCAACCCAGCGTTTCTCGCCAAAAAAAGACGGCAGGAAGCAGTAGCAGAAACACTCTGGCCAGCCAATCTTTTACGCGCGGCGAACCAGAATCGGTCAGGCAGAATTTCCAGAGTTCGACAAGCTGAAATCTTTGTTCGGCGTTTGACCGGCGATCTTGTTCAAACTTGTCAATGCTGTCCATGTTCGATTCTCTGGAGACAAATGCTCAATTGGCGTCAATTCAAATTGTCTATCTTGATCGAACCGCCGGCAGGGTTGAATGATTTCCAAGGCAAACGACTTTCTTTACGCCCCAAATCCATCACGCGAATTTTCAAAGGACCTTTTGAGCGATAGGCCTGATCAAAGCGGCCTTCATCCAGGCCAGGATCAGCAATCGTAAACACTGATATGTAAGCCATGTAGCGCACGTTCAACCGTTTCCAGTTTTCCCAGTTGCCGTCGGCGTTGTTGCTGGCGACGCTTTTACGACCCGTGTACAAATAAACCAGTGCCGGATTCATTGAACAGACAGCCGCATCTTCCGGCGTTTTTTCCTTGATCCATTTCAACGCTTCCAGGTTTTCATTGAAGATCGCTTGCCAGGGCAGGTATTCCGCTCGCGTAAGATCGGAACGTTTGGCCAGATAAGCGGAATGGTCGTAAATGAAAAACACCAAAAGTATTCCGGCCAGAATCGTCATCGCTCGCCAAGGTTCAGCCGAAGTCTTGGTTTCAAATTTTATGCGCATAAATTCGCGTATGCCGCGCACCGACTCCAACAAGTAAGCCAGCAGAAATGGCGTGAGCGGCAGAAGGAATCTGAATGTATCCCAAGGCCATGCACAAGTAATCAATATGGTAAACGCGGTCGTGAGTTCCGCCGCCGCGAGCCGACGCTTAACTGTCAGCGCAAAACCCAGCAGCAGCAACACGCTGAGAAAATAAGAAAGCCCATGAGATTTCAAACCTGATTCCAATGTTTCTTCGCCGCTGAGTTTTGTCGAGCGATGAAACGTGGGAGCAAAAATCATCGCCAGATTGTTCCCGGCAATCTTCATGGCATTTGACCACATTCGATCCGGCAAGCTTTCCCAATGAATGATTGCCGAAGAGGTGTCGCCAGCGCGGGCTTGCCAAAATTGCTCTGAATAATCTTGCACAATCATGCCACCTTGTTCGGTGCGCTGCTCAATGGTGGGTTTGTGCGTGCGCGAATAAATGACCCAAGGCGCAGCAAAAATCACGACCGCAACCGAGAATACCGCAACCGAGCGCCACTTGCGTTCTTTCACTAGATAAAGGAATCCAGCTCCGATGACCGCCAAACCGATGGAGCGCGTCAGAAAGGCTGTGGCGGCCAATGCTCCTCCTAAAGCCGCGTTGCGAAGTTCTGTTTTTCCGTCCTTGGCCCGAACGGCGGCTTCGATCGCGACCACGGCTAGCAACTGAAACGCCGTAAAAACGCATTCGGACATAGTTGAGGACGTTGCCAAAAACACCAATCCGGGCATCAACGTCACGGTTAGAGCGCATACCAGAGACAGCAAGTGCGGCCATTCGCGGTCCCGATTGAAATGTTTGTAACTGCCCCACCCCACCATCAGCATCGCCAAGATCGAAACCATTTTCAGCAATATGAGGTTGTCTGGAAAACTTGGCCACAGCCGGTAGGCCAGCGACATCAGAAACGGATACACAGGCGGATAAACAGGCAAAATACCCGGCGAAGGAGAGTTGATAAGCTGGTACCCTTGTCCGGTCGCCAACGATTTCGCCAACAGCGCATACCAGGCGTCATCAACGAACAGGCCGACAATGCGATCCAGTCGCAGCAGATACACTGCTAAAAATATTGCCGCCGCAATGGCAAAACTGGCGAACATAAACTTACGGTTCGAGGTTTGAATGCTGCCTTGAATTGCCGGTTCTTTAGTTTCGGGCAGTGAGGATGCAGATTTATTTCGATCTGACGTTTTTGGGGTTCGCATTTGGACGTTTGATAAAATGCCCTCGCCCAGCGAGGGCTGCTTTGTGGTTCGAATTACCAGTTCGGGCGCGATTCCGCAGGCCCTAGATCAATAACGCGGAAATTGACTTTGCCTGGGGCGCGGTAAACAACTTTGAATTTCTGCTCGGAAGGGTCAGGCGCTTCTCCATACACCGCAGCTTTCACTACGTAACGAACCCCCAACCGTTTCCAGTTTTCCCAGTTGTCCACGGGAAAATCAGACGCAATGGTTTTGCGGTCTGTAAACAAGTACACCAGAGGCGGATTCAGTGTGGCAATGGCGTCGCTTGAAGGGACATTGCTTTTTACCCATTTCAGCATCGCTTCTGCTTCGTCAAACGTTTGCAGCCATTGCGGGCGTTCCATCACGTTACCGCTTTTGTAAATGTAACTGACATTGCCATAAATGTTTACCACTGCGATCAAGGCTACGACAACCAGTGCGGCTTTCCAAGAACTATCGAGATTGGCTGTCTGACGTAACCGCTGGATCAGCGTCGCCAGTTCCCGAATTCCCAGCGCGAAGTAAAAAATGACAAAAGGAATCAGCGGCAAAACGAAGCGGAATGTTTCCCAGGGCCATAACACCGTGACAGTTAGTGATAGGGGAACAGCGAATTCCGCCATCGTCATGTTTCGCCGCGCGGCAGTGACTAGGCCGAAGATGGCAAATAAGCTCAGGAAGAATGACACACTCCAGGTGTCGCCTCTGCCCCCTTGTTTAACGCTTTCTTTTTGTGCTTCCTGATACGGGTCGCGCAGAGCTTCAAACAGTGGCGTCACGACGATACGTCCAATGTCGCGACCGCTAATTTCGATGGAGTTGTTGATGACTCGCTCCGGCAATTGGGATGCTGTGATCGTTCCTGAAAAACTGAACCCGGCGCGTTTCTGCCAAAACTGTTTGTCGTAAGGCAGCACGATGTGGCCACCCTGTTCGGTTTGCTGTTCGGGAGTAGGAGCATGCAGCCGAGTGTAAAGCACCCAAGGCCCACACAGCGCAGCCACAATCACGGTAAAAATGATGGCTGGTTTGATCAGCTTGTTTTTGAGTAAATAGAAAAATCCGGCGGCGATCAGGCTGATAGCAATTGAGCGAGTCAAAAAGCCGACGGATGCCAGCACCGCGCTCAATGCCGCCAGTTGTAACTGGCGAACCGGTTTTTCGCTTCGCACGCACTTTTCGACCACGACAACGGTTGCCAGAAAGATCAGCGCAAATACGCATTCCGACATCATTGTCGACGTTGCCATGAATACCAGTGGCGGACTGATGACTGCGGCGATACAGATTCCCAATGCCAGCACCGGCGGCAGATTGCGCTCGTTGACGAAATACCGGTAGCCAATGATTCCCACGCCCAGCATGGCAGCGACGGAAACCGATTTCAGCAACCACACGTTGTCCGGGAAAGTCGGCGAAATTCGATAAAACAGCGACAACAAGAACGGATACGCCGGAGGGTACAGCGGCAGGATTCCTGACGAAGGCGAATTGATCAGCGTATATCCCTGGCCTGTTGCCAGAGATTTCGCTAGCAACAAATACCATCCGTCGTCAACGAAAAGCCCAACGACACGATCCATTCGCAAAGCGTAAATCAGCAAACACGCGAGTACGCTGACTCCGCCAGCGATTTTTAAGTAGCTTGGCGAAGCCTGTATTGGTTCAAGTTCTTTTCTACGATGTTGGTCGTGGAGCGATTCAGACATAGAAATTCCATTGAAGGGGGATGTTGATCCATTTCACCCAGAATTAGGTGAAGCAAGCTTGAATGGAAATGCTTTCGCGTACAAAGCGGAAAGCATGTAGTCAGAGAGCGACTCTATGTTGAGCTGAGTAAGGAATATGAGGGCAATGAACACGAAGACCGGAAGGCGCAAAACCCCCGGTCTTCGATCTTGGGCAAGTAGAAAGAGTGTTCTTACCCGGCCTTTTGAGCGGCTTTGCCAGCGGCTTTGTTGGCCGCTTGAACGCGAGTGTCACGTTCACGGATGCGGGCTGCTTTGCCGCGCAGGGCGCGCAGGTAGTAGAGCTTGGCTCGGCGGACGCGGCCACGTTTGACGACTTCGATGTGGTCAACAATCGTCGCGCTCAGCGGGAAAATGCGCTCGACGCCGATTCCAAACGAAGTTTTGCGGACCGTGATGGTTTCTCTAACTCCGCTGCCTTTTCGAGCAATGACAACACCTTCGAAAGCCTGCAACCGTTCTTTGGTTTCGCTTTCTTTGATTCGCACGTGGACACGCACTGTGTCGCCCGGAATGAAATCGGGAATATTCGTTTTCAAATATGTCTGTTCAACATTACTAAGTGCATTCATGGCAATCACCTCTTAAGTTTCAAATCTTAAATTCAAATTTCTGGGTTCTCAATCTCGTTGCTGGCTTCGGCCAGCCATCGGCGCTCTTCTTGGGTTAGCTCAAGGTTCGTCAGCAGTTCGGGACGTCGCTCCAGCGTTTTTAACAGAGCAGCTCGTCTTCGCCATCTATCAACCTCGGCGTGATGACCACCGATCAATACTTCTGGCACCTGCCAGCCGCGAAAGTCAGCTGGTCGAGTGTAATGCGGATAATCCAGCACCCCGTCATTTTGAGCGCTGAATGAATCGTGGACTGCGGATGTTTCGCTGCCCAGCACGTTGGGCAGTAACCGGGTCACCGCGTCAACCACTACCATTGCGGGAATCTCGCCGCCTGTCAGAATGTAATCTCCAATGGAAATTTCATCTGTGATCAAATGCTGAACGACTCGTTCGTCAACGCCTTCATAGCGTCCGCAGAGCAGAATCATCCGTGAACATTCGCGAGCAAGCTGTTCAGCTTCAGCTTGGCAAAATACTCTGCCTTGCGGTGACATCAGAATAATGGCGGTTCGCTTTTGCTCGTCGCCGGGAACTGTTTCCGGTTGCGCTTCGGCAAGCAAGGTTTCAATGGCGCGAAAAATCGGTTCCGGTTTCAAAACCATTCCATCGCCACCACCAAACGGACGATCGTCAACAACGTGATGTTTGTCGTCTGTAAAAGAGCGTAGATCGTGGATGTTAATCTCGATCTGGTTTTGCCGACGCGCGCGGCGAATGATGCCGTGGTCAAATGGTCCGGTGAAAAACTCCGGGAAGATGGTCAGCAGATCAAAGCGCATCACATTTCCCATTTTCCATTTTCATTCAAGGAGAGTTTCAAGTCTCGGTAAATGACATATGGAAGATCGCAAAGGAAATTACAAATCCAACAAGCCATCAGGCGGATCAATGACGATTCGTTTTTGCGCCGTGTCAATTTCAAGGCAAATACTGGAAACCATCGGGATCAGATGCTCTCGTTCTTCACTTAGTACCACCAGCAAAGGAGCCGCTCCGAACTTCTGAACTCCTGTTACCTTGCCCACCGACTGCCCATTTGTTGTCGTTACTTCACAATCAACCAGGTCGAATTCGTAATAATTGTCCGCAGGTAATTTAACCAGTTGGTCGGTGGTGATCATTACGCGGGCATCACGCAAGCCTTCAGCGGCGTTCATGTCGTCATAGCCCGCGAACTTTAGAACGATTCGGCCTTTATGCATCCTGGAAACTTCCAGTTGTAGCCGTACCAATTCGCCGTTTGGTTTTTTGATCAACGCAGAGCCAAGCTTGGAAAATCGCTCTGGAAAATCCGTCAGCAGGTCGGCGATGACTTCGCCTCGATGACCTTGCGGACGGGCAATGCGCGCTACGCTGATCAGTTCTTCAGGATTGTCAGGCAAGCTTATTCCAGAATCTCCAGCACGAACCGTTTTTTCAACTTTGTGCCGGAAGCATTGAGCACCGTCCGAATTGCGCGGGCAGTGCGGCCTTGCTTGCCAATGACTTTGCCTAAATCGCCTTCGCCGACGCGCAATTCCAGCACTGTTGCCTGCTGCCCTTCGATTTCTTTGACTTTGACATCGTCAGGGTTATCAACCAGCGCCTGGGCGATCAACTCAACCAATTCCTTCATTGCGACCTCTCCGAATCAGCCTGTGTTATCGGTTACAGGGTTCGTACGCTGAAATAGCGCGCTTGCGAACCTTTAATTACCGACTTCGCTGCTGGCGGGTTGTTGCTGTTCACTTTTGCGAATCAAGGTGCGAACTGTTTCGCTCGGTTGCGCGCCGCATTTCATCCAATAACTGATGCGGTCGTGATTGAGCTTCAATTCCACTGGCTCGCGGCAAGGATTGTAATAGCCGACGATTTCAATGAAACGACCATCGCGCTTGCTGCGCTTTTCCGCCACGATAACGCGATAAAATGGTTTCTTCTTCGCGCCTTGTCTTGTCAGTCTAATTGCTAACAAAGCGAATACCTCCAAAAAACGTGATTAAAAGCATTTGGATTATAGACAAGATGTAACACGTTGTCAGTGTTCAGAGCTTTTCGGCAAAACAGCCAATCAACAAACACCGCTCACCGACAACTTATCTTCTCTTCTTTTTTCTTTTGTCTTTCTTCTTACGCGAGCCGACGCCTGTCAACTTGCGAACAACTTTGCCGCGCAATCCGCCGAGCATTCCATCGCCGCCCATCATCTGCTGCATCATGCGCTTCATTTCGACGTATTGCTTTAACAAACTGTCAACATCTTTAACTTTTGTGCCACTGCCCATTGCAATGCGGCGGCGGCGCGAAAGGTTGATGATTAAGTGATTGTCGCGTTCTTTCAGCGTCATCGAGTTAATGATCGCCTCAGTGCGCTTCATTTCGGCTTCCATCTGAGCCGACATTTCCGGGGTCATTTTAGGCATTCCGGCAAACATATCGCCGGGCAACATGCTCAAAATGCTTTCCAATGAACCCAGCTTTTTCATCTGCGAAAGTTGGTCGCGGAAATCTTCCAGTGTGAAAGAATTCCGTTCCATCTTCTCTTGCAGTTCAAGAGCTTTTTGTTCGTCAACTTCCTGCTGAACTTTTTCAATCAGCGACAACACGTCGCCCATTCCCAGGATTCGCGAAACAATGCGATCCGGGTAAAACGGCTCCCACGCGTCGTATTTTTCGCCGACGCCGACAAACTTAATGGGCTGTCCGGTGACTTCCTTGATCGAAAGCGCCGCACCGCCGCGAGCATCGCCATCCATTTTGGTCAGGATGACACCTGTGATGCCTATGCGATCGTGAAATTCTTTGGCGCTTTTGACGGCGTCCTGGCCGGTCATTGCATCGGCGACAAACAAGGTTTCAACCGGCTGCATTTCAGCTTTGATGCGCTGCAATTCTTCCATCAACGCATCGTCAATGTGTAACCGTCCTGCCGTGTCAATGATCAGCGTGTCAAAGCCCACCTGTTCACAATGCAAACGCGCAGCTTTGACCAGTTCCAGTGGGTCGTTGATTCCGTTGCCTTCAAAGATCGGAACGTTGATCGCTTTGGCAATCACTGCCAGTTGATCACGCGCGGCGGGCCGGTAAACGTCAACCGATACCAGCAACGGATTGCGGCTTTGATTGGTGTACAGCCATTTCGACAGCTTGCCAGTTGAAGTCGTTTTCCCCGACCCCTGCAATCCGACGATCATCACCGAATTCGGTCGTCGCTGTGTAAACAGCAATCGGCTGGAAGTTCCGCCCAGCATCGAAATCATTTCGTCGTTGACGATTTTGATGACCTGCTGTCCCGGCGAAAGCTGTTGCAGGACTTCCTGGCCCAGAGCCTTGGTCTTAACTCGTTCAACGAAATCTTTGACGACTTTGAAATTGACGTCAGCTTCCAGCAGTGCAATGCGGATTTCGCGCATTGCCAAATCCAGATGTTCGGGTGACAGGCGGCTTTCGCCGCGCAGGTCTTTAATAACCTTTTTTAGCTTATCTGATAGTGCCTCGAACATAGAATTTGAACCGATGGTGACCGCATGTGGGCGATCTGGCAGTAAACGCAAAACGCAGAGGGTACAGACCGTCCGAAACTGTGTCAAGGCAAGTTCAAACGGTTGGCAATCTATTTTCGACTCTTTGAATGCTCCAGCCGGTTGACAATATCTGTCATGCCTATAAATTTGCGTTATGTCTTTCGCCAAACTGATTGGAAATGAACGGAATAAACAAATTCTACAACGGATGCTGACGAACGGGCGCGTCTCCGGGACGATGATCTTCGCCGGGCCGGATGGAGTTGGTAAGCGGCAGTTTGCTCTGACGCTGGCGAAGGCTGCCAACTGTCAAAAAGCTTCCGGGAATTCGTTTGCGACTGATAGTTGCGATGTCTGTGCCGTTTGCCGTCGAATTGACGAAGGCGTTTATGGCGATGTGACGACCATTCAACCTGACGGTCAGTTCATCAAAATTGCCCAGACCCGTGAACTGGCCGAAGAGGTTTATTATCGTCCGCGCGAAGGTCGCCAGCGCTTTTTCATCATTGACGACGCCGACCGGCTACGCGATGAAGCCGCCAATTCGTTGTTAAAAACTCTGGAAGAGCCTCCGCCGACATCCACGCTAATTTTGCTTACTTCGCGCCCGAATTCTTTGCTGCAAACGATTCGTTCACGCTCACAACGAATCAGTTTTGCTCCGTTGCCCGTCGCGGAAATGGAAAGGTTTCTAGCGGAAAACTATCCGCGTCCGGCTGCGGATACGGCGTTGCTGGCTCGCGTCAGCGAAGGGCGCATCGGGCAGGCGACGGCTTTTGATCTGTCTGTTTATCGCCAGGAGCGCCGCACGTTGATTGAATTGTTAGAGCTGATGGCGCGAGGCCAAGACCGGTTTCGGTTGTTGAAGGCGGCAGAATACATTGGGAAAAAAGAACGCGATGAATTTGAAAAGGAACTTGATCTGTTGATTTCACTTTTGCGGGATGTATTTTTGCTGTCTGGCGGAAACTCGCCAGAGCAAATCGTCAACGTGGACGTTGCAGATCGGTTGCAGCAGCTTGCCGCTAAAATTGGGTTGCAACGAGTGACTTCCTGGAGTGAAAGAATCAGCGAAGTTCGCAAAAATCTGCGCGTTAACATCAACCGGCAAGTGGCGATGGAAGCCGCCCTGCTTGATTTGGCGGAAGAACGGTAAAAAGCGGCCAACGTAGAACGAACAAAATAAGGCTCAAGCTTACGGGAGTGTCTTGTGCAGAAATATCTGGATGATTTTATGAAGCATTTGAAGTACGAACGAAATGCTTCGCCGCATACGCTGCGAAATTACGAAAGCGACCTGGTGCAGTTTTACGATTACATTGCGCCGCCGGACAAAGACGGCAAGCGGCGTTCAGTCAATGTGCGTGACATTGATCATCTGACCATTCGCGAATACATGGCTTCGCTCTACGAAAAGAAGAAAAAGAAAAGCTCGATTCACCGCAAAGTCGCCAGCTTGCGAACTTTCTTTCGCTATCTGTGCCGGGAAGGCGTGATGGAAATGAACCCCGCCAAACTTGTTGCCTCGCCGCGAGTCGAACGGACGCTGCCGAACCACTTGACCATCGAACAGATGATTCGTTTTATCGAAACGCCGGATGTGGAAACATTGCTCGGCAAGCGGGATCGCGCCATGTTGGAATTGCTTTACGCCAGCGGCTTGCGTGTGTCGGAAATGGTCGGGTTGAACATTACCGACATTGACTTCACCAACCAAACTGTCCGGGTCAAAGGCAAAGGTCGCAAGGAACGGATTGTGCCGTTCGGAAACCATGCCTTGGTGGCTTTGCAGGAATATCTGGCTGTGCGCGGAGAATTGCTGATCGAAGCCGATCCGGACAAGGCCGACCCGGCCACGCTGTTTTTCAATTATCAGGGAACGCGAATCACAACGCGGTCAGTGGGTAGAATGGTGGATAAATACGTCAAGATGTGCGCCGACGTACATCACATCAGCCCGCACAGTTTGCGGCATTCGTTCGCCACGCATTTGCTGGATGCCGGAGCCGACCTGAGAGCGATTCAAGAAATGCTGGGGCACGCAAGGCTTTCGACGACGCAAAAGTACACGCACGTTTCCACCGACAAGCTGATGGAGGTTTACGACAAAGCGCACCCCAAGGCTTGAGAAGGCGAGCAAGGCGATTTCCAAAAAGCAAAACGGCGAAGAGTGAAGACCTTCGCCGTTTTGCTTTTTGAGAGTTTGTTGGTGGTTGTTACTTTTTGGCAGTGTTGGTGATTCGATAGAGTTTCGTCGCCGTACGAATGATCAGGCTGCCTTTGACGATTGCTGGCGTTGCCATGCACATTTCGTCCAGCGAGTTTTTGCCGACCAGTTTGTATTCGCTGCCAGCCTGAATGACAAAGGTGTCGCCGTCTTCGCTCAACGCGAAAATCTTTCCGTTGTACGCCCAGGGCGAAGATGTAAATGCACCCGCCGCCGGGTCGATACGCTGTTTACCATAAACTTCCTTGCCGGTTTTGGCATCGTGCGCGGTGAAAAAACCTCGATCCAGCAGTGTGTAATACAGATCGCCGTAAACAATCGGTGAAGGGTTATACGGCCCGGCTTGGCGCTGATACCAGGCGATAAATTGATTGCTGGTTTCGCCTTCCTTCAACGAAATGTCGCCCGAAGCTCCGGGTTTGATTGCGTATACCGGACGATGCTGGTCGCCCACGTAACCCGACGCGATATACAACAGCCCATGTTTGGAAAAGGGGACCGGAATGGCGATGGACGACATGCCTTTAAATTCCCACAACGTTTTGCCATCCAGGTCATAGGAACGAACAGCCTTCGTTCCGGGAATCACCAGCTCCGTGCGTTGGCCGCTTTCCCAAATGTACGGCGTTGCCCAGTTGGTTCCAACTTCGCGGTCAACTTTCCAGATTTGCTTGCCGGTTTTTTTGTCCAGTGCTACCAAATACGATTGTTCGTCGTTGTCGCAAACGATAAAGATTTTGTCTTTGTACACAACTGGCGAAGCTGCTGTGCCCCATCCGAAACGAGTCTTTTTGGCGTCGAACATCTGTTTCCACAACAGCGTGCCTTTCAGGTCGAAAACGAACAACCCGACGTTGCCAAAATAAGCGTACACGCGCTCGCCATCCGTGACCGGAGTTTCCGACGCAAAGCTGTTTTTCAAATGCCGGGAAAATTTCGGGATGCCTTTATAAACTTCGCGCTCCCACATAACTTTGCCGGTTTGAAAATTCACGGCGTAAACCATCCAACGATGCTCGGCGGGAGGAATCGGACGTTCGCCACCGAAATACAAGCCTTTCTTCGGCGGTTCGGTGTCGCCAGTATTGATGACCGAAGTCAGGAAAATTTGATTGCCCCAGACAATCGGCGAAGACCAACCAATGCCCGCAATATCAGTTTTCCAGGCGACGTTTTCCGTCGAGCTCCATTTTTCTGGCAGAGTTGGGTCTTCGGCTACACCAATGGATTGCGCGCCGCGAAATTGCGGCCAGCGGTCTTGGGCGCTGGCAATGATTGATGACGCGCAAAGGAAGCTCAGAATCAACAGGCGGCGAATCGGCATTGGACACCTCGCTTGTATGTGGAGCGCGGCGCTCTAACGCAGCGCTCCATAAATTATTTTGCTTTGCCTTGATTGGCGACAGCTTCGGCGGCTTTGGCAATCGCGTCGGCGTCGCCCAGGTAATAATGCTTGATCGGTTTCAGGTTTTCGTCCAGTTCGTAAACCAGAGGAATTCCAGTCGGAATGTTCAGGTTGATGATGTCTTCTTCGGAAATGTCGTCCAGGTATTTGACCAGCGCGCGCAAACTGTTGCCGTGAGCAGCCACAATCACTCGTTTGCCGGCTTTGACCGCCGGAGCAATTTGTTCGTGCCAGTGCGGCAGCATTCGCGCCACGGTGTCTTTCAGACATTCGGTCAACGGCAGTTCGGCTTCGGACAAATCCGCGTAGCGCGGATCGTTGCCGGGGTAACGCTCGTCTGTCTTTTCCAA
>DAOMFR010000120.1:0-1708 GCA_035429885.1 Blastocatellia bacterium
GCGCTGTATTCGTTGCTGTATTCCGTTCCGATCTGCGGCGACTTGGATTTGCCTTCAGTGACTGCGCTTGTTAGGTAAATTTTGTCGCCTGTCACAATCGGCGAAGACCAGCCACGACCGGGAATCGGCTGCATCCATTCGACGTTTTCCGTCTTCGACCAGCGTTCTGCCAGCCGCGCGTTCGTTGCGACAGGGTTTGATTCCGGCCCGCGAAACTGTGGCCAGGCAATGCTCTGGGCGTGAGCAGAAAGCGACGGAATGAACGCAATGGCCAGCGCGGCGAGGCCAATCACAAGACGAAGGCTTTTCATTTCAGAACGTTGTGTACTCATTGAGTTGCTCCTATGTGCTATGTCGTCAGGCTTACAGCGCCTGACGACATAGTCTCAGCAACATCTCAGTTTTACCAGAGAACGGAATTTCCAGCGCTGGCAGGCTCTATCGTCAAAGCCAGCGCCATCACAGCCCAGCTTGTTGCCGCTGCGGAAATAAACTGGTCTTTGCCGTAAGGGAAACCGCTCTCAAAGTATTTTTGCAAGGGGAACACGCGGGTTTGCACGTGCCACGTCCCGTTGGGCTTCCAGGTCTTGAGCAAATACTGCACGCCGCGTTGATACGCTGGATCGCTCGTTGGCAAACCGCCTGCGCGATGCAAGGCGACGAGCGTTTGCCCGGTGGAATAAGCGTCGCTTTGCATACTCGCCAACTGCGCCCAACCGCCATCGCTGCGCTGGGTGGCAAGCAATTGCGCAGCGGCTTTTTGCTTCGTGGCGTTGTCGGCACCGCTCCAATGCAAACCGAACAATTGAAAGGCGCGATCTTCATTCGATTGCGGTGTGGTTTTGGTCAGCCATTGCCGCGCTTCAGCAACTTGTTGTTTGACGGATGCGCTGCGGCCTTTGGGCGCATACAGTTGCAACGCACGCAAGGTAAGCGCAGTCGTGTTGAAATGACTGGCTTCGAGCGGCGGGCGCACACGATTGTCCACTTCCCAATTGCCAGCTTCGGTTTGATGCCCTGCCAAATAATGTACTAACGCATCGGTGTTGGCATTCGCGCTTTGCCCGCTGGCAGCGAGGCCGAGCAGGATGTATGCCGGAGTATCGTTGCCTCCAGGCGGCCTGTCCCCCTGTAATAAACGCTCGCGCTTGGCTCCCCAAACTTCGGCGATTTTGGCGTTTTCCTGTTGGATGGCTTGCTCGTCAATTTTGAAGCCGCGCTCACGAGCCAGGCTGACCGCCATCGCCGGAAGCGAATTGTTGTGGCAGGAAACACAGCCGGTTTGCTCAATGAATTTCACGCCCAAAGATTGCAGCATCGGCAGACTTTTGGTGACAACCGAGCGGGGCGTCACAGCTTCTTCGGCTTGTGTGATGTCGGATGATCGCGCCCAAAACAACAATGGCAACACGAGGATGAGGCAAGAGATGAAACGTTTCATGATGGGGTTCCTTTTTGGATGAACTATTCAGTTACGCCCGCTTTAGTTAGCAGGGCGATGGCTTCCGTCCAGCCTTTGCGTTGGGCAAAGGTCAGTGCCGTCCAGCCATCTTTGGTTTTGACCTTCGGGTCTGCCCCTTTCTCTAACAGCAACTTGACCATTTCCAGCGAACTGCCCTCCGTCAGCACCGCGACCATCAATGGCGTGAATCCATCTTCGTCAACAGGATTGGGCGTTGCGCCTTTGTCCAGCAACAAGCGCGTGAGA
>DAOMFR010000120.1:1808-3272 GCA_035429885.1 Blastocatellia bacterium
ATCAGCAACGGCGATTCTTCTTCTTTGCTCGCGACATTCACATTCGCGCCTTTGGCGAGCAGCAATTGCACTTTCTTCAAGTCGTTGACCGCCCACATCAGCGCGGTAGCGCCCGCTTTGTTGCTGAGGTTCGGATCGGCTCCTTTGTCGAGCAACAGCTTGACGCAATCGGCTTCGGCATTGACGACGGCGTGCATCAACGGCGTCGTCCCGTCGGCATCTGGAGCGTTGACGTTTTCACCTTTGGCAATCAGGGTTTTGACCTGCTTCAGATCGCCATTGCGGATGGCCGTGTTGAGCAAAGGTGATTGAGCCTGAACCATGCTCAGACTGAAAGCACAACAATAGCCCAACAGAAACAATGCCTTGATTGCGTAACGGCTTCGGGGCTTTAGCGCGACTCTGGTCATATTCTCGGCTGGCCTTACCGGTTCGGTCTTTGGGTGAGCTTTGATCTTTTTCCTGGCTTTTTTTGTAAACACTTCTTCGCGGCACAACATCACCATGTTCACGAATGCCCACAAGCAGCAGAGCAATGCTATCGCCAGCAAGCAATACAAAAATGGTCGCATCCATTCCATCCAAATCGCCATTTGCAACCAGACTTTGTTTTGCACAGACCAAAATCCTTCGTTCATCATTTGATCGTTCATGGGTTTGCTCCTCAGAAAAAAGGGGGCGCCAACCGCCCATTTGCTTCTGCCTGTTTTTTCTAGCCAAACAAAACGCTTGCCATTTCAACCAGTCGATCAACTGGTTAATGCGTAATCACAGAAAATCACCAATGAGTTCTTTGAGGGCAACGAATCAATCCCTAATTCGTAAACCGCGAATGGGAGATAGCCTCACTCACTTCAAAGAAAATTATTGAACCGATTGGTGATTACTGCCTTCATTGAGTAAGGGAGAATCGGCGGGCAAAAATGTTCATGGCTGAAAAATATTTTTTGAATGGAAAACGCGAGAGAAAAAAGGCCGCCTGTTTCCACAAGCGGCCGATATCAATTCAGTTTGATTTTGGTTTATGGGTGTCTACTGTCGCCGGACATTCACCGGAGCATCTCCAGCTTGGCCGTGCCCTTGCGTCAACACACGATTATCCGAGCTGCATTTGACCAGCCAGGTGTTTGTCGCGGCTTGCCAAACGGCGACATCAGCTTGCCCGTCGCCGTCGTAATCTCCCGGAATCGCTTGATCGTCGGAGGATGCGCGGCCTCCCAAATCCAACTGACGGAACTCGTTCGTCGAGCTTTGCCAGATGTACCAAGTCCCGGTGCTGGCTCGCCAGACCGCGAAGTCCGTTTTGCCGTCGCCGTCGTAATCCGCTGGCACAGGCGCATCCGATCCAATGCCCCATTGTTTGGAGATCAACTTTCCGCCGCCACTGCCTTTGACCAGCCATGTGCCGGTTGCTCGGCGAAAGACCGCCAAATCCGTCCGTCCATCGCCGTCATAATCTCCAGC
>DAOMFR010000120.1:3372-5814 GCA_035429885.1 Blastocatellia bacterium
TGGTCGCCGCTGAGCACGATGCGCCATTCGCCGGTTTGCGCTGACCACAGAGCCGGGTCGCTCTTGCCATCGCCATCGTAGTCGGCGATTTGCGCCAGCGCCGTTCTCATAGCCAACGCAGCCGCTCCCACCGTCAATGTGTAGGCCCGAGTGCCCGTGCAAGTTCCTGCCGTCAACTTCACCGTGATGCTGAAGCTGCCGATTTGCGATGTCGTGCCGGAAATCAAACCTGCGCTGCTCAACGTTAAACCTGTCGGCAACGGGCCTGTTTGCAACGAATACGTTCCGGCTATGTTGGCCGTGAGTTGTTGGCTATAAGCCGTTCCTGATTTCGCCGCTGGCAAGGTGGCCGGATTGATCGTCACCGTCGGGCAAGCGATGCTGATGGTGTATGCGCGCTGGCCATTACAACCGCCCAGCCCTGTAGCCCGAATCGTCGGCGTGAATGTTCCTCCTGCTGTCGGTGTGCCACTGATCACGCCTGTGCTGGCATTCAGCGTCAAACCCGTCGGCAAGGCTCCACTAACCACGCTGTAGGTGTACGTGCTAGATGGACTGGCCGTAATGGTCTGATTCGTGTAGACCGTGCCAACCGTTCCGCCCGGCAACGTCGCCGGATTCACCGTCACTGTCGCGCAAGCAATGCTGATTGTATAAGCAGTCTGGCCTGTGCAACCGCCTGCTCCGGTGGCACGAATCGTTGGAGTAAACGTTCCGCCCGCTGTTGGCGTGCCGCTGATGACTCCGGTGGTGGCATTCAGCGTCAAGCCAGTTGGCAATGTACCGCTGACAACACTAAACGTGTAGCTTCCCGCAGGACTTGCCGTGATGGTTTGGTTTGGATAAACCGTGCCAACCGTCCCTCCTGGCAAGGTGGCCGGAGAGACTGTGATCGTCGTGCACGGGATGCTGATGGTGTAAGTGCGCTGGCCATTACAACCGCCCAACCCTGTGGCCCGAATCGTCGGCGTGAATGTGCCTCCCGCTGTCGGAGTGCCGCTGATGACGCCTGTGTTGGCATTCAGCGTCAGCCCCGGAGGCAAGGCTCCGCTAACGACACTATAGGTATACGTGCTGGCTGGACTGGCCGTGATGGTCTGGTTGGGATACACCACGCCAACCGTTCCGCCCGGCAATGTCGCCGGATTCACAGTCACCGTCGCGCAGGCAATGCTGATGCTGTAAGCGCGTTGCCCAAAGCAACCGCCTGCTCCGGTAGCCCGAATCGTCGGCGTGAATGTTCCGCCCGCTGTTGGCGTGCCACTGATGACGCCCGTGCTCGCATTCAGCGTTAAGCCAGTCGGTAATGCGCCGCTGACTATGCTGTAGCTATACGTTCCCGCCGGACTGGCTGTGACGGTCTGGTTCGCATACGCTGTCCCCACCGTGCCACCCGGCAAGGTAGCCGGATTGACCGTAATCACAGAACAGATGACCAGGCTGTAGGCTTGCGCTTTTGTGCAACCGCCAAAGCCTGTCGCAGTGATCGTAAAGTTGGATGTGCCTGCCGTTGTCGGTGTGCCGGTGATGGCTCCTGTCGCGCTGTTCAACGCCAAGCCAGCTGGCAACGCCCCCGCCGTCACCGCAAAAGTGTAACCGCCGCCTGCCGGAGTCGCCGTCACAGTTTGGTTATAAGCAGTGCCCACAGCGCCTCCTGTCAGACCGGACAGAGTGATCGTTGGGCAATTGATCGTCAGCGTGTATGTCGCTCCGGTGCCGGAACAGCTATTTGCATCTGTCGCCTTCACCGTTATCGGGAAAGATCCACTTTGCGTCGGCGTGCCGGAGAGCACGCCCGCGCTGGAAAGCGTCAGTCCAGCGGGCAGCGCGCTTGTTGTGCTGAACGTCATCGTCCCGCTGCCTCCCGTCTGGGTGAAAGCTTGGCTAAAGGCTGTCCCAGCCGTGCCCGTGTTGATCGCAGGATTCGTGACCGTAATGGTCGAACAGGAGTTTTGTGCCGCTGCGGTGTCCAGACGAAAGGTCGTGATAGCGCTGGAATCGGTTGTTGTTCTGAATTGAACGCGCACTGTTTGTCCCGCGTAAGCCGCCAGATTGAATGGCCCTTTTTGCGAGTAAACGCCAGCGGAGGCTTTATCCAGGTTACTGTAAGTCGCCAATGTGGAGAGCAAAGTCCCCGAAGAGTTAAGGATTTCGACAAAGAGCTTGTCATATTGCGTCGTCGTAGTGGTTTCCGCCGAAGCCACGTTCAGGTAGAAGCTCAGGCGCGGCGCGGCGCCTGCGGGAATCGCAATCTGTTGATAAATCTGGCCGGTGACGCTGTTGGCGTTGCCTAAGTAAGCGTACCCCGTGCCAGCTTGCGGATAGCTGCCATTCGCAACGTAAAAAGCGCCCGCGCCGGACATGACCCACGGCGAGATGCTGGTTTCAAAGCCTCCGTTGACCAACAAATTCGTGCCGGTAGGCGGTGGCGGTGAGCTACAA
>DAOMFR010000120.1:5914-10895 GCA_035429885.1 Blastocatellia bacterium
CGTGTAACGTTCGACCATCGCGCCGAAAACGTCGGACATGGATTCATTCAACGCGCCCGATTCGCCGGAGTAAACCAGATTGGCTGTGCGTTCGGTGACGCCGTGCGTCATTTCGTGGCCAGCGATGTCCAGCGAGACCAGCGGTGAATAATTCGTGCCGTCTCCGTCGCCATAGGTCATGTAAGAACCGTTCCAAAATGCGTTGTTGTAATTCGTGCTGTAATGCACGCGATTGCCAACCAGGTTGGTTACTCCGTCAATCGAAATGGTGGAGCCGGGGCCGCCTGCGCCATCAATGCCGTTGCGGCCATGCACGTTAAGGTAATAATCGTAAGTTTTCAGCGCGCCGTACTGGGCGTCAACGCCCGCGTTCTGAATGGCGGAATTCCAGATGTTGTCGGTGTCGGTAAAACGCGAAACGCTGGTCGTGGTGTTGGTGTAATTAAAGGTTCCGATTTTGCGCGTTACATCTTCCAGGTAATAGGTCGCGCCGTTCTGGTAAGTGAGCAGAGAAACCGTGCCGCTGTATAGCGAAACGCCGCTGCCGGTGACGGCTCCAGTTTGCAGGTTGTCGTATTCCCACACCTTGTCTCCGGTTTGGGCGTCAATGAAATAAACCGGCATGGCGGTTTCGGCGGAACCGTCTTCGCGGCGCATCTGCACTCGATAAACCAGCAGAGCGATTTTCTGCCCTTGCCAAATCCACAAATCCGCCACAGGTTCGGCTGTCAGATAAGCGCTGCCAGCGTAACTCGCTTTGGCGCGTTCGATGGCGTCTTCGGCTGAAAGGCTGGGGGTGGTTTCAACTTTCAGGTCTTTCCGCAAACTGTCGGTAATGGTGAACAACGATCCGTCGTTTTTCACATGGACGATGGCTTCGCCGCCCCAAACCGGAACGCCGTTGACCATTTGTTGGACGCGGGTGTGACCCATGCCGAGTTCGTCAACCTCAACGTTGCTGACGCGAACTTCCTGGATCCTGGCATAGCCTTTTTCCTGGGCATAACGGGCCAGATGCTCCAGGCCTTTCTGTTGCGCCGCAGCGCGATCCAATTGCGGAGCAGCGGCGCTGACACCGCCAACCACAAATGTTTTTAGCAAGCCAGAAACGCGCGCCAACGCGGGGGACTTGCTGAGTTGAGCATTCGCGGCGGCAAAAATGCCTTGATGATCGAAGGCCAGGTAAAGCGCAGCCAGCATCAGGACAACGATGAGGGATCTTTTCATGTGAAACTCCTAGTCGGTAGTGTGGAATGCCGCGACGAAACTACGCGGCGCGCAAATTTGGTATTTATGCGCTCATTGAATAAGGGGGAATCGGCGGGCAAAAGTGTTCATAGTTGGAAAAAAGTTTTCAAAAAAAATCCTTGGGAGGGCGAACATCCGCTCATGTTGCCTGTTCTGGCTGAAAGAAAACTACTGTGGTAGCCTGCAGCTGCTTTTGAGACAACGATTTGATAACGATTTGACGAAGTTATGACACCGACTTCACCCCCGACCATCACCCAATTACTGGTTGCCTGGAATCAGGGAGATCAGAGCGCGCTCGAACAACTGACTCCGCTGGTGTACCGTGAATTGCACCGGCTGGCGCATGGTTATTTGGCTGGCGAACGTCATGGCCATGTGCTGCAAACGACGGCGCTGGTTAATGAAGCCTTTGTGCGGTTAATCGAATGGCAGAAGGTCGAATGGCAAGGCCGCGCGCATTTTTTGGGCGTCGCGGCGACCTTGATGCGGCACATTCTGGTGCAATTCGCGCGCGAACAGCGGGCAGCCAAACGCGGCGGACGGGCGATTCAAATCTCTTTGTCAGAGGTGGCCAACATCGGCGCGCGACAAAATCCAGATCTGGTGGCATTGGATGATGCGCTGACCGCGCTGGAAAAACTGGATTCGCGGCAATCCCGTGTCGTCGAATTGAGGTTCTTTGGCGGGCTGAGTTTGGAAGAAGCCGCCGAAGTGATGCAAGTTTCTCTCAGCACGGTGCGCCGCGATTGGCGCATCGCTCAGGCCTGGTTACAGCAGCAATTGAGCGCAACAACATGACTCCTGAACGCCATGCACAGATTGGCCAGCTTTTCGATCAGGCGCTGGAATTTGCGCCCGCCGACCGTCGCGCCTTTTTGATCCAGGCTTGTGGGTTGGATACCCAGTTGCGCGATGAAGTCGAAAAGCTGCTGAGTCATCACAGCGAAGACCAGGAGTTTCTAGACCGTCCAGCCATGGAAATGGCCGCGACACTGCTGGCGCAACAACAGCAGGTTTCGCTGTCAGGCCAACGAATCAACCATTACGAGATTATCGGCAGAATCGGCGCAGGCGGTATGGGCGAAGTTTGGCTGGCAACGGACACGCGGCTGAAGCGCAAGGTGGCTCTCAAATTGTTGCCATACGAGTTTGCGACTGACCCTGAACGCTTGCGCCGCTTTGAGATAGAAGCCACAGCTGCCAGCGCTACCGCCCATCCGAACATTGTCGCGATATACGAAATCGGAGAATTGAACGGAACGTATTACATCGCGCAGGAATACGTCGAAGGAGAAACGCTTCGCAGCCGCATCGGGCGAGGGCCGATTCCGCTGCTTGAAGCCCTGGACATTGCTCACCAAATCGCTAACGCTCTGGCCGCAGCGCACGACGCAGGCATCGTTCATCGCGACATCAAACCCGAAAATATCATGTTGCGGCACGATGGATTCGTGAAGGTGCTGGATTTCGGCCTGGCTGGCATGAATCAGCCCGAAGCAATGTCCGAAAATCTTTCCAACGCTCCGACAATTCCTAAACACACCGCACCGGGCGTGATTCTAGGCACGGTCAATTACATGTCACCCGAACAAACGCGCGGCCAGAAACTGGATTCGCGCAGCGATCAGTGGAGCCTGGGCGTGGTGTTGTACGAGATGCTGACCGGCCAGCGGCCATTTCACGGCGAAAGCATGCCAGATATTTTCGTCGCCATTCTGGAACGTCAACCTGCGCCACTGAGTGAGTCGCTGGCCAATCCGCCCGCGCAGTTGAATCAAATCCTAGACAAGCTGCTGGCCAAAAACCGGGAAGAACGTTTCCGGTCATCCGCGCAATTGGCTGCGGAACTCAAACAACTTCATCGCAGGTTGGAACTCAAAGCCGAACTCGACTCCAGCTCAGAGTTGCAATCGGCAACTCTGTTCATCAACCGGCCTGCTCAGACACTCGAACTGCAAGCATCGGGCGCACGGAGCGACAGGCCAGACAGCTCTGTCGAATCAAAGCCGTTAGAGTTATCGCCAGGATTTGCCGGTCTGATACGCCAGGTTCAAATCCACAAACTTCGTTCCGCCATCATCATCCTGGTTCTCATCGCACTTGGCACGTCTGCCGCCTATCTGTTTCTTCGCGCTCCTGCCAGCAACGGGCCAATTGATTCGATCGCAGTTCTTCCGTTCCATAATCTAAGCGGAAACAAAGACCTAACCTATCTTTCGGATGGTCTCAGCCAGGGATTGATTGACCGGCTTTCGGAATTGCCTCAACTGAAGGTGATCTCACGCAATTCCAGTTTTAAGTTTCGCGACGAAAATATTGATCTGCGAAGTGTAGCTTCTCAGTTGGGTGTGAGAGCCGTGTTAACTGGGAGCATCAGGATGGAGAAAGAAGACCTTGTGATCAGATTTGACCTTACTGATGCGGCTGATGACCGGCAAATCGCTGGAGCAGATTACCGAAGGAAACCTGGCAATATCATAGGCATTCAGAACGAAATCGCTCAGGCAGCCTCAGCGAAATTGCGATTGAAACTGACGGATTCGCAATCCAAACGATTCGGCAGAAATGGCACGGAAAACCCCGAAGCCTATCGTTACTACCTCAATGGGCTGGTTGAACTGAACGGCCCCCAAGATGTCCGGGGCAAGGCTCTTGAGTATTTTGAGCAGGCGATAACGCTTGATCCAGAGTTTGCCGCAGCCCACGCCGAAATCGCGTACATTTACTGGATGCGGATTAGCGCCGCCGACAATCCGCATGAGCTGATGCCCAAAACGAAGTCGGCGATCGCGCGAGCCTTGGCAATAGACCCCAATCTGGCCAAAGCCCATGTCTTAACGGCGATGGTGAATGAATGCGAATTTGACTTTCCAGGCGCTGAAAGGGAGTACCTGCGCGCCATTGAGCTAAGTCCGAGCCTGGATTTCGCCCGCAATAATTATGCGTACTTTCTTTCGATTATGGGTCGCCCCAAGGAAGCGCTGGCCGAGCTTGAACAACAAACCATTCGCGACCCGATTAATCGGCGCGACGCATTGATCGTTAAAGGCTCCATCCTTGTTCAGGCAAGAAGGTTTGATGACGCGCTACAGGCATATAAAGAAGCTCAAGCTGTGGAAACGTCCAATGGGGTTCCAGACGTAACCTTGGGATATGCCTATGCTGGAAAAGGGCTTTACAACGTGGCCGCCCAACACTACAAGAAAGCAGCCGACCTGGTGGGCGGAGAAAAGAAATACAGTTGGAATCTGGTTTATTTGTTGGCAACTTACGCCAAAATACCGGAAAGGCGAAATGAAGCTCGCACGATCCTGGCACGCATCGAAGCAATGGGCGGATACACTTCCCCAGCCCTCATGGCAGCCGTTTATTCGGCGCTCGACGAAAATGACAAGGCAATGAGCTTACTTGAGCAGGCATACAACACACGCGACCCGCTACTTCGATATGTAGGAACCGGTTACGAGTATGACGGGCTTCGCGCTGACCCACGTTTTGCCGCCCTCATGAAGAAAATCGGACTGAGCAAGTAACCGGCACGACACGGATGATAAAACCTCTGCCTGTTTTCTAGGATTCCGGCTCTTCTTCCTCCGCAGGCTTTTTGGTAAACCCGGAAATGTTCAAGTTGACCTCGATGTTCTTCCTAAGCTTCAACGCCTCATAAAACGCGTCGGCACCGCCACCTTTGGAAGAACCGCTCGTTGTTCCGCCACCACCTTTTGACGAA
>DAOMFR010000120.1:10995-22188 GCA_035429885.1 Blastocatellia bacterium
GTTGTTCCGCCACCACCTTTTGACGAACCGCTGGTCGTTCCGCCGCCACCTTTTGAAGAACCACTCGTTGTTCCGCCGCCACCTTTTGAAGAAACGCTCGTTGTTCCGCCGCCACCTTTGGTTTCCGACGCCTCAACGACTTGCGACAGTTCCCAATTGGGTTCCTGAGAAAAAATGATCCCGGAGGAATACACATATCTCGAATCAGAAACTACGGTCTTTTTGAGACCCGGTTTTGCTTGCTGGAGTCTCTTAGCCATCTTATTTTTCGTGTCAGTTGGGAGCGCAGCTTCGCGACGGGCGACCTTTCCGAGATACAGTTCAAGGAATCTATTCCACCCCAACTCACCTTTACATTCCGAGTCCATTCCATACCAAGTCCCCTCGTAGTTCTCCAGAGACGCCTGAAAGCCCTCCAAGGACCAGGGAAAAAACAAAGAGACCCCATTGGAAAATTGATATTCTCCACCACTAAATCCACTCAGAATCACAACGTTTTTAAGCGCCTTCAGTACACGTTGGCATTTCTTTTTCACGTCCTTAAAAGTCAGGGAATCGTCGCGACCGGCAAACTCCCGCACAACCGAATCACATTCTTGGATGAGCAGTTCGCAAAAATCTCCAAGATCAACATTCTGATCGAACATATATGACTGACATTTCCAATGGGCCTGAAGGATGATTCGTTCCATCTGCTTGTAGATACAGCTCGTTGGTTTTTCAAAGAAGAATAGCTCTGTCAGGGTTTCTGAAAGATCATTGACTGCCAAGGCCAGGTTTTCAAATTTACTCATGTCCCAAGCAGCCATGTCGACGGAAATGCCTCCAACGATATAGTTGTCCTGACTCTGAATAAATTTTATGACGAAATGCTCCGCCACCTCTTTGATGTCACGGTTACTGGTACCACTAGCGAGATCTGCAAGAATCTTTGCGTAACTCCAGCCTGCGCTGGGAACGCTTCCTTCTGAGACAATCATGGTCTCGGCAATATCCTTAAATTGATAACCGACCTCGAACATACCCATCAGGCAACTATCAAATCCCAAAATATCAAGCCGTTGGCCAAGTAAGACATCTGTTTTGTCCACCATCAACTCAGTCACGTCTTCTTGGTCCCGCTCACACGCCAAATTTTCCTCTTGCATTCCGATCCTCTGAAGAGCGAAAAACAGGTCTTTAATTTTCATCGCTTCACCGGAAGTCTCATCCTTAAATAAGCCTTTATCGGCAAAACCCAGTGAATGTCCGCTAAAAATCATGGCATATCGTTCAGCACGCCCTACCTGTTTATTCACACACCAGTCAACAAAGTTAATCAGTGAATATTTGCTTGCGGCGTTTTCGTTCCATTCTTTCGGTACATCAGGGAAGAGTTTATCGGGCACCGAGCACGAGGGCACGTATATCGGATTGTCCGGATTGGAGAAATCGCAGTACAGGGTTGGAATCTGGGATGAATGGCCGTCGTAGTATACGAACAGATTCAGCTTATCGGCACCTTTTTTGGCAACTTCTCTGATTTGTTCAAGGTTGTAAGCCATATCAACGGCCAGATTATTATCGCCGGCCATATAGACCATGATCGTCCACTCTTTTTGGTTCTTTTGGGCAGTCTTATTTTGGGGCTTTTTCTTATTCATGTTTTTGATCTCCAACTGGTAGATGGTTTTTCCGCTGGTCTGGTGTATCGGCACCGCAAATGGATAGCTTATTGACCCAACGGAGACAGTATATGCAAAACGGAACTGCGGCAACACTTACAGTCTTATCCTATCCAAAAACAATTCAAGCGGAAGATACGACAACCGTTTGCCGCATCTTCCGCTTTCAAGCCATTACATCTTTTGCTTACTGCCGATAGGTCGCCCACTGCGCATCCATACGATCTGATTGCCCCTGCGAGAAAACAAACATGCAGGAATCGTCGGTGTAATCCATGAAATTCGTGATTGGGTCGTTACCGGCTGAAGAGCAAGTGTTTCTTCCGGTCGGGCAACCGAAGGCCGCAGATTTTTCAGCAGGCGTATCCGCCACCAAATCTCCGCCCGTCGTGGCGCTGTTAGAACAGCCGCCCTGAAACGTGTGATACAGCCCCAGCCAGTGACCAACTTCATGCGTTGCAGTGTCGCCCAGATTGTACGGAACGGCAGAGCCTCCCGGCAGTGACGAATAGAGGCAAACAACTCCATCATCTTTGGGATTGCTGGTATAGCTGGATGGGAAAGTCGCGTAGCCAAGCAGCCCGCCACCAATATTATTGGTGTAGATATTCAAATCGCCTTTGCCTCCACGGCGCAAGGCAGTCTTCATTTGCGCCTGAGCCGTCGTTCCGGGGCCAGCCGTATACCAAGTGCTATTGGCTGTCGTGTCTACCCAAACAAGTTGGAACCTGAACGGCGTATTTACGCCGCCCGTCGCGCCGGAATAGGCCGCATTCAAAACGGCGATCTGGTTGTTGATCTGAGTTGTGCTGACGGCTCCCTGGCCTGTACTGCTGGTGATGACATGGAAGTAGACAGGAATAGTCACACTGCCTGGCAATAACTTATATGTAGTGTTCCCGTTGGGGTTGGCGGCGCGGTTCGCGTTGTCCGCGTCAACACTTCGCTGAGCATCGGCATCCCGAACTCCGCAACGAAGCCCGGCATCCACAAAGGCCTGTTGCGAAACAAAGACAGTGCCGTCCGAACTAACAAAGGTTCCATCCTTCTGCTGCCCAGGATGGACTTCCGGGCGTTGCGCGCTGACCTGTTGCAAATAATATCCGCTGACCGACAGAACAAAGCTGATCCCTAATAGTGCTAACACTAAAGAGGTTTTCCGACTCATGAATGTGTCTCCTAATTTGTGAGTGAACTCCCCGCGTTGGGGCAGTTGGGTTGTTATTCGGACGGTGTGGTTTACGACCTTCACCATCGCCTGAAATCTATGACAGCCCGATTGTCTCTGACTCACTTCCAGGAAATTGCCTGGAATGCGTTGCGACTACCGCCTTCAATTGAGTAAGGGGAAATCGCCGGGCAAAAGTGTTCATGGTCGGAAAATATATTTTCAAAAAAGTTGATGAGCAGGAGAACACCTGCTCATAAGATGGCAGGTTCTGGCTGAAATAAAATCCCTGTGGTAGCCTGCGCTTGCTCCCGTTGCAACGATTTGACAGGGTTATGACACCGACTTCACCACCAACCATCACCCAATTACTGGTTGCCTGGAATCAGGGAGATCAGAGTGCGCTCGAACAACTGACGCCACTGGTATACCGCGAATTACACCGGCTGGCGAAGGGTTATTTGGCGAGTGAACGACCTGACCACGTCTTGCAAACGACCGCGCTGGTCAATGAAGCGTTCGTGCGCTTGATAGATTGGCGCTCAGTCGAATGGCAAGACCGCGCGCACTTTTTTGGCGTCGCGGCAACCTTGATGCGGCACATTCTGGTGCAATTCGCTCGCGAACAGCAGGCGGCCAAACGCGGTGGAGGACAGGCCATTCATGTCACATTGTCAGAAGCGGCTGGCGTTAAGTTGCAGCAAAGCCCTGATCTGATCGCTCTGGATGACGCGCTGACGGATCTGGAAAAACTCAATCCACGCCATTCCCGAATCGTCGAGCTGCGTTTTTTTGGCGGGCTGAGTTTGGAAGAAGTTGCTGAGTTTTTGCAGATTTCGATGAGCACCGTCCGTCGCGATTGGAGCATGGCGCAGGCCTGGTTACATCAACAATTGAGCGCTTTGCATTGACAAACTCATAACAAGGTTTCGAGTTCCCCCAAGATGACGCCAGAACGCTACAACCAAATCAGCGAATTATTTGAGGCTGCGCTGAAACGCTCGCCCGATGAGCGCTCTCAATGGCTGGCAAGCGCCTGCGGAGATGATCACGAGCTGTGTGCTGAAGTTGAGAAGTTACTATCTCACCACGTTGAAGATGAAGACTTCCTGGCGCGCCCCGCTTTGCAAGTAGCAGCCCAATTACTCAAGCAAAACCAGATTCATCTCCAGGCGGGAACTCAACTCAAGCATTATGAACTGATCGCTCCATTGGGCGCAGGAGGAATGGGCGAAGTCTGGTTGGCGCGCGACACACAACTCGAACGCAAAGTCGCGCTCAAATTATTGCCGTCACAATTCACGCAAAACCCTGAACGGCTTCAACGCTTTCACCGCGAAGCCCGCGCTGCCTCCGCACTCAACCACCCGAACATCATCACGATTTATGAAATCGGCCTGGCAGAAGGGCTGCACTTCATCGTCACCGAATACATTGACGGCGTCACCCTTCGGCAGCGGATTGTCGAAGGCCAACTGAGCTTGCGCGAAACGCTTGCCATTGTTCGCCAGATGGCCGACGCGCTTGATACTGCGCATCAGGCGAACATCATCCACCGCGATATCAAGCCTGAAAATGTGATGATTCGCCGCGACGGACTGGTCAAGGTGCTGGATTTCGGTTTGGCTCGGGTCAACGAAATGCACAGCGGCGAAAACGCGCCTGC
The DNA here is from genome assembly GCA_035429885.1 of Blastocatellia bacterium. Classification (GTDB taxonomy): domain Bacteria; phylum Acidobacteriota; class Blastocatellia; order RBC074; family RBC074; genus RBC074. Next base: position 15,494 of record DAOMFR010000120.1, read on the forward strand.
GATCCGAATCAGTTCAATGACCAACCCCGGCGTGGTTATGGGCACGCCGCGCTATATGTCACCGGAACAGGCGCGCGGATTGAAAGTGGATGAGCGGACAGATGTTTTCAGTCTGGGCGTTGTGTTTTATGAAATGCTGACTGGCTCGCCGCCATTTGCCGGTGCGACGGAGGCAGAAATTTACGCCGCCTTGTTGGAAAAAGAGCCGCTTCCACTCAGCCAATTCACCCCGGAAATTCCTGCCGAACTCGAAACGATAATTCGCCGCCTGCTCGCTAAGGATCGGGAAGAGCGTTATGAAACCGTTCGTACATTCACAGATGACCTTGACCAGCTTAGTCCGCTCCCTTCAAACAACAGCGCAGAATTGCGCATGCCATCAATGCGCGGACAAGGCACCGGCGGATTGCGCAAGGACACCAACGAACGTGGCCCGCAAACGACGTTGCCAACATCTTCGCAGGCCAGCTTGCAATTGACGGGATCCAATCGGACGCGTCTTCGCTGGCTTGTCGCCGCACTCGTGATCGTTGCTTTGCTGAGCTTCGGCGTTTGGCGCTGGATGGCGGGAACAGGACATTCGCCTCAGTCAGCAGCGGCAACCTTCACACCGCTGATCGGCGAACCTGGCGCAAAAGACCATCCGGTGTTTTCTCCCGATGAAACTCGTATCGCCTTTACCTGGGATGGCGGAAAAAAAGCCGAACGCGATATTTACGTCAAAGTCATTGGCGCCGATGGGCCGCCGCTGCGTTTAACCACTGCGCCGGAAGATGACGCGAATCCCGTCTGGACGCCGGACGGCAAGTACGTGACATTCGTTCGCTCGATGCCAAACAGTAACGAGAAAAGAAGAAGTGATGTGATCCGCGTTCCGGCTCTTGGCGGGCCGGAACAAAAATTGGGCGAAACAAACTCCACCGCCGAGTGGTCGCCGGATGGCAAAATGCTTGCTGTTACCCGCCATCCTGAATGGTCTGAATTGCCAGCGGGGGAAGCTGGCGGCGGCGTCTTTCTGATTACGCCGGAAACCGGTCAGTACACAAGATTGACTGTCACCCCGCAGGATACTAGAGACATATTTCCGCGCTTTTCGCCGGACGGAAAACACTTGGCCTTCATACGAGGCCCGGAACCAACCAAAACCTGGATTTGGATAGTTCCCGTCAACGGCGGCGAGCCCCGCCCCATTACGACTGAAAACAATCGTATAGACGGCCTGGCCTGGACGGGCGACAACCGGGCGATTGTGTTTGCTGGCACATGGAAAGGCATGCGCGGGTTGTGGAAAATTGCAGTCGGTGGAAGCACGCCCGAACGTGTGGCTGTCCCCGGACGGGAACCGGTCTCGCTCGACATTTCACCGCGTGGCGACAAGCTGGTCTGGACGGAAGGCGCTACCCCGCAATCGAATCTCTGGCTCTATCGGGGCGGTGGTTTTGCCGGACGCGGCGTGCCAGGAAAATTCGATGCGCCAACCAAAATGTCTTCATCTTCAATTTACGAAGACGGCAGCCCGGATTTTTCACCCGACGGGCAACGGCTCGTCTTTTCTTCGTCGCGCACCGGCGGATACGAACTTTGGCTCAGCGACGCGGACGGCAACAATGCCATGCGCCTGACCACACAAGGCGGACCGACAGGTTCGCCGCGCTGGTCGCCTGACGGCAAATGGATTGCCTTTGATTCTCAGATTGGCGGCGACGGAAACATTTACATCATGAGCGCTGAGGGAGGGCCTTGGCGTAGATTGACGCCGGAAAGCACTGCGGAAACGGTTCCCGCATGGTCACGCGACGGGCAATGGATTTATTTCAAATCAAACCGCAGCGGCAGCATGCAGATTCACAAAATGCCTGCCGCAGGCGGCGAGGCCAAACAAATCACGTTTCAAGGCGGATTCGAAGGCTTCGAATCGCCCGATGGCAGTTTGTTCTATTACACCAAAGGGCGCGGCGTTTATGGCATTTACACAGTCCCAGCCAATGGCGGCGAAGAAAAACTGGTTCCAGAACTTAGCCGAGCGGGTTATTGGCGTTCGTGGAGTGTCTTGAACGAAGGCATCTGTTTCATCGCCAAAGAAGACGCTCCGCAACAAACGATTCGCTTTTTCAGCTTCGCCACGCGCCGCGTTACGCCCCTTATTCCGGTCAACGGCGAAGCCCTTTTCTGGCTGTCAGGCTTGGCGCTGTCGGCCGACGGCAAGCGATTGCTCTTTGCCCAACCGGAACCCCGCAAAGACGAAATCATGCTGATGGAAAATTTCCGGTAAAACGCCTTTCAACATGAAAGCCGTAAAGCCGAACTGTCACCGAGCCGTTCCTCTTTGCCTAATCATTTGCCGCGACGAATGGAGTACAACTTCGTTTCCGTCCGTACCAGCAATCGCTCGCCGACAATTGCGGGCGTCGCCTGCGCCATTTCGTCCAGTTCATTGACGTGCAATAACTTGAACTCTTCGCCCGCCGCGATGACAAACGTCTGGCCTTCTTCGCTCAGGCAAAACAGTTTGCCGTTATACGCCCAGGGCGAAGTTGTGAACGCCGTTGCCTTCGGATCAATGCGCGTCTTGTACGTTTGCTTGCCGCTCTTGGCGTCAAAGCGGGTCAGGATGCCTGTTTCGGTCAACGTGTAGATTCCGCCTTCATAAGCCAAAGGCGAAGGCAGATACGTTCCGGCGCGCGGTTGCGACCAAACGACAAACGCGTTGGAGCTTTCGCCTTTCGGGAGCGAAATGTCGCCCGTTGCGCCAGGACGAACCGCGAACATGGACGAACCCCGTCCGCCGTCAATGTACAGCAGCCCGTCATACGCAAAAGGCATCGGGATCGGTGCCGGGCACATTCCCGACAGACGCCACAATTCTTTTCCTGCCAGGTCGTAACTGACCGCCACAGTTGGCCCCACCGTAACGATTTCAGTGCGCAGCGCGTGCCGCCAAACATACGGCGTCACCCAGCCGGATTGCATCCCTTTGTTGCCCAAGCTGCGATTCGTGCGCCAAACCTGCTTGCCCGTTTGTTTGTCGAACGCCGCGATGTACTGCTGCTTTTCGTTGTCGCTCACAATGACCAAATTGTTTCCAATCAGGGCGGGCGAACTCCCTGTCCCGAAATCCAGATAGATAGGGTTCGTTTCCAGCGGTGTTGTCCATACCTGCTTTCCTTTCAGGTCGTACGCCCACAACCCCAGATTCGCCACGTACACATAAATGAATTTCCCGTCCGTCACAGGGCTTTCCGAAGCAAAGCTGTTCTTGCGGTGACGTCCGCCCGGCGGGTGCCCCGCGAAAAACTCTTTCTGCCATTCCACCTTGCCGCTTTTCAGGTTCAGGCAATACAGAAAGTAATGGAGCTTCACTTCGTTCGGCAGTTCGATGTCGCGCTCCGTGACACGCTCGATGATCTTGTCCATCGGAAGCCCTTGTTTTTGCAGCTCCGCGACGTACTCGTTGCTGTATTCCGTCCCGACCTGCGGCGGCTTCGACTTGCCTTCGGTTGTCGCAGTCGTCAAATAAACTTTGCCGCCCGACACAATCGGCGAAGACCACCCGCGCCCTGGAATTTGCTGCATCCACTCGACGTTTTCAGTCTTCGACCAGCGTTCGGCCAACCGCGCATGCGCTCCGACAGGATTTGATTCCGGCCCACGGAACTGCGGCCAAGGGATGTCTTGCCCTTGCACAGCGGGCGACACCAGAAACAACGCGCAAGCCAGACCGGCCAGACGAAAAAGATTGGACAGGCCAGCCACTTTGCGGATGCCTTCCTGTCCAAAACAACGTGTACTCATTAAATTTGCTCCTCGATTTTTGATGCTGCTGAATCAACAGCTTATCAGGTTGAGCGAGCTTCACAACAGACTTGCCCTATGTTCTGGTGAGATTTGAAAGGTTGGCCAGCCCTTGGCTGACCGCCGAGTGTTAAACTATTTGGAAAAGAGTAGTGATGATTAAGGTTGGAGGAAATTTTCAGACCAAACTTCATTGAAGTCTTCCAAGCAGAGTCTTAGCGGATCGGCGAGCGCACCTATACGGAAGTGCTGCTATATAACGTTGAGAGTTGCCAACAACATATAGTGAGCCATTCCTAGAACTGTTTTCATATCACCTGTTTGCTCACGACCCGCAAACCGAAACTGTTCATCCGCACTTATTTCAATTCTTCTAAAGATCGCGCCAATTTTAGGATGTGTTTCCTCAAGAGCCTTGTAGTAACCAAATTCCACCATTTCAAACGGCGTACCAACTTCTTTGGCCATACTTACGATGTCCTTCTTTGACCATTTCCAATTAATGCGTTTTTTACGACATTGCTGGCAGTTCAGATCAGGACAAACATCGCAAGAGACGACTAGAAAGTCATTTTTCACGTTCTCAAATTGCGAAAGCACTTTCTCTGCATTTTGTGCTGAAACCTTACCTGGGTATTCCCTATTCATTCGATCGAACGCCTTCTTCTTATCAATCCAGTGGAAGTTGAGAAACTGTTTAGCCTCTTCAGCGTGCTTACTCAAATAGGCCAAGTGGACAGTGCGTTCAAACATTCCGCGAAGAATTTTCATGCCTCCAGTTGCCAGCCCGTTACTACACAACACAATGACTTCCTCCAGGTCCTCCATAATCATTTGCCCGAGGGTAAAGATAATATGGTCTTGCACCGCACTTTCAGGTTTAATCTCAATATTGGTGCTGGCAAGTTTGCACACTTGATAAAGTTTGTTTTGCTTTTCAATAAACTTGGTGAATGTCTTAGCGAACTCGTGCTGTTCTTCAACAAACCCAAAAAGTAATGGGAGTGGCTGAGTCATACGTATGGCCTCCAGATATAAGCGTTTTGATAGAAGTTTAGGTTTCTGTATAAGCCGAAACCAGCATAAGACTTCTTGATACAAGATAGGCTTCCGATAATTACTTTACGCGATGATGCCCCATACCGCGTCACCATACACATTAGTCAGCCGAAAATCTCGGCCTACACGTCTTCCGCCATTACCTAAAAGGGATTGACGAGTTGCAAACCATCAATCTGCTGGTAAGCGTCGAAGTCTTCCGAATAGAGTCGGGTCACGCCACCTTCCAAGCAAGCGGCTATTACCATCGCATCCCAGAACGACAAACTGAACCGTTGGCGGACGTCTTCGGCTTTGTCCATTACCGCCCAAGTGGGCAGAATCGTTGTCCACACTTTGCGCCAATTGTTGATGTCCTGAAATGCCTGAGCATGGCTATAGCCAAAGGGAACTAGCTTGCGGCTTGCCGCCAAATATTCATTGGCGACTTGCCACAGTAACACGCCATCGGGCAAGCCTTTCACCAATGCGACAGCCTTGGCCTGTTTGACAGGGTCACGTGCGTCCTGCACGTAGATCAAGATATTGGTGTCAACGGCGTTCATGCAGTTCGTCGCGGGTGAAATGAGGAGCAGTTGGTGGAAGTGGATTGGCTTGCATACTCCGAACAATCGCTTCGATCATCTCTGTGCGCTCGTCAGTTTCGGTAATCTCAGGCGGGAGGACGTAGCTAGGGCTGGAATCATCAAGCAAAGTCAGCACGGCACGCGTTGTTTTGGTGATTTTCACGGGCGTCAGCAAGCGCACGGTCCCATTCACATCAATTTCTGCTTCTATGGTTTGTAACATAAATTTTCTGGCTCCTTTACACCGTTACTTTACCCGATTTTAGGGAGAGGCCGCTACGCGATGATGTCTTTTACCACATTGCCATACACATCGGTCAGCCGAAAATCCCGCCCAGCGTACCGATACGTCAGTTTTTCATGGTTGAGTCCCAGCAGATGCAGCACCGTCGCGTGCAGGTCGTGAATCGAAACTGCATTCTCGACAGCCTTGAAGCCGAATTCATCCGTTTCGCCATAAGCGATGCCCGGCTTTACGCCGCCGCCTGCCATCCACATTGTGAAACCGTAAGGATTGTGATCGCGGCCATTGCCTTTTTCGGAAACCGGTGTGCGCCCGAATTCGCCTCCCCAGATGACCAGCGTGTCTTCCAGCATGCCGCGTCGTTTCAGATCGCGGATCAGCGCCGCCGAAGCGCGATCCATATCGGGGCAGCGTTCGCGCAGGCCTTTCTCCAGGTTCTCGTGATCGTCCCATTGCTGGCCGGGACCGTGCAGAACCTGGACGAAACGGACTCCGCTTTCGACCAGTCGCCGCGCCATCAGACAGCCATTGGCATAGGGCGTCGTGCCGTACTCTTCGCGGATGGATTCGGGTTCTTTGCGGATGTCGAACACATCGGACGCGGTGAACTGCATGCGGTAAGCCTGTTCCATGCTCTTGATGCGGCCTTCCAGAAAAGTGTCCGCGCCAAAGGATTCGGCGTGCGCACGGTTCAGCGCCTGAATGGCATCGAGTTGTTTGCGCTGGGCGTCGGCGTCCAGGTCTTTGTTACGCAAAAACTTGATCATCTTTTCGGGATCGGTTTCTTTGTTGTTGAACAGCGTGCCCTGATATTGCGCGGGCAGAAAACCGGAACTCGTCCACAGACTGCTTTGCTCTGGTGAGAGCGTGACGAACGCAGGCAGGTTTTGATTATCAGTTCCCAAACCGTACGACACCCAAGCTCCCATCGTCGGACGCATCGAAGTCATCACGCCGCTGAAAAACAGATTGCGCCCTGGTTCGTGATTCGGGATGAAGGTGTAGACCGACTTAATCACGCAGATGTCGTCAAT
>DAOMFR010000121.1:0-11023 GCA_035429885.1 Blastocatellia bacterium
CGCAAAAGTCGAAGTGCGCGGAACCGCGCCGGGCATGTTGGCGACGCAATAATGCAGCACATCGTCAACGTAATACGTTGGATTGCTGTGCGTGGTCGGATGTGTGGTTTCAATGCAACCGCCCTGGTCCACGGCTACGTCCACGATGACTGCGCCTTTGTGCATGGTTTTGAGCATGTCGCGTTTGACCAAGTGCGGAGCAGAAGCGCCCGGAATCAGCACAGCACCGACGACCAAGTCGGCATTGGCAATGGATTCCTGAACGTTGTAATCGTTGGACATCAAGGTTTTGATCTGAGCACCGAAGATGTCATCCAGATAACGCAATCGCTCCAGGTTTTTATCCAGCACAGTGACATTGGCACCCAAACCGACCGCCATTTTGATGGAATTGATACCGACGACACCGCCGCCGATGATGACAGTTTTGGCGGGCAGCACGCCCGGAACGCCGCCCATCAACACACCGCGTCCGCCTTCAGGCTTTTGCAGATAATGCGCGCCGACTTGCACCGCCATACGGCCAGCGACTTCCGACATCGGAGTCAACAGCGGCAAATGACCTTCGTCGTTGGTGATGGTTTCATAGGCCACGCCGGTAATTTTGCTGGCCAGCATTGCTTGAGTCAGTTTCGGATCGGGAGCGAGATGTAAATACGTAAAGAGCAATTGGCCTTCGCGCATACGCTGGTACTCAGGGCCGACTGGTTCTTTGACTTTGACGACCATATCGCCGCGCCGCCAGACTTCGTCCGCTGAATCCACAATTTGGCCGCCTGCGGCGCGAAATTCGTCGTCAGTGATTCCGCTGCCGTTGCCAGCGCTTTTTTCAATCAGCACTGTGTGGCCAAAATCACTCAAGGTTTTGACTCCCGCAGGCGTCAGCCCGACACGGCTTTCGTTATCTTTAATCTCTTTCGGTAATCCGATAATCATCATTTCTCCTTTTCGTTTGGTTGAGATGGGGCTGGCAGGGCTTCCGGTAATTCGATCTTGATTTTGTCACCTTTGATGGTGCCACCCTGGCAGTGACCGAGGACGATTCCGTAAACCGAACCGCACGTTAAATTGTCTTCCCCCACCTCCTGGCATTTGTTTTTGATCCAGGCCTTCGTTTTTTCTTTATCGTCGCTGGAAGGCACATCGTCACAAAAGCCGGGCGTCGGCCTGCTTTTTTGCAGGCACGTGCTCAGAAAGATCGAATTGGAAGCCGCTGCCGTTATCGAGCTTTTGCCTTTGCTGCGCGCAAACGTTTCTTTCAAGCAGGCGGCTTGATCGGCAGTTTCGCCGAATCGTTCGGCGGCTTTTTGGTCTTCTTTGATCTGCCCTGTAAGTTGCGAAAAATAGTAAACGCATGCGCCAGCGCCCAGCATCAGCACAAGCATAAAACCTGCTGCGATGCTCAAACCGATTTTCCAGCCTTTGGACATACTTGCCTCCTGGTAAAGGTTATTCGTCTTTGGGCAAGTCCTTGCTGCCGACGATGGTCAGGTTCATGCCAATTTGAACGCTGACCTGTTTGCCGCCGACTTCAATCAAGGTTTTGCCATTCAGGTACCAGCCCAGCGAGCCGGTAGAAAATTCCTTGACCTCAGCCATCATCGGAATGTCATTGATGACGACTTTGACGGGCTGAGCTCCGTCGCGAAATTCCTGACGAGTAATGGGACTTTTTGCTGCCATTGATAAATCCTTCCTGTTAGTTGATGAATTGAAATGGTTGAAGCCTCAATTATCAATTTGGGCTTTCTGTAATCTGCCACTGTAATCCACGTAGATTGCTTTCCATTCAGAGAAAATATCGAGTGACGACGCCATTGCGCCTTCACGGTGACCGTTACCTGTGGCTTTGGTGCCGCCGAATGGCAGATGCACTTCGGCTCCGATGGTGGCCGAATTGACGTAAAAGATGCCGGTATACATTCGTTCCATCGCCGTGAACGCCTGGTTCACGTCCTGAGTGTAGATCGACGCCGACAAGCCGTACTTCACGCCGTTGCTGATTTCGATGGCTTCGTCCAAATCGCGACAAGGGATAATGCTGACAACGGGGCCAAATATTTCTTCTTGAGCAATCCGCATCTGCGGCGCTACGTCTGTGAAGATCGTCGGTTCAATGAAAAAACCATGCCTGTGTTCGCCTTTGTTCAGTCGGTTGCCGCCCAAATGAAGTGTCGCACCATCTTCGGATTTACCGATTTCGATGTAACCCAGAATCTTGTCCAAGGCCGCCTGATTGATGACCGGACCCATTTCCACGTTTTTGTTCAGTCCGTTGCCGACGCGCAAGCCTTGAGCTTTTTCGGCCAGCTTTTCGACAAACTTTTTATAGGCCTTTTTGTGAACGACGATGCGCGACGAAGCTGTGCAGCGTTGACCTGAGGTTCCGAAAGCTCCCCAGACAGCACCCTCGGCGGCGAGGTCCAGGTCAGCATCGTCCATCACCATAATCACGTTCTTGCCGCCCATTTCCAACGAGCAAATCTTGCCGTGCTGGGCAGCATTCGTTGCAACGATACGTCCGGTTTCGGTTGAGCCGGTAAAAGAAACCAATCGAATGTCGCGGTGAGTCGTCAACGGCTCGCCGGTTTCTTCGCCGGTTCCCATGACGATGTTGATCACGCCCGGAGGAATCCCGGCTTCTTCAGCGGCTTTGACCAGATTGATGGTGGACAGCGGAGTGTCTTCGGCGGGTTTGATCACCAGCGTGTTGCCGCAAATCAGCGCGGGCATCATCTTCCACGAAGGAATCGCCATCGGGAAATTCCAGGGCGTAATGAGTGAGCAAAGCCCAACTGGTTGGCGCACGCACATCGCCATTTTGTTTTGCAATTCGGATGGCGTGGTGTACCCGTGCAGGCGGCGGCCTTCGCCTGCGGTATAGAATGTCATGTCAATCGCTTCCTGAACGTCGCCGCCAGTTTCTTTCAGAACTTTTCCCATTTCGCGGGTCATGTCTTTGGCGAATTCGTCTTTGCGACCGATCAAAATCTGGCCGAGTTTGTAAAGCATTTCGGCGCGTTTAGGAGCAGGCGTCGCTTTCCATTTTGGAAACGCCTCACGCGCGGCTGTGACTGCGGCTTCGACATCTTCGTCTGACGAAGCGGGGAACAGGCCGACCAGTTCGCGCGTGTCCGCCGGATTCCAATTTTCCAGCAGCTTGCCGCTGGCAGGCTTTACCCAGCGACCGCCAATGTAGTTTTTGTAAACTTGTGCTTTAGTGATGGTTTTTGTTTTAGACATAAAAATAAAAAGAAGATTTCAGGTATGAAATCAAAGATTTGAGATTTGGTTATTTCGTGCCGACCGGGGCTTTGTGACAGAGCAGGCAGCTAACGCGAGCGTCGCGCCATTTGCCAGGGTGTTTGTGCTGACGCTCCAGGTCTTCGAATTTGGCGGGCAAATGGCATTTCAGGCAATCCTCGCGCGCTTGGACGTTCAGGTGCTGAGCAATGGCTGGCATTGCTTTGGCTTTGTTGCGGGTGGAAAGGAAATACAGGCCGCCGATTACGACAACAACGATCAAAACAAAAAGCAGGTCGCGTGGTTTCATTTGGTTTCACCAGAGATGGAAATTTGATTGCTTGCATCAAGGCAGCGACTGTAACAAACCGTTTGATCGAGTGTCCAGAGTTGGCGCTGAATAAATTAAGCGATAGTTGGACTTACCACCTCTCTAACCTTAGAGGGCGCACAAAGGGGAAAATGATGGAACTGTTTGACCTTCTGAAGTCCATTGCCCGTGTAGGATTAAGTTCCGCAGGATGAATTGATGGGATGGTTGGTCGGTAAACTGGCGGCGGCGATTTGAAGATGAACGCAATTCTGACGACTGCATCTATCAGCGATGAAGAGTTGCTCCGGCGAATGATCGCCGGAGATGCGGACGCTTTTGAACAGCTTTATGATCGTCGCCAGGCGGGAATTTATCAGTTTGCTCTGCGTATGAGCGGTTCGCCTGTCGTCGCCGAAGATGTGACACAAGATGTGTTCATTGAGCTGATTCGCGATGCCAGGTTGTTTGATTCGTCAAAAGGTTCGCTCGCCGGGTATCTCATGGGAATGGCCAGGCATAGAGTGTTGCGGCGGTTGGAACGGGAACGCCGGTTTATTTCGATCAATGATTCGGAAGATAGAGAGGGCAAATCATCACAGCCTTTGGATGATGAGCGATTTGTGGCGGAAGGCGATCCGCTTGGTGATTTTGAGCGCAGCGAAACCATCGAATCTGTTCGACAGGCGATCCTTAGTTTGCCTGTGCATTACCGCGAAGTCGTGGTGTTATGCAGTTTGCACGAGATGAGTTATGAGCAAGCTGCTGACATTATTGGGTGTCCGGTCGGAACTATTCGCTCAAGGCTCAATCGCGCTCGAGCGATGTTGATCGAAAAGTTGCAACTGTTGAGAACCGCAGGCGTGCCGTCACTTCAATTCGTGCATGCCGGGAGTGAAGTATGAACTGTCAGGAATTTGAACAACTGGTTGCCGAACTGGTTGCCGACAGATTGATGTCGGCAAGAACCAGAGTGGCTGCGCTGGCTCATGCCGCTGCCTGTCAATTTTGTGGTGACAAGATGGCTGCTGAACTGGACTTGAATCAGCGGCTGCTCGGATTGGCCAACAGCACCGGCGTCGAACAAGCCCCGGTTCGCTTGAGGCAATCACTGCGAGCAGAATTTGAAGCCCAAGCCGGACACGTAAGGACTGCGGCTGAATCCTCGGTGCCTCAAGCGATTCAAACAGTTGCTCGTAAATCGTTTTTCAATTGGCAATGGAGTTGGGGGATGGCAGCGGCGGTAACGGCTATCGTAATTCTCGTTGCGGTTTCAGTCTGGCGGAACCAGCAAGCGTCAACCAATGAAAGGATTTTGGCTGGCTTACCGCCTACGCCTACGATGACGCCTATGCTGATGCCTTCGCTGGAAGTTGTTCTCCCGCAAAACAAGGTGGTGACTAATGGGGAAGTCCGAAAGCAATTTGGCGAAACGTTGAAGGATAAAAAACTGCCTCAGCGGAGTCGTCAATTGGTTCAGACGGAGGAAAATTTGGCGACTCATTACATCTCGCTCAATTATGCGGCTGGCTCGGTTACGCCCGAAGAAAGTGTGGTTGTTCGAGTGGACGTTCCCAGAACAACTCTGATCGCAATGGGATTGCCGCTGAACCTGGAATACGGCAGTGCTATGGTCAAAGCGGATTTAAGAGTTGGCATTGACGGCGTGCCGCTGGCGATTCGTTTGGTTCAACAGTGAAGGAGAAGGTATGGACAAAAAAGTTTTCTGGTTGATGGTCATCATTGCTTTTCTGATGTTGCCAACAATTGCCAACGCGCAACCGGGCAGACGCGGAGGGCCGCCTGCGGGATTTGGCGGGCCACCGGATGGAAATCAGAATCCTGGGCGTCCGCCATTTGGCCCTCCGGGTGGAGGCCCGGGCGGGCAGTTCGATGTGCTGTTTTCTGAGATTCGATTCGGGGGGAAAGTCGTCAAAGGCGCTCCATACTCGGCTGCCATCGTCACTGAAAACATACAAGTATTGGCTGACGGCACTCGTATCACTAACAAAGGTGATGGAAAGTTTTACCGTGACGGGGAAGGCCGGACCAGATTGGAAAGAATTCTGACGATTGCCGGGCCGTTCGTTATTAGCGGTGATGCTCCCAAGATGGCTTTCATTTTCGATCCGGTTTCCAGTGTGAACTACATGCTGGATGAAAGAAATCGGATTGCTCGCAAGTTTTCGCCGCCACCGGGTGAAACGCCTCATCGTCAATTTTCGCCTGCGCCTGGCCAGGAAAAGATTGAATCACTTGGCAAGCAAACCATCGAGGGGATCGAAACTGAAGGAGTCCGTACCACTTTCACAATTCCAATAGGGCAAATTGGCAATGACCGTCCAATCGATATTGTTTCTGAACGATGGGAAGCGACTGAGTTGAAAGTTGTCGTCTTGAGCAAGCACAAAGACCCGCGCTTAGGTGAAACTATTTATCGGCTGACAAACATCAATCGCGCCGAACAGCCAAAGTCGCTGTTCGAGCCTCCAGCCGATTACAAAATCTTCGAAGACGGGCCTCCGACCGGCGGTGGTTCGCCAATGAGAGGTGGACGTCGGCCTGGCGATTTTTGATTCCCGCAGTTTGTCGCACACATAACCTGAGTTCGCGTTTACGCCGAGCCCTGAATCAATAAACGTTCAAACTTCCCCAAGCTTAGTTTGAACGTTTATTGATTCAAGGCTCGGCGCTTTTTGTCGTTTTTTCCGTTCTTTGATTTTGTGGCTTTGCCGCTTGATGTGAGGGCGCAGAACGTGTTCAGCAAAGAACAAATTTTGGAATTTGTGGAACTAAAACTCAGTCTCAACGCCATCGCTGTTGAGAACAAATTCGATGGGAAAATGAAATGCTGATGAACTGCATTTGTGTTCTCCCGTTTCAACTCTTATTCCAACAATGATCGAAGGAGAGAATCTATGAAAAAGACCAAGATGAGTTTGAAGGCAATCTTTATGGCTACGGTGGTGTTGTGTTTGTCCGTTGCAGCGTTGGCTCAACAGCGCCCGCAGTTTGATCCGCTGATGAGATTGAAACAGGCATTGCAATCTGCCAACGCTCCGGCTCTGACCACGGCGCAGGAAGATCAATTGAAGGCTTTGATCCAGCAGGCGCACGATGCTCATCCGGGTGCGCCGGATCCTGCGTTGGAAGCCGCACATGACGCTTTGGGAGCGGCCATTTTTGCCGGCAACCGAGCCGCCGCGGATGCACAAATTTCCATTATCGCCAACCTGACAAACACGATGATGACCAACCGAATGAAGGGGCATTCCACTTTCACGATTCAGGCGATCAATGTGCTGAAGAGCAACCAGGCTCAACTCGACGCGTTGGTGCAGAAAATCGGTTCGACAGGAGTGGTGCAGTTGATGGGGTCGTTGGTTGGGGGGCCTGGAGGCCCCGGCGGTCCCGGAGGCGGAGGTCCTGGCGGCCCCGGCGGGCCAGGCGGTGGTCGTCCTGGCGGATTTGGCGGTCCTGCTGGAGTTCGACCCGGCGCACCTTCCAGACCGTAACGAGTGATCTTGGGTGAAGCAGAAAGAGAAAGTCCCGTGATCGGCAACGTACCGGTCTCGGGACTTTCAGTTTTCAGGTTAGCAGGCAGTCCTAACGAATCTTGCCCATCAACTTGCGAATGAACGGAGTCACCGCCAGCAACAGCACTGCCGCGATAATCGGCACCGCAGCGACTTTGCTGAACAGGCCAACCAAGGCCGTCTGAGAGCCGGCTTCAAAATATCCCGCCGCGATTCCCGCCGCGAAGTTGCCGAACGAGATGGAAAGAAACCAGACACCCATCATCAAACCGGCCAAACGTTGCGGAGCCAGTTTGGTTGTCACGCTCAGCCCAACCGGATACAGGCAGATTTCGCCAATGGTCTGAAGCACGTAAACTCCGACCAACCACCACGGACCGGCTTTGCCGCCGCTGACCAACAGAAGTGACGCAATAGCCAGCAACGAAGCTCCCAATCCCACAAACATCAAACCCATCGAAAATTTGATGGGGCTGGATGGTTGTTTGTCGCCCATCTTTTTCCACAACAGCACAAACAACGGAGTCAGCAGCACGACGAAAATTGCAGGGCTGGATTGATACCAGCCTGCCGGAAATTCATAACCAAAAATGTTGCGATTGGTTAGGTCCCGAGCAAACAGGCTGAAGCTTGACCCTGCCTGTTCATAACAAGCCCAGAAAATAATGGAGAACAGAAACAGGATGATGATCGCACCGACCGGTTTTTTTTCTTCCGGTTTCAAGAAGATCAAAAACAACCAGGCGATAAAAAGAACAACGCCAATGACCATAATCAGCGATTGATACTTGACGATTGGTTCCGGGCCAAAAAACAACAAACCGACTGCGCCGCAAATTGCGGCCATAAACAAAATGCCCTGAAGCCCTCGCTGGCGAGTTTCAGCATCACTTTGGACAGGCGGATGGCCGACGTGAGCCAGACGATCTTGCCCCATTACGTACTGAACCAACCCGGCGGTCATTCCGATTCCGGCGGCCGCAAAGCCTAAATGCCAGTTGATTTGTTCGCCCAGATAACTGCACACCAACGGTGCCAGGAATGCTCCGATGTTGATGCCCATGTAAAAGATCGAAAAGCCAGCATCGCGGCGTTGATCTTCCGGGCTATACAGTTCGCCGACAATTGTGCTGACGTTTGGTTTCAGCAAGCCAGTTCCCAGGACAATCAACACGAGACCGGCGAAGAATGTGAATTTGAATGGAGCCGCCAGCGAAAAATGGCCCAGTGCGATGATGATTCCGCCGACCAACACGGCTCGTCGAGTGCCCAAAACTTTGTCTGCGATCCAGCCGCCGGGAATGGACATCAGGTACACCGAACCGACATACGCGCCATACACGCTGGCCGCAAACTTGGTGTCGAACCCTAGCCCGCCTGCCGCGACAGCCGTCGTCATATACAAAATCAGCAGCGCGCGCATGCCGTAGTAGCTGAACCGTTCCCACATTTCCGTAAAGAACAAAGTGGTCAATCCGCGCGGATGCCCGCCGATTCCGGTGTTGTCCTTTGTTGAATCGAACGCAGAAATTGACTCCGAGTTGGAAGCCTGTATCGCCATATTCGTTTTTCTCCGAGTTGAAAAAGGTGAGTTGAAAGTACGGCGCGAAGCCTAGCACAGTGCCTTGCAAAGGCAAGCTGTCAGCTCAACGGCTGAAGACAAATAAGCCTTGCCCGGCGATGGTGGCAACGTATTGTTTGCCGCGAATCGCGTAGCTGATCGGGTTGTTGACGATTTGGTAACCGGCCATGAACTTCCATAAGACTTTTCCTGTCCGCGCATCCAGCGCGTAAAAGTATCCTTCGCTGCTGCCGCCAAAGACCAGGCCGCCTGCCGTCGCCATCAATCCCGTCATTGCCGGAGCGAACAAACGAAACTCCCAACGCTGTTTGCCGGTCAGCGCGTCCAGAGCTTTGACTGTGCCGTAAGGTTCAACGCCCGGCAGGTCGCGTCCGCCGCCGCCTTCAAACAAATCGCCTGCGTGATAGGTCGCGTCGGCTTTGAAAAAGTATTGCGGATGGTTTTCGCGCGCCAGCACATAAAACAATTTCGTTTGCGGGCTGTAGCTCGGCGAATACCAATTCGTGGCTCCTCCAAGTCCGGGATAAACCAGCGCGCCCGTGGTTGAAGGTTCGATGTTTGGCAATTTGATCGGGCGGCCTTTAGCGTCCAGGCCGCTGGCCCAGGTTTGTTTGATGTAAGGCGCGCCACGCAGAAACTCGCCAGTGGTTCGGTCCAGCAAGTAATAAAACGCGTTGCGATTGGCTTGCGCAACCAGCTTGCGCGGTTTTCCATTCACAATCGCATCGAACAAAACCGGAACCTGATTGGCGTCCCAATCCCACACATCGTGCGGTGTGAATTGAAAATGCCAGCGCAACTTGCCTGTGTCGGCTTCAATCGCAAGCAAACAGTCTGAATACAGGTTGTCGCCCAGCCGAGCGTCGCCGTTCCAGTCCGGCGCGGGGTTGCCGGTCGTCCAATAAATCAAATTCAGTTCTGGATCGTACGAACCCGTCACCCAGGTAGGCGCTCCGCCGGTTTTCCAGCTGTCGCCTGACCAGGTTTCGTTTCCAGCTTCGCCAGCGGCGGGAACCGTCCAAAATCGCCACAACCGCTTGCCAGTCTTTGCGTCGTAAGCGTCCAGAAAGCCGCGAATGCCATATTCTCCTCCGCCAATGCCGACGATGATTTGGTTTTTGATCGCCAGCGGAGCCGCTGTCATCGTGTAGCCCAATTTGTAATCAGCAACGATGACATCCCAGCGAGGTTTGCCGGTGTGAATGTCCAGCGCGACCAGATGTGAATCGAATGTCGTCAGGTAAAGCGTTTCGCCCAGCACAGCCAACCCGCGATTGGGAATGCCACAACAACCGCGCGCGTCGCTGGGAGTCGTTCGGCGGTAAGTCCACAAAGGGCGACCAGTTCGTCCATCCAAAGCAGTGACGACATGCGGCTTTTCGCTCAGGTAAATCACGCCGTCCACCACCAGTGGAGTTGCTTCGACTTTGCCGGGATCGCGCATTTGATAGACCCACACCGGTTTCAGTTGAGCGACATTTGTTGTGTTGATTTGCGAAAGAGGCGAATACCGATGGCTTTGATAATTGCCGGAATAGGTCAGCCAGTTTTGAGGTTCGGTTTCGGCGTGGCGAATGCGATCGCAGCCGACCTGGGCTTGCGCGAACGAGATGGAGAGAAGGAGGGATAGCGGGACAAAGAGACATAGAGTGATGAACTTGCCCCGTCGCTGTGTTGCCCCATCCCTTCGTCCCTTTATCTCTCCGTCTCTTATTCTCTCTTTCTTCATCGTTCACCTCGCAGTGTTAGCAGATAAGCGACAAGATCGTTGAGGTCGTTTTGCGCCAGCTTTCGATAACTCGGCATCGAAGTCTTTCCCCAATCCTTATGAAGTTCGCGCAGTTCGGATTTGAAAAACGAATGAACCTGGCCGGACATTTCCCGCACGTGAATGGTGAAGCTGTCTTCGTTGACTCGAACTCCGTTGATGCGTTTGCCAGCGCGAGTCACCAGTCGAACTTGCAAGAAGTTATCGGCGACGGCTGTGCCAGGGCGAAACTGCAAGTAACTTTTGGGCACGTCGGCTTCGGGATCGAGCAGCGAAGTTCGCAAGTGCGTGGCTCCGCGTCGCAAACCGATTTCGCTCAAGTCAGGGCCGTAGGCGCTGCCTTCGCCGTTGATGGCGTGGCAAATCGCGCAGCTATGTTTAGCGTAAAGCTTCTGGCCACGAACCGCGTCACCAGCAGATTTTTCAACCGGAAGTTGGCTGAAGTCCTGCACGAAAGCCGCAAGCAGCTTGATCTGCGCGTCGTCCAACCTTGAGCTTGGCATTTCGGTTCCGGCGATTCCTTCTTTGATGATTTTCAGCAGTGCGGCTTCGTTTGCGGCGCGAACCAAACGCGGAGTCGCCAA
>DAOMFR010000121.1:11123-12459 GCA_035429885.1 Blastocatellia bacterium
TCCAATCCGCTGAACGCCAGTTGCGCTGTTGCCACCAAAGCAACGTGCGAAAAGTTTGGCGATTTGGGAATGTCTTCGCTCATCAGCCAGCGGATCGGTTCAGGCTGTGACTGGCGCAAACGCGAAACGGATTCGCATTCGATGACAGAGCTTTTCGCCGCGTTTTGCAATTGCACGAAGTTCAACGCGGCTTTTGGAAACGCGGTTTTGAAATGTGATTGAATTGCGGCCAAGTCGTTTAGGCCGGACATCAGGCAGGTGACTCGTTGCACGTCGTTGGCTTCAATGGCGGCAACGCGATGAACGGAATTCAAATCACGCACGGCTTTTTCCGCCAGCGGAAAAAGCCGTGCGTCAGGATTGGGATCGCTGCCCGCCATTCCCGAAGCGAACGCCAAACCATTCGGATTGGAGTTGGCTTTGCCGGTCAACGCGACTTCCATTGAAACTTTCGCGCCTGGTTGCGGCAACGCGCCGACGCCAATGATGGTCAGCGCTGGCAAGGGCTGGCGGCGAGCTTTGAAGATCGCTTCGACAGTTTCGCGCGCGTGTCCGAGTTGATAAAAGCCAGCAACAAAAATCCGAAGATGCACGATTGGCAGTTGAACACGTTTCAAGCCCGCCTGGATTTGCTGTTTTACATCGCCTTCGGATTCAGCCGGCAGAACCTGAAACTCCAATCGGCGAGTTTCTGCGATGGCTGGGGTGGGTTCGGCTGCGTTGGCGGTCAACGCGCAAAGTGTCAGCAGGAAAAACAGGTATCGCATCAAATCTCTCCTCGTTTCAATTGTTCAGCCAGATACTCCGAAGCTCGCCACGACAGAGCCATGATCCAAGTCGTAATGCCGTGAGTGCCGGGCAGCGAAACAAAACAACTGCCGTCGGTGACGAACAGGTTTTTGACTTCGTGGGACTGGCAGAACTGATTCAACACGGAAGTTTTGGCGTCGTTGCCCATTCGAGCCGTGCCGCATTCGTGAGTGGCATCGCCCATAGCTTCCAGGTACTGGCGGAATGGCAATACCTCAGCACCACAAGCTCGCATAATTTGCTCCATCCAGCCGTACATATCGGCCATCATTTTGCGGTCGTTGTCTTTTTCGCCAGCGTGAAATCGGACTTGCGGAATGCCGTAAGCGTCCACGTTTGCCGGATCAAGCTCGAAGTAATTGTCGAAATCCGGCAAGCGTTCGCCGTATCCGCGCAAGGTAATCAGGCTGCCGTATTCTTCGCGAATCTGTTGCTTAATCGCCGAGCCAAAACCTGACACTCCAGCGCGTGCCGGACGGCGGTCAAAACCGGAGCCGGTCAGGATGAAATAGCCTCCGTGAAAATC
>DAOMFR010000121.1:12559-22025 GCA_035429885.1 Blastocatellia bacterium
CGTCAAAGAAAGAAACGCCGCGCGCTTTGCCGTTGTTGTCGGTCAGGACTTGATGAGCGACGGCGTGAGTTCGCAGCGTGAAGTTCTTTTTGGTTTGCAGTTTGGGGATGATGACATCCAGGCTGGAAAATCGCGCGCGAACGTCGCAACCATTGCCGCAGGCTCCGCAGTAATGACAGCCGGGGCGTCCGTCGTATGGTGCGCTGAGCACTGCTGTGCGTTCAAAGACAACTGGCACTCCTACTTTGGCCGCTCCCTTTTTAATATGGAATTCGGTGCAGCGGGGTTTGTGTGCCGGGGCCGCGTAAATTCCGTCGGGCATATTGAAGTAATTCTCGCGCTGACCTGAGATGCCGACTAGTCGTTCGGCTTTGTCGTAATACGGCTCTAAGTCTTCGTAGCTGATCGGCCAGTCTTCGCCGAAACCTTGCGTTGTTTTTGTTTTGAAATCCATTGGCCCGTGACGAAAACATGAACGTCCCCAGGTATTGGTTCGCCCGCCAACGGCGCGCAACCGAGTCCAGTGAAACTCAGGCGAAGAAGCGTATTTGTCTTTGCGCGGATTGGTGTACAGGTGATCGGTGTATTCGTTGATCTTCCACAAACCGTCGTATTCGCCGGGTTTGCCGCGCCCGCGAAATTTCAACTCATACGGCCAGGTGTGTGTATTGAAGTCTTTTTTCTGGTCGAGCAATCGCCCGGCTTCCAGCAATAAAACGTTTAGGCCTTTATTGACCAGCACATACGCGGCAGTTGATCCGCCTGCGCCGGAACCGACCACGACGACGTCATAAGTTTTCGTAGCTGCGTCAGCCATTTGGGCACCTCTGATGAATAGGAAAGTTTTAGTGGGCGCGAAGTATGGGACAGCTTCCACGATTTAATCAATTTGTTCTCGGCGATTAGAGAAAGTAAGTGAGCACTTACTTTCTTGCTTGCCAGTTTCGGCGGTCGTGTGTTAAGTAAGTAGGCACTTACTTACAAAGTAGGTGGGAGTCGTCGTAACCGGCTCAGGGAAGATTTGAAAAGAAAGTGGCTGAACCGAAGTTCGAAGATTCAGCCGAGTCGCCAGTAATGACACCTAAAAAAGTTATTGAAGAAAAAGCTGAATTGAAAGCGCACGTAAGAATGGCTGCGGAAGATCGCCGCCAGCAAATTCTGGATGTCGCTGTCCAGCTCTTTTCGCAAAAAGGGTTTCGCGGAACGACGACGAAAGAAATCGCTTTAGCAGCCGGAGTGAACGAAGCGATCATCTTTCGCCATTTCGCCACTAAGCGCGAGTTGTATTCGGCGATTATGGATCAAAAGGGAAGTTCGGCGGATGTGCAGGCTTTGCAGCGCGTGATCTCAGAAGCAATGGAGCGTGGTGATGATCGAAAGGTGTTTGAATCCTTCGCGTTTCACCTGATGGAGTTTCACGAACACGACGATACTGCGATGCGTATCCTGCTTTATAGCGCGCTGGAAGGCCATGAGCTGGCCGAGATGATTTTCAATAATCATATTTTGAAGCATCATAATCGGCTGGCGGAATACATCAAAAAACGTATTGACGAGGGAGCCTTTCGGCCGGGCAATCCGATTATTGCTGTGCGCGGTTTTGTTGGGATGGTGATGAACCATGTGCTGTTGAAAAAATTTTTCCACAAGGCGGCGCGGGAATTTTTGAATTTGACCAATCATCAAGCAGCAGAAAATTTCGCCGATTTGTTTTTGGCTTCGATGACAAACTTTAACTACGAAACTCAGCGGCATAGCCGTAAATGAGTGTGAACAACCAGGAGTCTCAAATGCAGGGGAAGGAATCGAATTCAATGAAAGCTCAATGGATTTTAGGACTGGCAATTGTGGTGGCCATGTCCGGGGCAGCCTGTTCGCGAGCGAAGCAGCAGCCCGAAGCAACGGCAGACGCCGCAACTAAACCCGCAGCAACTGCCACCCCGCAGGCCGTGGATGTGACGACTGCCGCAGCGCTCACGCGGAATTTACAGCGCAGCGTGGAAGTCGTTGGGTCTTTGGCGGCGGATGAAGAAGTCGTCGTTTCGGCACAAGTTGCCGGGGAATTATCACAGCTCAACGTGGACTTTGGCAGTTATGTCGCTCAAGGGCAGGTGATCGCGGTAATTGATCAGCGCGACGCCAAACTGAAAGTCGAACAAGCCGAAGCCACGCTGAAACAAACCATTGCCAGGCTGGGAATGAAGGAGGGGGAGAAATTTGATCCGCATCAGAATGCGGATGTGCGTGTTGCCAAAGCTTCGTTGGATTGGGCGCAGATGGACCTGGATCGTAATTCCAAATTGATTGAAAACGGTGACATCTCGCGTTCGATCTACGACCAAGCCATGACACAGCACAATCTGGCCAAAGCTCGTTACCAGGCAGCGCTGGATTCAGTGAATCAGCAACTGGCCATTGTCGAACAACAGCGCTCCGCATTATCACTGGCCAAAAAAGCCGTCACCGACACGGTCGTTCGCGCCCCGATCAGCGGAGCCGTTAAGGAAAAGCTGTCCAATCGAGGCTCGTATTTGGCCGTCGGCGGCAAGATTGTCACGCTGGTCAAAATCAATCCTTTGAGGCTTCGCGCTGACATCCCGGAATCTTCTTCCGCTGCTGTCAGCAAAGGACAGACAATGACTCTGACCGTGGAAGCTTTGGCTGGAAGAACCTTCAGCGGGCGAATCGTTCGCATTAGCCCTTCACTGAACGAGCAAACTCGCGCTTTGACCGTCGAAGCCGAAGTTAACAATTCCGGCAATCTGTTACGACCGGGCATGTTTGCCAAATCCCAATTGATCACTGCTAAAAACTCGTCAGCCGTATTAATTCCGGCGAAAGCCGTTTTGACTGCTGCCGGGCTTTCCAAAGTCTTCGTGATCGAAAACGGCAAGGCCGTTGAGCGAATTGTCAAAACTGGCGTCACCGATGGCGACTTGATCGAAATTGTCGAAGGCGTCAAAGATGGCGAAGTTGTCGCCGCCAGCAATCTGGACAAGTTACAGACTGGTACAGTCGTCAACAGCGGCAAATAGACTTACTCACGAAGCAAGAGAGGGATTATGCAAAAGCTGGCAGAAATTTGTGTTCGTCGCCCTGTGTTCGCCACGATGCTGATCATGACCATGATCGTGTTGGGCGTGTTTGCCTACAACAAACTGATTGTCGAGCGGTTCCCGCGCGTTGAGTTTCCGATTGTCACTATCACCACGCGCTTTCCAGGTGCTTCGCCGCAGGAAATCGAAACGGAAATCACTGACAAAATCGAAGAAGCCGTCAACACAATCAGCGGCATCGAAGAGCTTCGTTCGACCTCTTCTGAAGGTGTTTCGCTGATCTTCATTCAATTCGAATTGGAACGGAACCTGGACACTGCTGCTCAGGACGTGCGCGACAAACTGAACCGCGCCTTGCCGTTGTTGCCGCGTACGATTGAACAGCCCACGGTTGAAAAGCTTGATCCGGATGCGTCACCGATTATGACCATCGCCGCCGCTTCCAACAGCAACATTCGGGAAATGACCGAATACGCTGACAAAGTGATTCGCCGCCAGATTGAATCAGTCAACGGCGTAGGCCAGGTGCAGGTTATTGGAGGCCGAAAACGGCAGATCAACGTCAATCTCGATGGCGACAAGTTGCGTGCTTACAACCTGACCGTCGCTCAAGTTTCCGCCGCGTTGCAGAATCAGAACCTGGAAGTTCCGGGCGGCAGAGTTGAGCAGGACGCGCGAACGCTGACGCTGCGAACACTCGGGCGACTGCAATCGCCCGCTGATTTCAACAATGTTGTTGTTGCCACGCGCGCCGGGTATCCAATCAAAATATCCGATCTCGGTTACACCGAAGACGGCGAAGAAGTCGAAGAGACTGCGGGGCGATTGAACGACACGCCGACTCTGTTGCTGCAAGTCCGCCGCCAATCCGGTACCAACACGGTTGACGTGGTCAACGAAGTGAAAGACCGGCTGAAAGATTTAAAGAAAAACCTGCCGCCGGGGTACTCGGTGGAAGTGGTTCGCGATCAATCCGTATTCATTCTGGCGGCCTTTCACGCGATTCGCGAACATTTGTTGCTGGGGTCATTGTTGGCGGCTTTGGTGGTTTTGCTGTTTATGCAAAACCTGCGGGCGACAATCATTTCCGGCATCGCCATTCCGTCGTCGATTATCGCCACATTCGCTTTGATGGATTACTTTGGCATCACGCTCAACGGGCCTTCGATGCTGGGGCTGACGCTTTCCGTCGGAATCGTCATTGACGACGCGATTGTGGTTCTGGAAAACATCTACCGTTACATCGAAGAAAAAGGATACGAACCATTTGAAGCTGCAATTGCCGCTACCAAAGAAATTGGCATGGCGGTGATGGCGACGACGCTGTCGTTGATTGTGATTTTTCTTCCGCTCGGCTTTATGCAGAGCATTTCGGGGCGCTTTTTCCGAAACCTGGCTTTGCCGATGGCGTTTGCGATTTTCGTTTCGCTGATTGTCAGTTTCACGTTGACGCCGACGATGAGCGCTCGAATGTTGAAAAAGTTCAAGCGAACTAAAAAAGAGGATGGCGACCTAAATGGCCACGCGCCTGAAAAACAATCCTTTATCATGCGTTGGCTGGATAAATGGTACACGTGGCTGCTGACGCTTTCGTTACGGCATCGAATCGTTGTTGTCATAGTTGCAGTCTTGGTCGTGCTTTCGACCGGCCCACTGTTTCAACGCGTAGGCAAAGACTTTTTCCCGCAGGATGATCAGGATGAATACGAAGTGACGATCCGCGCGGCTGAAGGTGCTTCGCTGCAAACCACCTTAAGCCTTGCGCAAAAAGTGGCCACCGAAATTCGCACAAGGCCGGAAATCAGTTACACCATTACAACGGTAGGCGACGACCAGCAGCGAACACAGAATCTGGCCAAGATTTATGTTCGCATGAATCCGCTGTTGGGACGGTTGAATTACACTCAGTTCCAAAGCATGGCGGATACGCGCGACAAAGTCCTGAAGAAATTCGACGAACAGTACAACCTGCGTTCGTTGGTCAGCCCCGTGGCCGCCATCGCCGGAGGCGGTCGTCAAAACACTGACATTGCCTACACTCTGAAAGGGCCTGACCTGGATAAGCTGAATGAATACTCGTCCATTTTGTTGGATAAGTTGAGGAAAATGCCTGGCGTGGTTGATCCGGATACGTCGCTGATTGTCGGTAAACCGGAGCTGCGCGGCGCGATTGACCGTCAAAAAGCCGCAGACCTGGGAGTTAGCGTCAGCGACGTTGCGCAATCCTTGAGGTTATTGGTGGGCGGCGATCAGATCTCAACTTACAACGAAGGCGGCGAGCAATATGAAGTGCATGTGCGAGCCTCAAAAAACTTCCGCACTGACGCTGCTGGCATCGGTCAACTCAACGTGCCGTCGTCACGTGTGGGAAGTATTGGTCTGGATAACGTTGTGAAGTTTCAGGAAGGTAGCGGCCCCACGTCCATTGATAGACTTGCCCGTCAGCGGCAAGTCACGCTAACCGCTAACTTGAAACCCGGCTCTTCGCAGAGCGAGATTTCTGCCCAACTGGAAAAAGAGATCAAGGCATTGAATCTGCCGCCGCAATACCTGGCGCTTCCTGCTGGCAACGTCAAGGAGTTGCGCCGGACGATGAATGGATTCATCACGGCATTCATGCTGTCGTTTATCTTTATGTACATTGTGCTGGCCGCGCAATTCGAATCGTTTCTGCATCCGATCACGGTGATGCTGGCTTTGCCGCTGAGCATGCCGTTCGCGATTTTGTCGCTGATTGTCACCGGCCAGAACTTTAATATGTTCACAGCATTGGGATTGTTGGTGTTGTTTGGGATGGTGAAGAAGAACTCGATTTTGCAGATTGACCACACCAACGGCTTACGCGCGAAAGGGTTAGAGCGGCACGAAGCTTTGATTCAAGCCAGCCGCGACCGTCTGCGACCGATTTTGATGACAACAGTTGCGTTCGTTGCGGGGATGTTGCCGCTGGCCTGGAGCAAGGGCGCAGGCGCAGGCATCAACCGTTCTACGTCTGTTGTGGTCATCGGAGGCCAAACGATGTGTTTACTGCTGAC
The DNA here is from genome assembly GCA_035429885.1 of Blastocatellia bacterium. Taxonomy (GTDB): domain Bacteria; phylum Acidobacteriota; class Blastocatellia; order RBC074; family RBC074; genus RBC074. The sequence goes on from DAOMFR010000121.1 coordinate 18,651, forward strand.
CTTGTTGGCGACGCCTGTGGCCTACTCACTCTTTGATGATGCCGTGAATTCTCCGTTGTGGAAACGGTTGGCGAATCGCCGTGACCGGTTGTTCGGGCGAATCAAAGAAAAAGGTGTGGCGGTGGCATCCTCCATTCTTGGAGGTCAGGGAAAGTAGCGCGAACAGCTCATGAAAAATAGGCGTTCAGCAGAATTGCTGAACGCCTATTGAGGTGTCACGGAACAACTGTAGCTTACTTTTTGAGAATATTACTCCACAGCGCCGGGTTTGAATTCTTATTCTTACTGACAGTGACAACCGGATTTTGGTCTTGGCCCGGAACCGGGTTTGCAGGTGATGTGCTGTAATTAAAGCCGTTGTTAAAAATAATTGCGAAGAAACAAATAGCTATCTCGAACAAAAAAAATCTCCTTGTTGTTTGTATGCCGTTGGGCAACGGTTTGTTGTTAATGTGTTTGTCGAGCAGTTTTCGACGGAATTATTTTTAGGTAGCCAGAGAGAGGGCGCTACACGTAAAAATACGTATTTTGAGCCCGTAATCGCGGCAATATTGTGAATGAACCATGCCACTTTATTTAACTGAGCAAGAAGTCAAAGAACTGTTGACGATGTCGGACACACTCGCGGCTGTTGAATGCGTCTTCAAGTTGCAAGCCGCTGGCGAAGCAAGCAACGAATCGCGTCGCCGTGTTCGTGCCCAAGGTTCGACTTTGATGACAATGAGCGGCGCAGTGTCGGGGTTTACAACTCCGGGCGGAATCGAATTCAAAGGATTGCTTGGCTTGAAGTCTTACACTGTCTCGCGCAGCGGAGCGAGATTTTACGTCAGCTTGTTTGATGCCGTGACGGGAGAGTTGTTGGCTTTTATCGAAGCCGACAAGCTGGGCCAAATGCGCACGGGCGCAGCCAGCGGCGTTGCGACAAAGTTTCTGGCGCGTGATGACGCAAAAACAGTTGGCGTTTATGGCGCAGGTTGGCAGGCAAAGAGTCAACTTGCCGCGGTGTGTGCCGTCCGCCAAATCGAAGAAGTGAAGGTGTTCAGTCGCAAGCCGGAAAACCGTGAGCGCTTTTGCCAGGAGATGGCTGCGGAGCTTGGCATCTCCAACATCCATTCGGTGGACAAACCTGAAGATGCCGCTGACACGGACATCATCATCACCATTACTAATTCGCGCGAACCGGTTGTGTTGGGTGAATGGCTGAAACCTGGTGTTCACATCAACGCCGCCGGAGGAAATTCCGTGCTTCGCCGCGAAGTGGACGATGGCGCGATTACGCTCGCCGGTTTCATTGCTGTGGATTCGCTGGATCAAGCCAAGCTTGAATCCGGTGAGCTTGTTACGGCAGTTGAAAAAGGCTTGTTGACCTGGGAACGAGTAAAAGAGCTTCGCCATGTGGTGGCCGGAGAGTTTCACGGGCGAACAGCACGAGAACAAATCACGCTTTTCAAATCGCTGGGCATCGCCATCGAAGACGTGGCGGTTGCGGCAGTCGTTTACCAAAAAGCGAAAGAACAGAAGGCAGGGAAGGACCTATGAAAAATCAAAAGGCACTGAAAGATTCGAATATAGCGGATTGCGGATTGCGGATTTCATCCGCAAAGATGTTTTCCGTTTTTTTGATGATCTTCTTGTCGTTGTCGAATGTCCAAGCACAAGATAATTCGCAAGCCGCGACCCGCAATCCACAATCGGGCAACCAGCAATCGGACAAGCGCGTTGGCGTGGATTCCACAAAGCGGGTCAGCCTGACGTTACGTGACGCGATTTTGAGTGCGTTGGAAAGCAATCGCGATATTGAAGTCGAACGACTGAACGTTCAACTGACGGAATTCGATGTTCACGCGGCAGATGGCGTTTACGATCCGACATTGACGACCAGCTTTTATTACGACCGGCGAAAAGTGCCTGTGGCGTCAATTCTTGCTGGCGGTGAAAACGGCGGCTTGCTGACTGACAATTTGACCGGCAACGCGACTTTGTCGCAGCGGCTACGCCAGTATGGCGGAACTTTGCAGGGAACGTTCACCAACGACCGAGCAACGACTCAGAACCAATTCAACTCGCTCAACCCGCAATTCACCTCAACGCTCAACGTCAGCTTCACGCAACCGTTGATGAAAAACCGAGATACCGATCCAGCTCGGCGGCAGATCAAACTGGCCAAAAAACGGTTGGACATCTCCGACAGCCAGTTTCGCCAGCGAGCGATTGAAATCATCGCTCAGGTGCAACGAGCGTATTGGGATTTAGTCTTTGCCCGTCGTGATCGCGAAATCAAAAGTGAATCCGTCGACCTGGCGCGCACTCAGCTTGAACACAACCAGCGATTGGTGGAGGCAGGGACGTTGGCTCCGGCTGACATTATCTCGGCTCGCGTGGAACTTGAGCGTCGCAATGATGAAGCCGAAGCTGCGCTGGATGCTATTCAGCGGGCTGAAAATGCGCTCAAAGCGTTGATGCTACAACCGGACAAAGCCGACATGTGGAGTTCGGAATTGGTGCCGGTGGAAAAACCACAGGTTGATTCCAATGCCGGTTTGCCACTTGAGGATGCAACGCGGCTGGCGCTGCAAAACCGCCCGGAGCTGGAACAGTTTCGTCTTCGTGGCGACCTGAACAAGATTGATTCGGATTTTTTCCGCGACCAGGCCAAACCGCAGGTTGATTTCGTTGTCAGCTACGGCGCAATTGGGTTGGCAGGAAAAGAACGAAGCGAAGGGAACTTTTTTACGGCTTCAAGCGCCGCCACAACTGACCGAATCAACCAATTGATCCGATACGTGAATTTGCAGCCCAATGCGCCGAACCCGCTCATCCAATTGTTGCCGCCTCCGACCAGCATTCCGATCCCAGGGTTTTTGCTTGGCGGTAACGGACAAAGTTTGGGGAATCTGTTCAAGAATGAATTCAGGACCTGGCATGTGGGTGTGAACATCAATCTGCCGCTTCGCAACCGCACGGCTCAAGCCAATCTTGGCCGTTCGTTGGCTGAAGGCAAGCAAATTGATATTCAGCGCCAGCGCACGGAGCAATTGATTCAGGTTGAAGTCCGCAACGCTCTCCAAGCGGTCGAAACTGCCAAGCGTCGAGTCGAAGCCGCCAAGAATTCGCGTGAGAATGCCGAGCTTCAATACCAAAGCGAGCAGCGCAAATTCGACGCAGGTCAGTCCACCAATTTTTTTGTGCTGGATCGCCAGAACGCACTTTCCGCCGCTCGTGGCCGCGAATTGCGGGCTCAGACCGATTACACGAAAGCTGTGGCAGAGCTTCAACGGTCGCTTTCGACGACATTGTCGAGCAATAACGTTTCGGTGAAGTAATTGAAGCCTGCATAAATCCAAGGCGAGGAATTCACCACAAAAGGCGCAAAAA
>DAOMFR010000122.1:0-22020 GCA_035429885.1 Blastocatellia bacterium
GCGGAGCGGTGGGCGGCTTCGGCGAAGACTTGGGCATCCAGGACTTCGTTTTGGGTTACGGCAAAGGCCGCGCCGCGTTCGATGGCTTCGCGGAATTGCTCGTGGGCGCGACGGTAGGCAATATCAAACCGAGGCAAGAATTCCGGGTAATTTCCCTTCAGGTAAGTCATCTCGAAGGTTTTGGAGTCCGGGTGCAACGTGCCATTCGATTGCCAAATTTCTACGTGGATGGGGCCAGGATACCCGGCAAACCGTCCAGTGTGGATGGTGCCTTTGGTTCCGATGATGTAGGTCTCGTTGTTGTAGCCGGAAGAATGCGTGCGACTGAGGTCAAGTCGTCCCAAAACTCCCGACGGCGTCGTGAAGGTCACAAACGCGGTGTCGCCGCCTTCGTCAATCGGGCTGGCGTAAGCTCGCGTGTGATGCATGCTGGCCCACACTTCGTTGGGGAATTCGTTGGTCAGGAAGATGGCTTCGTCGGCGACGTGAATTCCCATGTCAATAATCAGCCCTCTGCTGCTGTAGGTTGCCGGGGGAGGATATTGGTCGCGCAGGATGCAGCGGATTTCGCGCAGTTCGCCCACCACGCCGGATTGGATTAGTTGTTGGGTATAAAGCAATGCCGGGTCGTATCGCCGCTGCAATCCAATCTGGATCAGATGCGGATCGCGCCCAATGGCCTCGACAAAGGCGAAGGCTTCCTGCAAATCATCGGTCAATGGTTTTTCCAGATAGATTGGAATCTTCGCTTCGACAAAAGGCAGAGCGTCTCTGGCGTGATTTTTGGTGTGCGAAGCGATGATCATGGCATCCAGGTCGCCCGTCATCTCGTGCGCCATTTGAGCCGGATCATTGAATGTTTTCACGTCGCCAGCGTCCAGTTCATCTTGCGCAGCCGCAACCGCAGCTTGTTCATCGTCGCCGATGGCTACGATTTGATGACCTTGCTCCTGAACTATGGCTGCATGCACTTTGCCAATGCGACCAACCCCATACACTCCGTATTTATATGTTTTGCCCACAATCCCTCTCCGAGAGTCCGTTTGTAGTGAAGGGTGCTGAGTATATTCACGCGCGAAATCAGTCGCAATCATTTGAGTAACCAAGCCCGAAGATTCTCATAGGAGGAAAGAATTTTGGCCGGTGCCGCGGTATCGCCATTCACGAGACGACTGGTATAATCCGCGCACAATTCCCAAAAGCTCAAACGTGGAGGAATCGTTATGCGAATTCATGCAAAGTCGCTGGTTGTGTTGTTTGGCTGTTTGCTGGTGCTCGGCGTGGTTGCGGCTGGGCAGTCAGGCCGTAAACAGAAAAAAGCCGATCCGCAGCCCGTCGTTCAGGGCGTCAACAATCCCGATGCTCGCACCGTGCCGGAACCGGAAGTTGTTCCCGAAAAGCCGAAAGAGGTTGAGAAGGGAAAGGCGGTGATGGTTTCTTCGGCGATGACCGACATTGAAATTCCAGGCTTTTATGCTGACACGGCTCGCGAAGCCTGTTTGAACGAATTGCGTCGCGAAGTGAAAACCATCCAGTTGAGTTCCGAACGCAACCAGCACCGCAGCGATGCGATGAAAGCTGCTAAAGACGGCGACACCTTCGTTGTCTGGATTGAATTGCTTTACGACCGCATGGGGGCGGGAAGCATGAATGGATTGGATATGCGCTTCACAGTGTTTGAGCCGAAAACGGGCAAATCTATCGCCTTTGGGTCGGGCTATCCCCGGCAGCCCGGCGGCATGTCATCTCCGCCGCTTGGAGCTTCGCGTGATCAGGTGTATGTGGATTGGGCTGGGCGCGACATCGCTCAGCAGGTGATCAAACGGCTTGGGCTGCGGGGTTCTTTCTGATTGGTGAATGCGTCGTTGTTCCGAGCAGAAGTCAGATGATCTGCAATTTCAACCTTCGAAGCTGGCCGAGTGTGGCGGCTGAGGTATACCCGACCTCAAAGGTTGAAATTGCAAACTGAAAGAAAATACCTAATGGCTGAGGACGCTGCTGTTTCGGGACCTGGCTGTTACTAGCTGGCTGTTGGAGGACGCAACTTATTGAGAATTGCTGACTGCTTTCTGAAAATGCTGTTTGCGAACTTACTTCATCAGCTTTTCAATAATCGAAGTCATCTCTCCGTTTGAACCTTCCACGTTAAGTTCCTTGTAGGTGATCGAAGTGGCTCCTCCCGGATGATTGGCAGTGCTAAATTCCGGGTTAAATTCACACAGAAAATGCTCCTGCACTAAATCCGTCGTGTCTTGCCAGGGTTCCGGTCCCAGCTCTTCAGGCATTTCTGAAAGAGGAATCAGCGCCATAAATTTTGTGACGCCATCTCTTTTACCAACGAACACGCTTGTGTTGGGATACTCGTATTTTTCCTTCTTTGCTGTTTCGGTAAGCCTGTTTATTTCCTCACTTGTGCTGCCGTCATAAACCAGGACGCGATAATAATTCCCCATTGAATCTCCTTGGCTCAGTGACTGCACGGAAAGGGGGACACTGAGCGACTAGTCACGGTTCAAGCAGCTTGTGGGGAAACGACTCGAAAATGCCATTAGGCAATGTGCCGTGAGACATGTATTACAAGGCGATGTATTGCTACCCTTTCCAAAGGTGACTTAGAATGCACGCGCCCTCAAGAGAGAGGTAATTTCAAGTACAACGCCAATGTTTATTATTGTTTTTAAGTAGTTCTTCCAGCACATCGGACTATAACCAAGACGGTAGATCACTGCTTGAAGAATGAATAAAACTTCGAACAAATCTCTATAAAATATTCCGATCGTAGACTTTTATGGCTAGCTCTCCGCGCTTGATCTATGAATTTGGCTCTTTTCGTCTTGATTCGGCTGAGCGTCGTCTGTCACTTGATGGCGAAGAGATTTCTCCGCCGTTAAGACGGTTGGTTTTCGACCTGCTGGTTATATTGGTGGAAAACCACGGCAATTTGATGGCGAATGATCGCCTGTTAAAAGAAGTTTGGGGAATTGATCGCGATACAGATTACCGACTGACCGTGACAATGGCGGAATTGCGAAAACGGTTAGGCGGGGATGCTTATATCGAAAATGTTCCCGGTTGCGGATACAGGTTTATTGCCGAGGTTCGGGAGTTAAGAGCTGATCAGCTTGCCGCTAAGCCGGTTGAAATTGCAGAGCCTCCAACACCTGGCGGCGCAGTGCCATTAAGTTCCCGCCATTATATTGCTCGCGAAACAGATGGGATGTTTTTTGCCGCAATGGCTCGTCGGGACAGCATTGTGCTGGTCAAAGGGCCGCCACAAGTCGGCAAGACTTCTTTGTTGGCGCGCGGTGCCCAGCAAGCTCGGGAATCGGGGGCAACGGTTGTGCTGACAAATCTGCGTTCGATCAACAACCAAACACTATCCAGTTCGGATCAGTTGTTGCTTTCGCTGGCGGAGCAAATCGCCGACACGCTCGATTTGGAATCGGCCCCGCACAAACTTTGGAATAGTTTTCTAGGGCCAAGCGCAAATTTCCAACGCTATTTGCAGCGGCATGTACTGGAAAAGCTGGATCGACCATTTGTGTGGGTCATTGACGACGTGGACGAATTGTTCAGTTGCGACAACAAAGTAGAAATCTTCGCCTTATTTCGTTGGCTACATAATTTGCGCGCTTATGAACCGGATGGCCCTTGGATGCGGCTGACCTTGGCGCTGGCCTACGCCACCGAAGCGCATCTTTTCATCACCGACCCCAATCAGTCGCCATTTAATGTCGGCACTCACTTTACGCTGGAAGATTTCACTCAGAAACAGGTTTCCGATTTGAACAAACATTATGGCGGGTTGCTGACCAGTGAGCGGGAGATTTCCCGGTACTTTGAGTTGATCGGAGGCCATCCTTACCTGACCCAACGCGGCTTGTACCAGATGTATCAGCAGAGAATTGATCTGGAGGTCGTCAATGCCAAAGCCGATCATGACGATGGCATCTTTGGAAACCATTTGCGTCACATGTGGTTTGCGCTCGAACGGGATAAGGATTTGTGCGATGCAATGCGTCGCCTTCTTCAAGGGCAGAAAGATCCGATTCCGCTAACCACCGAAACCTTTTATCGGTTACGAAGCGCCGGTATTTTGACCGGAGATTCACCCGTGGATGCCCAACCTCGTTGTGAGCTTTATGCTCGCTATCTGAAAAAGCGGTTGCTATGAGCGCTGTTCAGGCCGCCATTACCTCAGAGTTTTATGTCGTCGGAGGCACGATGCGCCCCGATGCGCCTTCGTATGTCGAGCGGCAGGCTGATAAGGATTTGCTGGATGGGTTATTGCGCGGCGAGTTTTGTTATGTGCTGACGTCCAGACAAATGGGCAAATCCAGTCTGATGATCCGAGCCGCAGGGAAATTGCGAAAGCAGGGAATTGGCGTGGCCGTGCTGGACCTATCTGCAATTGGGCAGAATCTTTCGGTTGAACAGTGGTACAGCGGCTTGATGCTGCAACTCGGACTGAGGCTGAACCTTGAAGATGAGCTGATTGAGTTTTGGCAGCTTCATCCAGAACTGGGGCCTTTGCAAAGATGGTTGTCGGCGATCCGAACCGTTGTGCTGCCAAAGTATCCTGACCGGTTGGTGATTTTCGTGGATGAGATTGATGTCGTCCTCAGCTTGCCATTTTCGACAGATGAATTTTTTGCAGGCATTCGCGAATGTTACAACCTGCGCAGTGAAGAACCTGAACTGGAGCGACTGACCTTTTGTTTGCTCGGAGTTGCGACTCCAGCCGATTTGATCCGTAACACGCGCATGACCCCGTTTAACATTGGGCGTCGCATTGAATTGCGTGACTTTGCCGAATCCGAAGCCGCTCCATTGTCCCAAGGGTTGAGTCAGAATGGGCGCGAAGGGCAATCTCTGCTCAAACGGATTCTGTATTGGTCAGGCGGGCATCCGTTTCTTACTCAAAGACTTTGCCGAGCCGCCGCCGAAGACCCGTTGATCAAAGAGCCATCTGCAATTGATAAGTTATGTGATGAGCTGTTCTTCACGCGGCGCGCGCGCGAACGCGACGACAATTTGTTGTTTGTCCGCGAGCGGATTTTGCGCAGCGAAGCCGACGTGGCTGGACTGCTGTACGCCTATCGCAAGGTCCGGCGTGGTTGGCGAATGCCTGATGATGAAAGCAATCCGCTGGTCAGCATCTTGCGGTTGTCTGGGATTGTTCGGGCGGAATCCGGAAAACTGAAAATTCGCAATCGCATTTACGGTCGCGTTTTTGATCTTGATTGGGTGACGTCAAACCTGCCGGATGCTGAAGTGCGACGACAGCGCGCAGCGTTTCGCCGAGGTGCGTTGGGAATTGCTGCGTTGAGTGCGGTGATTTTGGCGGTCGTTGGCTGGCTGGCGATTCGTGCCAGCAATGAAGCCGAAGCTCGGCGCAGATTGCTGTACTTGAGGCAGATTGGCGTGGCTTGGCAGGAGTTTGAGAGCAATTCCAATGTTGCTCGCGTCAACGAACTGCTGGAAGGAACCAGACCCGAACCGGGAAAGGAAGATTTGCGCAGCCTGGAATGGTATCAACTTTGGCATTTAACGCATCTAGTCTTCAAGCAAATCCAGACAAAAAATCCCGTGGTTTCCGTTTCGTTTTCTCCTGATGGCAGAAATTTGCTGATGGCTGAACGGCAGCGCAACAGCGCAAATGGCACCAGCCAATTTCTGGTTACGACGTTTGAAATTCCTGCTGATAATTCTTCTCTGCGGGAGCTGTCCACATTTAGCCTGCCTGCGGGAAAGCATTACAACGCCATCGCGTTTTCGCCAGATTCTCGCCGAGTTGCTGCCGACACTCCTGATGGAAAAATCATTGTCAGAGACATTCGTACGAATCAGGACATCTATAGTTTTAAGCCAACCGACAATGATGTTGCGCGAGTGCTTTTTTCACCGGATAGCAAACGGCTGGTCGTAACGGATATGGGCGGAAACGTCGCTTTGTTCGATATGCTCGAAGCTCCCCAACTGTTATGGATAAAAAAAGTTTCTGGACCTGGTCCCTGGCCAACGTTTTCGGCGGATAGCAGCAAAGTGGTTTGTACGAATGAATCCTCTGTTGTTCATGTCTGGGATGTGATCACCGGTAAAGAATCAATCTTAAATTCCGGCGGAGCTACGATTTCGCGCGCTTTGTTCTTTCCGGATGGAAAACGGTTGTTATGTTCGTTGCCGGATGGAACGCTTCAGGTTCGAGATTCGGTCAGCCAGCAATTGCTGGCAGTTTTGAAGGGGCATACAGGGGTCAATCAGGCTTTGCGGTTTTCGCCCGACGGCACGATTCTGGCGACCGGGAACTATGATCGCACTGTCAGGCTATGGTCGGCGGAAGGCGATGATGACAATGAAATTACAACGATCAAAGGGCATGGGTCTGCGGTGAATTCGCTAGCCTGGTCTGCAGACGGTAAGTATCTCGCTTCGGGAAGTGCCGATGGCAGTCTCAAAATTTGGGGGATTGAGAGCCTGGTCGCGCCAGAACTGGCTCGCAAATCGGTGAAGCGGTTCAGAGCTTCCGTGTTTATGGACGGAAACAAACCCGTTGTCTTCGGTGTGACCAAAGCCAATGAAATGAAACTGTGGAGTCTGGATTCAGGCCAACCATTGGTGACCTTTGAGGCGGGCGACCACTCGCTTGATTCGAGCGAGGTGTTAACCGGAGTCTTCAGTTTTGACGGAAAGATGTTGGCCACAAGTTTTGGCGACCCCGCTCACAGAGGTCCGATTAAGCTTTGGGACACGACCAGCGGACGATTGATAAAGACACTGACGCGGCACTCGGATTATGTTTACAACATGGCGTTTTCACCTGACGGCAAACAATTGATTTCAGGTGATGTGGGCAACACAGAGTATTTATGGAATGTCACCACAGGCCAGCCAAGTGAGCTGCCTAAACAACAGTCCAACTATTCATTCCGAGCAACATTCTCGCCCGGAGGGAATTTGCTGGCTGTGGCGCTAACTAACGGAGCCGTTTCATTGATAGATGTAGCATCACGAAAATTGCTGCGCGTTTTCGAGGGCCATACTCAAGTCGTCAAAGCCATCGCGTTTTCAGCGGACGGCAAAATGCTGGCGACCGGCGGAGACGACAACATGCTGCGGCTGTGGGACGTCAATTCCGGCCGGATGATTCGCAAAGTAGGGCAGAGCGATTCCCTGAATCGGCTGATTTTTTCTCCAGACGGCAAGCGGCTGATTTCAGGCGGAAAAGCTGGAATGGTGAAGTTGTGGGATGTCGCGTCGGCCCAGGAAATCTTTACATTCAAAGGCCATGCAGGCGACGTAACTTCGCTGACCATTGGCCCCGATGGGAAAACCCTGATCACCACCAGCGATGAAGGAACCGTTCGTTTTTGGCGTGCCGCAAACGACAAATCACTTAACGCTTATTGAGAAGCGGTAGTCGAAGCGCCGGTTTGGTTTCTTTGGGCAATTTAGCCTCTGCTCGCAACTTAACGGTTAATGATTGAAGGTCTTCGGGCAATGGCGATTCAAAACTCAGGAGTTTGCCGGTCAGAGGATGTTTGAAACTCAGTTTGTGAGCGTGCAATGCCTGTCGAGTGAATTCAATTTTCTTTACAGGCGCTTTGTCGTCATAAACATACATTCTTTCGCCCACCAACGAATGGCCGCGCAGCCCGGCTTGAATGCGAATCTGGTTACGTTTTCCCGAAACCAGGCGGACTTCGATTAAGCTGGCATCATGGAATGTTTCCAAGACGCGGTAACGGCAAACGGCTTCTTTGACAGTTCTCGATTTTTCCAAAGCCTGTTGCTGTTTCAATTCCTCTTTGTCCCATTCGAGCAAATCCCGCCACGTTCCTGTGGCAGGTTTCGGGGTGCCGTGAACGATAGCCAGATAGATTCGTTCGGCATCGCGCCGTTCAAATTGTTCCTTCAGTTTGTGCTGAGCGTCGCCGCTTTTGGCGAACACGACCAGTCCAGATGTGTCTCGGTCAATGCGGTGGACGATAAAAGGATCGCGGCGGCTGGAACGCAGATGTTTTTTGATCTGATCCAACAGCGCAGGCTCGTCGGGTTGCGTAGCCAACGGAACAGTCAGCAATCCGGCAGGCTTGTTGATTACCAGCAACGATGCATCTTCGTACAAAATGTGCAGCCCGGCATCGCGCCGTTCGGAATAGCGCCGCTCACTGCTGCCAGGACGATCCATCCACAGACGAACCGTTTCGCCTGGATTCAGCTTGCGCCCTGTGTCGGCGGAAGATTGCTCTACGTTGTTGATGAAGACCTTGCCTTTTTCGATGGCGGCCAGCGATTTCGACCTTGACCCCAGACGTTCAGCCGCCGCCAGCCATTTATCCAATCGCACGCCCGCATCGGCGGCGCTTACTTTCCAGTTTTGATTATTCATTTGGCGGCACTGTAGCAAATTTTTCGCGGCTTGGCAGGACTTCATCGCCAAACTGAGTTAAGATGCGCACCGTCAATCTGACGCTGAATTGGCGGTCGTCGCACCCGTCAGTCTTTTTAGCCCCGATAACTCCAACATCGAACTATTTCATCGTGACTCCGCAAACGGTTACGCATTACCGAATTCTTTCCAAGCTCGGCGCGGGCGGCATGGGCGAAGTGTATTTGGCCGAAGATATGAATCTTGGCCGTCGTGTGGCGTTGAAGCTGTTGCCCGCCAAATTCACCCAGGACCCGGAACGTGTTCGCCGTTTTAAACAGGAAGCGACATCGGTCAGCCGTCTCAATCATCCGAACATTCTGACGGTATACGAAATTGGCCAGACCGAAACCGAAATTGGCGAGGTCCACTTTATCGCGACGGAATTTGTCGAAGGCATGACATTGCGTCAGCGAATCGTTCGTGGGCGAATGAGGTTAGATGAAGCCCTGGATGTGGCAGTTCAAGCTGTCAGTGCATTGGTTGCCGCCCACGGAGAAAGCATCGCTCACCGCGACATCAAACCCGAAAATGTGATGCTGCGGCCGGATGGATACGTCAAGGTGTTAGATTTTGGCTTGGCTAAGCTGACTGAAAATAGTTTCTTTCGCAGTTATGATCCGACAGTCACTCAAGCTGAAACCCAGGCCGGCGGACTTAGCGATCCGTTTGCAACCATTCCGGGTGTGGGCGGAGCGGCGAACACCAGTCCCGGAGTGATTTTGGGTACTGTCAGTTATATGTCGCCGGAACAAGCCCGCGGGCAAAAAGTGGACGTGCGGACGGACATCTTCAGTTTTGGCATTGTGTTGTATGAAATGATTGCCGGTCGAGCGCCGTTTGAAGGCAAAAGCACTGGCGATATGTTGGTGGCGATTTTGGATCGCGATCCCTTGCCGTTAGCTCGCTTTGTGCCAAACATTCCGGACGAATTGGAATGGATTGTGACGAAAGCGCTGGCCAAAGAACGAGAGGATCGCTACCAATCCTCCAAGAGTTTGTTGAACGACTTGAAGCGGTTGCAGAAACGCATGCAACTAGGTGGAGAGTTTGAGCGAGCCGACGATTCTCCATTTCAGACGGCTGCGTTTGATTCTCTGCCGCCAATGCCATCAGCTTCCAACAGCGCTGAAGATTCCGGCGGCGTGCTGACCGATTCGGGGCGAATGCGCTCCGGTTCGCAGCGGCTTTCTCGCGGCGGACGCGTGTTGGATTCACTTGCCGTGCTGCCGTTCAGCAACGCAGGCAGTGGGCAAGACATGGTTTATCTGAGCGAGGCGATTCCGGAAAGCCTGATCTTCAATCTGTCGCGCCTGCCCCAGCTTCGCGTCAAAGCCTGGAGCACGGTGGCCCGGTACCGAAACCGAGACACAGACGCCTGGGAAATTGGCCGCGAACTGGATGCCAGCGCAGTATTGAGCGCGCGGTTATATCAGATTGGCGACAATCTGGTCGTCAAAGCAGAGCTGGTTGACATCAGCGATGGTTCGCAACTTTGGGGGGCTCAATATCAACGCAAACTAGACGACTTGTTTTCCATTGAACAGGAACTGGCGCAGGAAATCTGCGAACACTTGAAACTGAAACTCAACGAAGAGCAGCGCGAACGGTTGACTCGACGGTACACGGACAATGCGGAAGCCTACCAGCATTACTTGAAAGGACGTTATTACTGGCATCAACGCTCCGGCCCCGGATTGAAAAAAGCCATCGAACATTTCAACGCCGCGATCAAGCTGGATGAAGAATACGCTCTGGCTTTGGCCGGGCTGGCAGACTGTTTTGTCTTGCTGGGAGTTTATGGCGCTGCTCCGCCGCGAATTATCATGCCGAAAGCCAGGGAAGCAGCAGAAAAAGCCTTGCAGATTGATGAATATCTGGCTGATCCACATGCTTCGCTTGGCGCTTATCATTGCTGGTACACTTGGAATTGGATCGAAGCCGAGCGCGAATTTCGCCGAGCCATCGAACTCAATCCTTCGTACACAAATGGCTATCACTGGTACGGCTCGATCTTTCTGTTGGCGCGCAATCGCTTTCAGGAAGCTATCGAGATTGAGAGCAAGGCATTGGAGCTTGAGCCGATGACGATGGTGATTCGCGCCAGCTTCACCTGGATCAATTATCAGGCAAGGCGGTTTGAAGACGCCGTTGCAAACGGTTTCGAAGGCGTGGAAATCGATCCGAATTTTGCCTTGGGAAGATTCTATCTGGGAATTAGCCTGGCTAAATTACATCGTTACGACGAAGCAATTGAGCAATTGAAAATCGCCGCCGATCTGTCAACGGGCGGTGCTCTGGTCAGGTCTGCCTTGGCAAATGTGTACGCCGTTGCCGGTTATCGCGAAGCGGCGGAAGAAATTCTGGCCGACCTGCAATCGTTCCCGACCAACAAAGATGTTTCGCCTTTTTTCCTGGCACTGATTTACGCTGGATTGGGCGATGTCGAGCGCGCACTGCAAATGCTGGAAGCCACCGTGGAGGAACGGTATTGTTGGGCTTCGTATTTAAAATCCGAGCCAATCTTCGATGAGTTACGAAAAGAAAAACGCTATGCCGACTTGCTGGAAAAGATGGGGTTGGCAGACTAGCGGATTGCCGCTAACATCTCGCCTGAGCAATTCCTGCTCAACAACCACTGGATAAGGTTCACAACAGAGATTCCAACGCAGGTTCATCGCCTTGCTTTCACAGACGATTTCAAATTACCGCATCCTCTATCACATCGGCACCAGCCTGATAGGCGAAGTGTATCTGGCCGAGGACGCGAAGCTGGGCCGCAAAGTCGCGCTGTTGTTGTTGCCGGAACAATTTGCCCGCGACGCTGAACGGTTGCAACGGTTGTCCCAGGAAGCCCGCATCATCTCCACACTCAATCATCCGAACATTCGAATGATGTACGAAGTCAGTTCCGCTCAGGTTGACGGTGAGTTGCAATACTTCATTGCCAACGAATGGGTCGAAGGTCCGACACTGCGCGAACATCTGGCGTACACGCGAATGCGAGTGGAGGAAGTGTTGGATGTGGCGGCGCAAGTGACTACTGGTCTGGCAGCCGCACATGCCGCCGGAGTGTTGCATCGCGACCTGAAACCGGAAAATGTCATGATCCGGCCTGATGGATACGTCAAGATTCTGGATTTCGGCTTGGCTAAACTGGTCGAACAAAACACGATGCTGGTGGAGTTGGGCGATTCGTCGTCGTTGAAAGAAGTGGCTCCGGCCAGCGTTGACGCCGATACAGCGGAAATCCGCATCAGCGATAGTGGCAAAATTATTGAAGGATCTGAGATTGGCAATGACCCGTATCGAACCAAACCTCTGGATGCGGAACAGATTGCCAAACTCACAACTGCCTTAGCCGCCCAAGATCGTTCGGCTGCACGTTCGACGACAGGACTGTGGTGGATGCCGGGAACCACTGGCTATTTGTCGCCGGAACAGATTCAGGGCGATGCTATTGATGAACGCAGCGATCTGTTTAGCTTGGGCGTGATGATTTATGAAATGTGCACGGGCCGGTTGCCGTTTGAAGGGCAGACCACGACCACTGTGCTCAGTTCGATTTTGCAGAATGCCCCGCAACCAATTCGTCGTACGATGCCTGACGCGCCTGAAGAATTGGAATGGGTCGTCATCAAGCTGTTAGCCAAGGAGCGCGATGAGCGATACCAAACTGCCCGCGAATTATTGAACGACCTGAAACGTTTGCGGCATCGGCTGGACGCCGAAGCGGAGCAGATACGGCATTCTGGGCAAAAAAGCGGCTCGGTACACGACTCATTGCGTCGAAGCGGCCAGAATAGCCAACGTGGGCCAAGCGGCCCGAGCGGCCTGAGCGGAAAGCTGCGTCCAATGGATACCAGGCCGATCAGTCGAGACTCGGGAAGAGAAGCCGGCAGAGGCACGGAAGTTATTTCTTCAAGGTCGTCTGGTTCGACGCGTAAATCATCTGGCGCTTCGCGCGCGTTCAGCGATGTCATTGATTCGCTGGCTGTGTTGCCGCTGGCCAACATGGGCAACGATCCGAATGCTGAATATCTCAGCGACGGCATCACCGAAAATATCATCAACACTCTTGCGCGTGTCCCTGGCTTAAAAGTGATGGCGCGCAGCACGGTGTTTCGATTCAAAAACAAAAATTCCGATCCGCTGGAAGTCGGACGCGAATTGCAGGTGCGTGCCGTTTTTGCCGGACGCTTGTTTCAGCGTGGTGAAGACATCGTCATCAAAGCGGAATTGGTTGACGCCGACGACGGTTCGCTGCTGTGGGCGGAACAGTATCAACGCAAGTTGGGCAAAGCAGGCGACATTTTCGAGTTGGAAAAGGACATCTCCAAACAGATTTCTGAAAGCTTGCGCGTCAAAGTAACAGGCGATCAAGAGGAGAAAATTGCCAGATTCCAAACTGTCAATCCCGAAGCGTACGAGTTGTATCTAAAAGGTCGCTACTGCTGGAATCAACGCAGTCCGGACGGATTGCGCAAAGGCGCAGAATTTTTTATCCAGGCGATCCGAAAAGATCCGAATTATGCGTTGGCATATACAGGCTTGGCGTTTTGTTATATTCAGTTGAGCGTTTACATTCTGCCTCCCCGTGAATTCGTGCCGAAAGCCCGGATGGCTGTGATGAAGGCGTTAGAATTAGATGATCAGTTGGCCGAAGCGCATGCTGCTTATGCTTCGCTGCTGTTTTGGTATGACTGGGAGTTTGATCGAGCCGATCAAGAATTCTTGATTGCTACGGAGTTGAACCCGAACTACCCGGAAGCTTCGCAATGGTGGGCTTATTTGTATTTGACTCAGGATCGTTTTGACGAGGCTTTTCAGATGCTTCGTCGAGCCGAGTCGCTTGATCCGTTATCGGTGCCGATTTCAGCCAGTTTTGGCGAATTGTTGTACTTTGCCGGGCGTTTTGAAGAGTCTCTAGAGCATTGCCAGAAAACCTTGCAGATGGATGCCACTTTCGGCAAAGCGCTGTATTACAGGACAATGTCTTGGATTGCTCTCGGCCAATTTCACGAAGCGATCGAATTCACCAAATTCACGATTGAAAACCGCCCTGAAGCCAAGGGACTTGCCACTTTGATTTTGGCAATCGCGCTCGGCAGAGCCGGGCAGGATGCAGCGGCGCGGCAGGTGTTGGCGGGAATCGAACAATACGGCCAGACGAATTACGTTCCACCATATTACCTGGCAATGATTTACAACAGCATCAGTGAACCGGATCGCGCCTTTTACTGGCTGGAAAAAGCCTACCAGGAACGCACTGGCTGGATGCCGTGGATCAAGTTGGAGCCAGTGCTGGGCGAATTGCAAACCGACGCGCGGTTTAGTGATTTGCTGCGGCGCATCGGTTTGCAGCCATAGCTATTTCGGCCGATTGGCAAGCGAAGCGCGAACCAGTGCCAGAGTCTCTTCCAATTCCTTCCCAACGATTTCCAGTCGCGGCGGACGCACGCGAGCGCTGCCCATCCCGACTTCCTGCTGAACCAGCTTGATCAACTGCACAAACTTCGGTACGCAATCCAAGCGCAGCAGCGGCAAGAACCAGTTGTACAACTTGATCGCTTTTTCCGTTTCGCCGTTCATCGCCAGATTGAACAGATCAACGGATTCTTTGGGCAGCGCATTGACCAAGCCAGCGATCCAGCCGACTGCGCCGACACCAATGGCTTCGACGATGCCGTCGTCAACGCCAACCAGAATCGCCAGCCGGTCGCCAACCAGGGCGCGAATGCCCGTCACTCGCCGAGTGTCGGCGCTGGATTCTTTGACCGAATGAAAATTCTCGTGCTCGTTGGCCAGTTCCTGAATCTGTTCCGGGATGAAATCTGTGCCATAGGCAATCGGATTGTTGTAGAGCATGCAGGACAGTTTTGTGGCTTTGAACACTTCGCCAACATGATATTTCATTTCGCGCCAATCACCTTTGTACACATACGGCGGCAACACCATCAATCCCTGGCAGCCTTTGTCCGCCGCCATTTTGGCTTGTTCGACAGCTTCGGCAGTACTCAGCGCGGAGATGGCTCCAACGACAGGGCTGTCGCCGGAAGCTTTGACGATGGTGTCCCATAGTGCGCCGCGTTCGGTAAAAGTCAGCGTGTTGCCTTCGCCCAGACTGCCCGGCGCAACCATTCCGGTGCAACCATTGTCCAGCATCCAGCGAACGTGTTTGGCAACGAAACCATGGTCAATGCTCAAGTCTTCGTTGAAGCCAGTAGTAATTGCGGGCATCACGCCCTTCCAAATCATAGTCATAATTTTTTATTCCTTTTTTCTTCCCACGAAGACACTCGAAAAGAACACGAAGAAAAGGCCAATGACCTACGCCTTAGTCAGTGTTGGTTAGGGAAGAACCATCTCTACCTGCCGAATAGTGGGTAATGGCAAATGGAGAATGGTACGAACTTCTCTATGTCTTCTTTGTGTTTTTTTAGTGTGACTTCGTGGGAGAATCAATTTCTTACCGAGTTAGATTTTCCAGCCGGGCAGGAAAGACCGGTGGACGCACCGATTCCATTCCCCAGCCAAATAAAAATTCTGTTGCTGCGCCACAAATGCGCCCTTGGCAAGGCCCCATACCGCAGCGCGTTTGCAGCTTGGCTTCGCGCCAAGATCGCTGTTTTAGTAATCGCTCAAAGCTGACATCTTCGCAACGGCAAATCAGCGTGTCAGCCGTTGGCAATGTGCGAAGCTCTTCACGCAATGCGAAAGTCCGGTTCAACGCTTTAGCAAATCGTTGTTGTTTGGCGCGTTCGGCGAACAATTTCCGGGCTTCGCCTACGCGTTCGGACGCGGCCAAGCCCGCAATTTGCCCCTCAACGAGTGACAATTCCAGGCCGCCAATGCCCGTGGCCTCGCCTGCACTAAACACATTCGGCATGGACGTTTGTTGAAACTCGTTGACCGTCACTACGCCGTTTTGCAATTCACTTCCAACCAAGCTCGCCAATTCGGTGTTCGGTATCAGGTAAAACCCGCAGGCCAGAAAATCGCATTCAACGTCCCAGGTCTTATCGCCTCGGCGAAGTGTGACGGCGCTCAACTTGTCTCTGCCAGTTGCCGCCACAGGCCAGCAACCGGGCAAGTAAGGAACTCCAGCCAGTTGTTTTTTCAAGCCAATTGCCTGAGCGATTTTTGATGGCTGGCGAACTAGTTCTGCGCCGAACCGAAACAGCTGACTCCAACCGGTCTGTTCGGCGATCAACAACACTTCTGCGCCGCGCTTTCGCAAATACGCTGCCACCGCCATCAACAGCGGGCCGCTTCCGGCGACGACAACTCGTTTGCCTGCGACTGGAAATCCTGATTTGGCTAACGCTTGCAACCCCCCAGCGCCAGTTACACCTGGTAAGGTCCAACCCGGAAACGGCAAAAAGCGTTCGCGTGCGCCTGTCGCCAGAATCAACTTCTCGTAGCGCAATTCGCAAATGCCTTCGGCGGTATCTGCCAGCAGACAGCCCGTTTCAGGCTGAGCAAAAATTCTTGCTCCCTGAACAAAGTTGACGCTGACGGTTTTCAATCGCTCAAACCATTCGCGGGCTTCTGGCGAACTCGGCTTGGCTTGGTCGCTTCGCCAAATTTGACCGCCTGGCGAAGCGGGTGCGGGATTGTCGTCGATTACGCACACGCGCTTGCCGCTTCGCGCGGCTTGGTAAGCTGCTGCAATTCCTGCGGGCCCAGCGCCGATGATTAAAACTTCGGCCTGTAATGCTGAATGCTTAAAGCCCAATGGCGGATGCTGTTCAGAAGGATTTCTGCTTTCCTCATTCGCCCTAGCGCATTCAGTATAAACCTCCATTCCATCGGTTGCTCGAACTTGGCAACTGCGGCTGTGAGCTTGGTCATTGACCGTCACTCGGCATTCAAAGCAAATGCCCATTCCGCACAACGGAGCGCGTGCTTCGCCGGTGACTGAGCGGCGGAATGCGTGTTCGCCCGCGGCGGCAACGGCTGTTGAAGTCATGCTTCCAGCGGGAACCGTTATCGCTTCGCCATTAACTTGCAGAGTTACTGATTCAGTCATGCGAGTCCTCCTTCATCGAACGCGAAGGGAGGTAGGGTTCAAACGGAATCGCCGGAGCCCGGTTTAGTACTTGATCGGCCAGCAGTTTGGCCGTGCCCAACGAAGTTGTGATGCCTAAGCCTTCGTGGCCTGTGGCCAAATACAGATTGGGGATGGCGCTTGGGCCAATCAAGGGTAATTTGTCCGGTGTGGCAGCGCGAAACCCAGTCCAGGTTCGAAGCACTGACAGTTTGGCCAGTTGCGGCATGTACTCAATGGCTCGATCAATCATTCTGGTCAAAATCGGTTGGTCAATCTGTTTGTCTTCGACTCCGTATTGCCGAGACGAACCAATCAAAATTTGTCCGGTCTTGCGGGGCTGAGCGTTGAACGCCACCGAATCCGTGGAAATTGAATGCGCGCTTTTCAAATATCCAAGCTCGATCAATTGATGGCGCACAAAACCGGGGTAACGGTCGGTGATGACTAGATGGCCTTTGCGCTTTTGAACGTTGATGCCGGGCGTGAGTTCCGGCGCCCAACTGCCGGTCGCGTTGACGGTGAAGCCTGCGCCGATGAATTCGCCATCGCTGAATCGAGCGCCTTGACCCTTCAATTCAGTGACCGGCCTTCCAATATAAAGTTGTGCGCCATGCTTCTGGGCTCGTTCGATGAAAAAGCGCGCTCCGCAAGGCGGATAGGTCACGCCATCCTGCGGAACCCTCAGACCGCCGGCCAATCCCAGGCGTAAATTCGGTTCGGCTTCGGCCAGAGCTTTGGCGTCCAGAACTTCGGCGGGCAATCCACGCTGACGGTAAAACGCCTGTTTGCGCTGGACTTCATTCATTTCTTCGTCGTCGGCTGCGACCCACATCGTGCCGCATTCCACGTATTCGGTGTCAGGTGGGAGTTCGCTGGACAAGGCTCGCCAGAGCTGTTGGGAATAATTGGTCAGCGCGAATTGCGCATCGGAATCATCCATCACTGTGATGTGACCCATTCCAGCCGCCGTCGCTCCACCGCCGATTGGTCCGGCTTCGATAACAGCGACGCGCAATCCTGCCTGAGCGAATTCATCTGCGCAGGCTGCGCCAACAATGCCTGCGCCAACAATGACCACGTCAAACGTCATTAGCTGATTCCCCAACAGAACGGATCGCGTTCATCCAAAATCAAGGTGGCTTCGGAATTAACGAACGCAGAACCTTTGATGAATGGATGAACTTTGCCATCAACAACTTTGACGCTGCCTTCAAATACGCCACCGACAATGCTTTCCTGTCGCCAGATTTGGCCTTCGGTCAATTTCTCATCGTCGAACAGGCACGCCAGCTTGGCACTGGTTCCGGTTCCACAAGGTGAGCGGTCATAAGCTTTGCCTGGGCACAGCACAAAGTTCTTGCTGTCAGCAATCGCCGACGGGCCAAACAATTCTATGTGGTCAATTTCCTGGCCGTTGTCGCCGGTGATGCCTTGTTGCGGCAGAGCCTGTCGAATTTTCCAGGTCAATTCCGTCAGGGCTTCCACATTGTCGAGAGTCAAGTTTTGTCCGTGATCGTTGACAAGGAAAAACCAGTTGCCACCCCAGGCGACATCACCGTAAATTGTGCCGTGACCGGCGATTTCCACCGCTGCGCGCTTGGCCGAACGGTAGCTGGGAACATTGCCGACAGTGACTTCGCCGGATTCGTGCAATGTGGCGGTGACAACTCCAACCGGAGTTTCGATGCGATGCTCGCCGGGCTGAATGCGGTTCATGTACGCCAGCGTAGCCACCAAGCCAATCGTGCCATGCCCGCACATTCCCAGATAACCGACATTGTTGAAGTAGATGACGCCCGCCGCACAAGTCGGATCAACAGGTTCGCACAGCAGTGCGCCGACAACGACATCGGAACCTCGCGGTTCGTTGACCGTTGCGGAACGATATTGGTCAAATCGGTCGCGGAAAATTGTCAGCCGTTCCGCCATTGTCCCATTGCCAAGTTCCGGTCCTCCGCCGATGATGAGCCGCGTCGGCTCTCCACCGGTGTGCGAGTCAATTACATTTATTCGTTTCAAGTTAGTGCTCACAGTAAATGGTTGTTAAGGCGATGGTTCAATCAAGGGAGACTGGAAAGGGAATTCCGAAATGAACGGAACTAACGGAAGAAAGGCCAACATCGCTATTCCGTCTATCCAGTTATTTTCGTTTGTTCCGTCATCTCTTTTCGATTGATCCACCACCAGCTTGATCTTCAAAAAGTGAAAAGCATAATGACGGCTTGTATACGTTATGCCGCAAAGTTCTGTCAAAGATTTCAATTCTATATCCGTACCATCTCAAAAAGGAAAATCATGAAAAAGCCTTCCTGCTTAACCCATTCAGGTTTGCCGTTGCTGTTTTTGGTTTTGTGTAGCTTGGTTGCGTTTGCTGACACTTATCCTCGGCAAGCGGGCGTTGATGTCTTGCATTACGTCTTTCGGCTGACGCTCAACGATGATAATGACGAAATCATGGGCGAAGCCATGATTGATGCCCGCTTCACGCAAACAGGTGTCAGCGACATCGTTTTCGATCTGGCTTCGGCGGCAAACGGCAAAGGCATGACTGTGGCCGACGTGAGATCAAATGGCGCAGCACTTTCGTTCAAGCATCAATCGGATCGGTTGACCATCACGCTTGCCGCGCCTTCCAAAGCCGGTGCGCGCCAACAATTCACGGTTCGGTACCGAGGGATTCCCGCCAATGGATTGCGAATGCTGAAAAACAAATTCGGCGAACGAGTCTTTTTCAGCGAGAACTGGCCGAACAATGCCCGGCAATGGTTGCCGATGGTTGATCATCCTTACGACAAAGCCACGTCAGAATTCATCATCACTGCGCCGGTCAAATACCAGGTCGTTGCCAATGGATTGTTGCAGGAAGAAACCGACCTCGGCGATGGACGCCGCCTGACACATTGGAAACAGAGCGTGCCGATTGCTTCGTGGTTGAACGCAATCGGCGTCGCGCAGTTTTCGGTGCATCACGATGGGTTGGTCAAAGGCGTGCCGCATCAAACCTGGGTGTATCGTCAGGAGCGCGAAATCGGCCCGGCATGGTTTGAAACCAAATCCCGGCAAGCGGTGGAATTTTTCAGCGAACACATCGGCCCGTATTCTTATGAGAAGCTGGCCAACGTCGAAGCCGCTGGCTTTGGTGGAGGAACCGAACACGCCAGCGCCATTTTTTACGGTGAAAAATCCATCCTGGAACGTCCCGATTCCGGCTTGATCGCCCACGAAATCGCGCATCAATGGTTCGGTAATTCCATCACCGAAAAAGACTGGGATGACGTTTGGCTGAGCGAAGGCTTTGCCACGTACTTCACCTTACTGGTCAGCGAGCATTACGAAGGTCGCGACGCCTTCGTCGCCGGATTGCAGCGCAGTCGCGAACAGGTGTACGCCCTGGAAAAGCAATTGCCCGGCGCAGCCGTTTTGCACGACAACTTGTCCGATATGAAGAAAGTACTCAACCGGCTGATTTACCAAAAAGGCGGCTGGACGTTGCATATGCTACGCGGCCAAATCGGCACGGATAAGTTTTGGGAAGGCATTCGCGATTATTATGGGCGTTATCGCAACGGCAGCGCCACAACCGAAGACTTTCGTCGCGTGATGGAAGAACATTCCGGCAAGGATTTGTCCTGGTTTTTCAACCAATGGCTGGCGCGTGCCGGTTCGCCCGTTATCGAAGGAACTTGGAGTTATGATACGACAGCCAAAAAGATCATCATCGAGCTAACGCAGGCGCAGCCCGGCGAAGCGTATCGGCTGCCACTGGAACTCGGCATCACGGTTGACGGTTCACCGCAAACTCGAATCGAAAAGATTGAGTTGACTCAAAAACAACAACGCTTCGAAATTGCTGCGGATAAAGAACCATCAAAAGTTGCGCTTGATCCGAATACCTGGACGTTGATGGAATCACGGTTTGCCAAACGCTAGATCAGAATGTAAGGCAGGTTTTCTAACCTGCCTTGCTTTCCTCAATTGCCAATATCCGGGCAGATTGGAAAATCTGCCCTACATAAAGGAACCCACCATGAAAAGACTGATTGCTTTCGTTTTCGCGTTGCTCTTGCCAGCCGCATTGGTCGCGCAAACTCCGCATCACCAAACGCACTTTCCGCCAGAAGAATTCAAAGCGCGATGGACGAAACTGTATGCCCAAATTGGCGACCGAGCCGTCGCCATTGTCCAAGGCGTTCCGCTGGCCAGAGGCTTCAACTTCCCGCGCCAGTCGAACGAGTTTTATTACCTGAGCGGCATTGAAACGCCCGGCGCATATTTGTTGCTGGATGGCCGCACAAGAAAAACCACGCTCTTTTTGCCTCCGCGCAATGAACGGCTGGAACGCAGCGAAGGCAAAGTGCTGTCGGCGGAAGATGCCGAATTGGTCAAGCAATTGACCGGCGTGGATGCTGTCGCCAGTTCCAAAACGATGGGCGAAGAATGGCTCGGCGAATTGATGAAAGCGCCTGCGCCGGTGATTTACACAATGTTCACGCCTGCGGAAGGCGGCGCGGAAAACCGGTTTGAATTGCTAAACGCGAATGCGGCGATTGCGGCGGATTACTGGGATGGCCGTTTATCGCGGGAAGCCAATTTCGTCAGCTTGCTGCGCACGCGTGCGCCTCGCGTTGAAGTGCGAGACCTGACGCCGATTCTGGATGAAATGCGCAGTGTAAAAAGCCCTCGCGAAATTGCGTTGATCCGTCGCGCTTCACAACTGGCTGGTCTTGGAATTCTGGAAGCGATCAAAAGCACGAAAGCTGGTTTGTACGAATATCAGCTTGATGCTGCGGCGCGGTACATCTTTCTGGCAGGCGGTGCGCGGCTAGAAGGCTATCGTTCGATCACCGCTTCGGGGACTACCAACATTTGGAATGGACATTACTATCGCAACAACGCCCAGTTGAAAGATGGCGATTTGGTGCTGATGGATTTCGCGCCGGATTATGCTTATTACACCAGCGATGTGACGCGGATGTGGCCGATCAATGGCAAGTATTCCCCAGTTCAACGCGAATTGTTGCAATTCGTGTTGGAGTATCGCAACGCAGTGCTGAAACTGATTCGCCCCGGAATCACAACCAAAGCCATCTACGAACAAGCTCGCATTGCGATGGAACCAGTGCTGCAACGCACGAAATTTTCCAAGCCTGTGTACGAACAAGCGGCGCGAAAGATGCTGGAAACCGGCGGTGGAACGCTTTCACATCCGGTCGGGTTGGCAGTGCATGACGATGGGCCTTACAACCGCGATGTGCTGAAAGTTGGGCACGTCTTTTCGATTGATCCGCAGCTCTGGGTGCCCGAAGAAACTTTGTACATCCGTTATGAAGACGTCATTGTTGTCACGGAAACTGGCTACGAAAACTTCACGGAGTTTTTGCCGACAGAATTGAATGATCTGGAAAAGCTGGTCGGACAAGGCGGCATCGGGTTGAAGCTGCAACCAGCGTCGGATCAGGAACTGAGAAAACGCAAGTAGCAGTTTTGCGTGCTCCACTGCGGACATTGGCGGCTAGGAAGTTCCCTTCGCCGGTCG
>DAOMFR010000123.1:0-22015 GCA_035429885.1 Blastocatellia bacterium
CGCCGTGAATCGAACCAACCGTGACAACCGCCGGATCAAGCGGCGAGTTTTCCCGGCTGACGATAGTTTGCAAAGCCACGACTATTTGCGCAGCAACAATCACGGGGTCTTTGGTGACTTCCGGGCGCGAACCGTGACCTCCGATGCCGCGCACCGTGATGTCCACGGAATCGGCGCTGGCCATAAAGTAACCCGACGCAAAACCAACCGTGCCAGCCGCGCTTCCCCAGGCATGCAAACCCAACAAATAATCCGGCTTGGGAAAGCGAGTGTACAAACCATCCTGCACCATCGCTTTGGCTCCGCCGATGGTTTCTTCCGCAGGCTGAGCCACCAACATCAACGTGCCTTTCCATTGATCTTTCAATTGCGCCAACAGCTTCGCCGTCGTCAGCAGCGAAGCAACGTGCGTGTCATGTCCGCAAGCGTGCATAACGCTGACTTCGACTCCGGCGTCGTTTTTGGTTTTGATTTTGCTGGCGTAAGGCAATCCGGTTTTTTCTTCGACGGGCAAAGCGTCCATATCGGCTCTGACCAATACGGTTGGGCCAGCGCCGTTTTTCATCAACGCGACTACGCCATAACCTGTGACTCCCGGCTGATCGTATTTGCCGATGTGATCCGTCACTTCGTAACCGAGCGCGCGAAGCTCTTTGGCAACATAAGCCGAAGTCTTCTCTTCGTGGCCGGAAAGCTCCGGCGCGGCATGAAGCATTTTATAAACCTCAACCAGCTTGCCGGTTTCGGCTTTCAACAGATCGTCAACCTTCGACGATTGAGCGTTCGCCGTAACCACCAACATCAGGCAGCAAGTCGCCGCTAGAAACAGTTTTCTACCAATCATTATTTGAGTCCTTTGTGTTTGTTTGTCGTTTCGGGATGAGCCAAACGCGCAGAGCAAAGAAAAAGGTAGCTCCGCGCGTCTTTTACAGCAGCCGGGGGCGGCTGCGTACCCAGCTTATCGCACAGCCTGCTGCGTCGCTTGTTTTCTGTGCTGATCGAACCAGCCGATGATGTGCAGCAATTTCGACATGTGATGACTTGGGCGAACTGAAATGCCATGCGGTTCGTCCGGCACGCGAACCAGAACACTTTCAACCCCAAGCAACTTCAGAGCTTGATAGTACTGCTCTGAATCCGACATCGGCGTTCGGTAATCGGCTTCGCCGGTCAACACCATCGTCGGAGTTTTAACGTTCTTGACGACTGAAAGCAGGTTGCGTTTCTCGTAATGCTCGACATTGTCCCAAGGGAATCCTGGAAACCAGTGATTGACTGTCCAGTTGCCAATGTCCGAAGTCAGCACGAAGCTGTACCAATTGATGACCGGATAAACCGTCACCGCCGCGCGAAAACGAGTCGTGTGTCCGATCATCCAGCAAGTCAAAACTCCGCCGCCGCTGCCTCCTGTAACATAAAGCTGATCGGTGTCCACATAACCTTTCGCCACGACGGCGTCCACACCGGAATTCAAATCAAAGAAATCATCGCCCGGATAAGCGTGATGTATCAGATTGCCGAATTCCTGGCCGTAACTGGTTGAACCGCGCGGGTTGGTGTACAGCACAACGTAACCGCTGGCGGCCATCAACTGTTTTTCCAGGTCGAAGCGGCTGCCGTAATTGGCAAATGGGCCTCCGTGAATTTCGATAATCAGCGGATATTTTTTGGAAGCGTCGAAGCCGGGCGGTTTGATGATCCAGCCCTGAATCTTGCGGTTGTCTTTGGACGAGTTGTACCAAATCTCTTCGACTTCGCCAACTTTCTTACTTGCAAGCAAGTCTTCGTTGACGGCGGTCAGCGTTTTCAGTTGAGCCGGATTGCTCAGGTTTCCGGCGGCGATTTCGCCGGGAGCATTTGTCGTTCCGATGGTGATCGTAAACGCGCCGTTCCTGGCAATTGTGAAAGCTCCGCCGCCGCTGGCTCCGGTTCCGCTGGAAACATTGCCGAACAGTTTTTTGACCGCGCCGTCCAGCGTCGTGAAGTAAAAACCTGTGTTGCCTTCGCTGTCTGACAGAAAGTAAATGCCGTTGCTGTCATTCGCCCAGGCGATGTTGCGAACGTCTCGATCCCAATTGCCAGAGATGATTCGTTGATTGCTGCCGTCGCGGTTCATCACGTGCAGCCGCGTCACTTGATAGCCCTGAAACTTGTCTTCATAGCCCAGATACGCGATCAACTTTCCATCGGGTGAAATCTGCGGATTGCCATCCGGGCCTTTGCGCGTGGTCAGCTTTTTGAATGCGCCATCCACGACTGAATATTCGATCACGTCTGTGTCGCGGGCTTCGATTTCGTAATTGTCATTGCGGTTGATGGAAATCAGCAGCGACTTGCCATCAGGTGCCCAAATGGCGTCGCTGGCTCCCCAAACCTGTCCGCCACCGTGTTGAAACTTGCCGGTGGAAACCTGGCGCGGAGTTCCACCTTCGGCTGGCAGCACGAACAAATGGTTGTACCCGGGTTTCAAATACCCAACGCCGTTGAAGCGGTAAACCAATTTATCAATGACCTTTGCAGGCTCAGCCCACTTTGCGCCTTCGGGTGCGGCAGGCATTTTGATAATCGAAGCCGGAGCTTCTGGAACCAGCATGGCAAACGACAACCATTTGCCATCGGGCGACCAGTTCAATCCGCTAGGAGCTTGCGTCAGGTTGGTCAGCTTGGCCGTTTCGCCAGTGTCCATCCAGCGGCGATAAATCTGAGCCGAGCCGTCTTTGGTGGAGATGTAAGCCAACTGCTTCCCGTCGGGCGACCAGCGAGGAGAAGCGTCGCTGACATTGCCGGTCGTCAGCGGACGATGATCCGTGCCGTCAACATTGACTACCCACAAGTTCGACATTCGACGGTCGGACATAATGTCGGCGAACTGGCGAACGTACACGATGCGTTTGCCGTCCGGCGAAATCTGCGGATCGTTGGCGACTTCAAGATTGAAAATGTCGTTGACGGTCAGCTTGCCGGACTGTGCTTGAGCCGATGTCAGCCAACTACAGACAAGCATCAAAGCCACTACACAAAACATTTTGAAAGCGCGTTGCTGCATAAATTCCTCCATTTCAGACAGTCCAAATTTGCGACAACACTCGTTTGAAATTGCCGCCGAGAACTAATTCGATTTCTTTGTCGGTGTATTTGCGTCGGATCAAACCTTCGGTCAGATCGAACATTCGCTTAGGATGGTCAATGCCCTCGATGTCAATTTTATCGCGGAAGCCGTAACTGCCTTTGTAACCGGCGCGTAACCGCTTGTTTTCTTCCGGCGGCATGTCGTCGTACCCATCCAGATCAATGTCGCTGCCTACTCCCAGGTGTTCGACTCCGACCAGTTTTTTGACGTGATCGAAATGGTCAAGGCAATGTTCGATGGTTGTCGGTTCGTCGTTTTTGACGAACATACGCACGCCAGTAATTCCCATGACGCTGCCTGCGGTTCCCATCTTCTTGATCGCTTCGTCAGATTTGCAGCGCGGATGGCCAGGAGCCAACGCGCGGCAATTGGAGTGAGTTATCAACACAGGCTGTTTGGAAATGTCGAAAGCGTCCAGAGTCGTTCGATCTCCGCAATGCGACACATCCACAGCCATGCCCAGCTTGTTCATTCGTTCGATGATCGCCACGCCAAAATCGCTGATGCCCTCGTCGCGGCGTTCGGTGGAACCGTTCCCGATCATATTTCGCGTGTTGTAAGTCAGTTGAGACACTCGCTGTCCCAAGCTATAGAACAAATCCACGTCGGCTGGCGTCCGGAAGTGCTCGGAATTTTGCACGCCGATCAACACGCCGACTTTGCCGGAAGCTTTCACGCGGTTCAGATCATCTGGGCTGTCCACGCGCATCAACCATTGATCGTGATTGGCAATAAAGCTGTTCCACGAGGCCACGTATTTCAACGTGCTCATGTGAACATCCGGTCCGCCCAAGCCGACGGCGATGTGAAAAACGTTGATGCTGGAATCTTTGAAGCGTTGAAAGTCTGCTTGTTTGAAAGTGTCAGGGTTAGTCAGCCA
This sequence comes from Blastocatellia bacterium, assembly GCA_035429885.1. Lineage (GTDB taxonomy): Bacteria > Acidobacteriota > Blastocatellia > RBC074 > RBC074 > RBC074. Next base: position 4,011 of record DAOMFR010000123.1, read on the forward strand.
TGTGCTGGAACTGATCTTAAACGGGCTGAGCATATCAATCACAGTCGAACGCCCAACCAATTCAATCGCTCTGGCTGAATACTCCGCTGGCGAGTTGGCGAACAAACGAAACCTGCCGAAATTCAGCATCGGAGCGCACAGCATTCCCGCTCCGGCGCTGGCGACAGCTTTCAACAACTGACGACGCTGCATGGAATTTTCTCCTTCGGGCGACGAAGACAACCCGCGTTGAAACACTGCTTGTTAGTTTTGAAAGCGCTCGGAATTGAGCGGGCGGACTTTAGCACAGCCTCAAGCTTGCTGTCGCGGTTTGGTGTGTGGCATCTTGAACGTAGAGCAGGTTTTCCAACCTGCTCGGTCTTACGCAAAGCATTTATCACAAATCACAAACAGATTTTCCAAACGCTCGGTTTCCACCAGACTCATTTCTGTGAGTTACGAGCAGGTTGGAAAACCTGCTCTACACCGATTGAGGAGAAATTCATGCAAGTTGGTTTTATTGGCCTGGGCATCATGGGCGCGCCGCAAGCTCGCAATCTTTTGCGCGCCGGATTTGAGTTGACCGTTGCGACACGCACGCCCGGCAAAGCCGAACAGTTCGCCGCTGACAATTTATCGCTGGGCAAAGTCACCGCCGTTCAAACTGCTGCCGAAGTCGCCGCCGCAAGCGATGTCATCATCACAATGGTCACGGATTCGCCAGACGTTGTCGCCGTGTGTCGAGGCAATCAGGGCATTTTCGCCACAGCCAAACCCGGCTCAATCATCATAGATATGAGCACCATTTCGCCTGAAGTCACGCGCGAATTAGCAGCAGAAGCCAAAGCCAAAAATTGCTTGTGGCTGGATGCGCCGGTCTCTGGCGGAGAAAAAGGAGCAATCGAAGGCACGCTGACGATTATGGTCGGCGGCGAAGCGGAAGCATTGGAACGCGCTCGGCCTGTGCTGGAAGCAATGGGCAAACGCATCACGCATTTTGGCGCGGCAGGCAACGGCCAATCAGCCAAGCTCTGCAATCAGATTATGACGGCGGTCAACTTACTATCCGTTTGCGAAGCTCTTACTTTCGGAGCCAAAGCCGGACTGGATCTGGCCACCCTTCATCAGGCCTTGACCGGCGGTGCCGCCAATTCCTGGTCACTGGAAGTGCTGGGCAAAAAAATGATCGAACGCGATTTCAAACCGGCGTTTATGGTTAAACTGCAACAGAAAGATTTGAGATTGGTATTGGGAGCGGCAAATTCGAATCACACGCCACTGCCTGCGGCGGCATTGGCGCATCAAATGCTGTCCGCCGTCGAAGCCGAAGGCAGAGGCGATGACGGAACACAAAGTTTGGTGCGAATCTTCGAGCAACTTGCTGGGTTGAAATAAACCGTTCGCATCAGCCACCAAATGCCGCCGTCTCAAAACGGCGGCAACGTTGAAAAAAAACCAGATCGGGCAGCATCAGCTCACGAATAAGCTGCGGTTTTGCGGAATGATTTTCCAAAGCTATTGATTTGTGCCTCGCATCAAGATTGCTTTTCAAGAAATTGCTGAGTTGGGTTATAGCTTTCACCGTTGCCGTCATCTATGCTTACCAGCGTCAACCCAAATTTAACTCGGAGCAATTTGCATGAAATCACTCAAGATCGTCTTATCAACGGTGCTTTTCGTCTTGTTGTCGCTGTCATCCTCACGACTTGGTTCGGCGAATGTTCAAACCAGTACTAAAGAAAACTTCGTAAAATCGGAGCACCAAATCCCGATGCGCGACGGTAAACGCTTGTTCACCGTGGTCTATTCCCCGAAAGATACGTCGCAGAAATATCCGATCCTGATGCAGCGCACACCTTATGGATCAGGACCTTATGGAACCGTAGCTTACAAAGGCGGGCTTGGGCCTTCGTCGTTGTTCATGAACGAAGGATACATTTTCGTGTATCAGGATGTGCGTGGCACGTTTATGTCCGAAGGCGAATTTGAAGATGTACGTCCTTTTGTCCCGAACAAAAAATCCAACACCGACATCGATGAATCCAGCGACAGCTTCGACACGATTGATTGGCTGGTCAAAAACATTCCCAATAACAATGGCCGCGTAGGCATTTGGGGAATTTCCTATCCGGGTTTTTATGCGGCAACGGCGTTGCACGATCCGCATCCGGCGTTGAAAGCGGCTTCGCCGCAAGCGCCGATTGCCGACTGGTTTCTGGGCGACGACGACCATCACAACGGAGCCTATTTCCTGAACGAATCCTTTGGCTTCATCACTTTTTTCGGTATGCCTCGGCCGCAACCGACGGCCAACCAATTTAAAAATTTTGATTATGGCACGAACGATGGTTACAAGTTTTACCTGGAACTTGGGTCCTTGGCCAATGTGAACAAGAAGTATTTGAAAGGCGAAAGCAAATACTGGAATGATGTAATCAAGCACGGAACCTATGACGAATTCTGGCAGGCGCGCAGCGTGTTGCCCCATTTCAAAAAAGTCACTCCGGCAGTGTTGACCGTCGGTGGTTGGTTCGACGCCGAAGACCTGTATGGCCCGCTGCACATTTACCATGCGATCGAAAAAAACAACCCTCAAGCCAATAACAATTTGGTAATGGGGCCTTGGTCGCATGGTGGATGGTCACGAGGCACTGGCGAATCCTTGGGCAACATTCGCTTCGATGTGAAGACCGCCGAATGGTTCCGCGAAAACGTGGAATTGAAGTTTTTCAATTTTTACCTGAAAGACAAAGGCGAATTAAAACAACCTGAAGCTCTGGCATTTCAGACAGGTGTTAACGAGTGGAAATCGTATGCCGAATGGCCGCCGAAAGACGCTCAGCAACGCTCGTTATACCTACAAGCTGATGGCAAGCTTTCGTTTGAACCTCCAACGCGGCCTTCTTCGGAGTTCGATGAATACGTCAGCGACCCGGCGAAACCAGTTCCCTACTCCGCTCAAACCCCTACCAGTCGAAATGCGGGCTATATGATCGAAGACCAACGATTTGTCGCCGGACGACCAGACGTGCTGACTTATCAGTCTGAAGTGTTAAAAGAAGACTTGACGTTGGCCGGGCCGATGATCGCAGACTTATTCGTATCAACAACCGGCACAGATGCGGACTTCATAGTTAAGCTGATTGATGTTTACCCCGATGATGCGCCGAACAATTCTCCGCTTAGCGCGCAGGTCAAAATGGGAGGGTTTCAAATGCTGGTGCGTGGTGAGGTGATGCGAGGCAAATTCCGCAATAGCTTTTCAAAACCTGAACCGTTCACGCCCGGCAAACCCGCCGAAGTGAAATTCAACTTGCAGGACATCAACCACACCTTCAAAGCCGGTCACAAACTCATGGTGCAAGTGCAAAGCTCATGGTTTCCGCTGGCGGATCGTAATCCGCAAAAGTTCGTGGACATTTACAACGCGGCGGATTCCGATTTTCAGAAAGCCACGCATCGCATCTTTCATTCGGCCAGGCTGAGTTCGCATCTAAAAGTCGGCGTGGTCAAGTAAGGTTACGGCAATCGTTTGTATGTCGCCGGGCTGGCTTTGAAATACAGTTGATCGCCAATGCGCGAGATCTGGCCTGTGACTTCAACCGGCTCGGCGACAAATTCCAACACTTGCTCATTGACTGGCTCACTCTTTTCAGACACAAGCCAAAGATTGACGTTCCGGTCTCCGGCGTCATGCGCGACAAACATCGGCGGAATCCCTCCGCGAATACACAGTGCAGCACATTCACGATGAGGTTTTGTGTGACCGGGATTCATCACTCCCAGATAACATTTGCTATCCACAATTTCGCCCTTCAACGTGTGCGTTCCTAAATCTTCAAAGGTTACTTCCAACGGAGCTGGCTGCCCGGTGACCTGAATCGAACCTGCCACCACTTCAATCATTTCAGTCTTGTCACGGTGAATCAGCGTGCCGCGCAATTTAACGGATTTCCCATCAAGCGCGGCAATCAACGGCTTCGCGCCGTGTTTTCCTTCCCCGACTAAAGCGTAACCATGCTGGCCAATAATCAACGCGGAATTCGGCCATTCGCGCAACACTCCCTCAAATTCACGGACGTCGCCAAAATCGAAAAAACTTGCCGCAAAGCGATGCTGTCCTGACGTTAGCGCGATAGCAATTCCCCCAACCGCGGCAATCAAGCCAATCACAACTCGCCGAATCAACGTCGCGATTCCGCTCGGCGCTTTTGGCAGATAACCAATGTAAAACTCTTTTAAATCCATAAACTCACTCACACTCTTGCCGGTTCGACTCTTGTTCCAGACGCATTTGGCTTTGGGTCAACCAGCACCCTGCCATCGTCAACTTTGACATTGAAGGTTGGGACTTGCTCGGAAAACGGTGGTGGAGAGGCTCCTGAATCTGGCAAGTACTGATATCCGTGCCAAGGGCACGTGATGCAACCATCCACGATTTGCCCCTCGCCAAGCGGCCCATTTTGATGTTGGCAGACGTTTGAAATTGCCGAAATCTTGCCGTCATATTTGAAAATGGCGACTCGCTCACCAGCCAACGTAACGACTTTCGCGCAATTGTTGTTGATCTCATTTACGCTACAAACATCAACGAATCTATCAGCACGGCTCGTCAAACCTTTTGGCTGGTCCAGATCACGTTCTCGCCAGCCAGCAACCAAATGCAAACCAAGCACGACAAGCATGCCAATGCCGAGCATTGCGGTAAGAAGCGGGTTGGTTTCTGCTTGCAAGACTCCTAACAACACATGCGCGACGATCAACCCGTAAGCGACGTAAACCATCATGTGCAGCCGCTTCCAAACTGGCGCAGTCAAATTCGCCAGCCAGAAATCGTGGCTGGTGGCCGCCATCAAAAACAGAATCACCAACGCGGCAAGTCCAAGCGGCTGAAAGGGAAAATTGCTCAAACTGGCGTACTGAGCGTTGCTAATCAAAACGCTAACCAGCGGGTTTAAGTCCCCAAGGGAGTGAAATTGAAAAATCGAAAACACTCCATGAGCCAGCGCAACCAGAAACATTGTCACACCTAAATGCCGCCGGTTATACAGCAGCGGCAATAGCCTGGGAAACAACCGGCACAACGGCCCAATAATCAATACCACGTGCAGCAGCAGCAGAGCGCAGGTTCCAATTCCACGAATTAACAACGTTTCAACCGTGGCATTTGGATGAATCGAAGCTCCTATCCCAACAAACAAAGCCAAGTAAACAACGATGCCAGCCAGCATTACGCCATCGTAAATTTTCTTCTGCCGATTCCAGCCAACGGAACCATATGCGTGGCTCATCGCTGGCCTCCAATCGGACCTTGCAATAATGCGTCAGGAATTTGTGAATTGGTTGGCACTGGCTTTCTGGCAATCAGGCTGGCAACAAACAATGCGACCAGAATCAATGCCAGCCAAACAATCAACCAGCGATGTAAGCGGCGAAGCGGGCGAATCATTCAATTCCCCTCCAAACTCGGTTGCGATGGTCATTAGTCTCAATTGGTGGGTGATAATGGCCGCCAAGCCAACGTATGAGCAGCAACGGCCATAACGCGGCAGAGCCAAACAAAATCAGAAAACGAAATCCGGCAGACGAGTCTTTCGCCGCCGGATCAATTCTACCAACTCCATAAAGGACGAAAATTACGGCGAACAAAAACCCAACCGCCGCATAAACCATCATTAGATTGACGATCCATTGCGCAACGATCATAGACACTTTTTCTCCGCCGGAATAATCCACAGTGGCTGTCGGTTTATTCCAAAGACTGAGGAAGAACTTTGTCGAGCAGGCGTCCCTTCCTGCTCGACAGTCGCCTTTGAACTAGGCCTATTCGTCTTCTTCGATTTCGTACATATAACTGATTCCATCTTTGCGAAGAAACATTTTCGGACTTCCATCGGTAGGTTCAATGCTGATGACATCCATGTCGTAATAACGAACGAGCCCTTTTATCAGGTCGCCATTCTTCAGCTTAAGGCCCATCAGCTGTTCAGCCTGGATCAACTCTTTAAAATACAGGCCTTCCATTCCCGTGGATTCAATATTTGGGAACGTAGGCTTCTTAATAGCCTTCTTCGACTTTTTCTTCTTAGCTGCTTTCTTTTTGCCAAATGGTTTTGCACCAAATTTGACGCCGGGTTTTCCACCGAACTTGCCACCGCTGGGTTTACTCCCAAAACGACCACCGCCAGATCGGCCACCTCCGCCTCCACCAGATCGGCCCCCGCCACCACCTGACCTGCTGCCACCGCCACCACCACCGCCTGATCGGCCGCCGCCGCCTCCGCCGCCTGACCTGCTACCACCACCACCGCCTGATCGGCCAGAGCCTGAACCTGAGCCGGAGCCTGAACCTCGCCGGTTTGACGAGCCGCGGTTATTGAAAATTGGCATAAAAGCTCCTCTTGATTATGTAATGGTTACTTCTTCTTCCAGTTCAAAGTTGATTGTGGGGAAAGATTACGCTGGCGCTGCTGTTCCTGAATCGCGGCAATTCGCTGTGGGATGTAATTCGGCGATGCCGGATCAGGTTCCGTCTCTTTCAAAAGCTGAATCGCCTGGTCGTATTCAAAAATACGTTCATAACAATCAGCCAGACGGATTCGCGCTGTGCGCCGCAACGGAGGGTCTTGCGTGTATTGAACAACGGTTTGGTACACAGGAACCGCTTCGTCAAATTCGTCACGCAACAAGTGGATACCACCAAGTTGTAAATACGCCTTTTCGCACAATTCATCATAAGCGGCATCTTTCACGACTTTTTGATACTCCGCCAGAGCCTGCCCCAAATCTTTTAATTCATAGTATTGATCGGCAATTTTCAATCTGACACGACGCTTTTCTTTGGTGTCAGTTGCCAGCGGAAGGGCGCTCTCATACTCACCGATAGCTTCGCGATACTTTTGAGTCGCGAAATAACACTCCGCCAGGCTCAGTTTTGCCTGATAAAGATCCGACGATTTCGGAAAGTCTTCAATGAAATGCAGGTAATGCTGAATCGCTCGATCGTGTTGTTTCAAATCACGTCGGCAAATTGTTGCTGCCTGTAACCGAGCAAACCCGTTCTTGTCGCCCTGCGGATTGAGCTTCAAAAACTCTTCATACAAATCTGCGGCAGTCGCATAATCGCCGCTATCCCAGGCCGCCTGAGCGCGCTCAAGTTGCGCCTTGCTCGAACAGCCGACGGAAAAACTTAGCAAGCAGATGGCAATGAGTAAGAAAAAAAGTGTCGGGGAAATGCGACGGCGAAAAGAACTTATCTTCCCACCCGCCGCATGATCAATCTCCCGCACTATATTTTTACTCTGCCGGTTCATCGCCGACCTCGCCAGTTTGCTGCTCGACCAATGACGCGCTGGCGACCGTATCTTCCCCAGCAGCGTCAATAAGCTTCACGCCTTGAGCGCTGCGGCCGGTGGCGCGAATCTTTTCGGCTTCCAAGCGAATCAGCTTACCTTGCGAAGTGATGATTAACACTTCACTGTCTTTGGTCACAGGCAAGACCGAAACAACTTTTCCGGTTTTGTCAGTAACTTTAAGATTGATAACGCCTTTGCCGCCGCGCCCAGTGACGCGATACTCGCTCAGCCGGGTTTGCTTGCCAAATCCATTTTCTGTGACACTCAGCATTTGCTGATCGCCAGACACTGCGACGACACCGACAACATAATCATCGTCGCGAAGCGTAATGCCTCGAACTCCGCGAGCCTGCCGTCCCATATCGCGAACTTCGTCTTCTTCAAAGCAAATCGCCTGACCGTCATGCGTGGCCAGGAAAATCTTTTTCTTGCCGTCAGTTAATTCAACGGAAATCAATTCGTCGCCGTCATCTACGCCAATGGCGATGATGCCATTGGAACGGATGTTGGCGAATTCTGAAAGCTCCGTTTTCTTGATGACACCTTTGCGGGTCACCATCACAGCAAATTGGCCTTCGGCAAAAGTCCGCACCGGGATAACTCCGGCGATTTTTTCGCTGCTAGGCAAATTGATCAGGTTGACCATTGCCTTGCCACGCCCTGCGGCCTGCGAATCGGGAATTTCGTGAACTTTCAGCTTGTAAACCTGTCCATGAGTAGTGAAGACCATCAGGTAGCTGTGCGTTGAGGCAATGAAGAGGTGTGAAACGACATCTTCGGCTTTGGTGCTCATGCCTTTGCGCCCCGTGCCACCTCGGCGTTGAGACTTGTATGTCGTCAACGGAGTGCGTTTGACGTACCCGGAAACCGTTAATGTGATGACGACGTCTTCGTCGGCAATCAAATCTTCCAGGGTCAATTCGACGCCGCTGTCCACAATCTGAGTCCGGCGTTCGTCAGAGTACGCTTTTTGCACTTCGCGCAACTCTTTGACAATCACGCGACGCAAAGCAGTTTCGCTGTTCAGGATTTCTTCCAACTCAGCGATAAGTTTGATCAACTCTTCATATTCGTCAATCAGCTTTTGCCGTTCAAGCGCAGCCAGACGACGAAGCTGCATATCCAGAATTGCTTGTGCCTGAATATCACTGAACTTGAACTTGCTGATCAGGCCCCCCTTCGCCTCTTCGACTGATTTTGATCCTCGAATGTGTTTGATGATCTCATCAATGATGTCAATCGCCTTCATCAACCCTTCCAAGATGTGCGCGCGCAACTTGGCTTTTTTCAGTTCATACATCGTGCGATTGCGCACGACTTCACGGCGAAAGACGATGAATTCATTAAGCGTCTCGACCAGCGTCAAAACCTTCGGCTGACCGTTGGCGATTGCCAGATTGATGACGCCGAACGAAATTTGCATCTGCGTCAACTTGTACAACTTGTTGAGGATGATCTGCGGGATGGCGTCGCGCTTCAGTTCGATAACGATGCGGACTTTTTTCTGAGCCGTGGATTCGCGGTCACTCTCATCGCGAATTTCGCTGATGCCTTCAACGCGCTTTTCATTAACGAGATCAGCAATCTGTTCGATCAGTTTGGACTTGTTGACCTGAAACGGAATTTCCGTAATGACGATGGCATCTCGTTCCTGAGCGCCACGCCCGATTCGATCAATTGCCGCGCGTGCGCGCAGTTGCAACACGCCTCGCCCGGTTTCATAGGCTTGTTTGATGCCATCGCGTCCGTAAATGAAACCGCCAGTGGGGAAATCCGGCCCCGGAACCATCTTCATCAACTCTGCGGTTGTGGTCTTCGGATGCTGAATCAAATGCACAGTAGCTTCAATGATTTCATTGAGGTTATGCGGCGGAATCTTGGTCGCCATTCCTACGGCGATACCGTCCGAACCGTTGATCAGCAGATTGGGAATTCGTGTCGGCAGAACCGTGGGCTCTTGTCGAGATTCGTCATAGTTCGGAACGAATTTGACAGTCTCTTTTTCAATATCGGCCAGCATTTCTGTGGCGATTTTTTCCAGCCTGGCTTCGGTGTACCGATAAGCAGCTGCTGAATCGCCGTCAATGCTTCCCCAGTTTCCTTGCCCGTCAATCAGCGGATAACGCAGCGAAAAATCCTGCGCCATGCGCACCATAGAATCATAAACCGCCGAATCTCCGTGAGGGTGATAACCGCCGAGCACGTCACCAACGACGTTGGCTGATTTCTTGTATGGCTTGCCCGGAACCAACCCCTTCTCGTTCATTGAGTAAAGAATTCGCCTGTGCACAGGTTTCAATCCATCACGCACATCCGGTAACGCTCGCCCAATGATGACCGACATGGCGTAGTCTAAATAGCTACGCCGCATTTCGTCTTCGATATTGACTGCTAACTTCTGATTGTCCATTTAAGTTTCTGAAGTCTCCATCTGAAATTCGTCGCGCAAAACTACCTAACCGCTGCTGAATCGGCGCGACGGAACTGCTGATTGTTTAATTGTAGGATGATCACTCGTGTCTTTGATCGGCAATTCTACCTGCTCATTGAGCGATGAACAAGACACCGGGCAGATTCATTCAAAATCTGTGTGAGGAGAGCAAAGTACTGAAAACCAATGAGATGCCAAGAGTTTTGGAAGCCTCGTTTATGAGAAAGGCGCAGTCTAGCCAATCTACCGAATGTTGCTGGACTGCGCCTTACGATGTTGAGTTGTTAACCGATTACTTCGGCATTTTGTCGCCGCGACGAACCAAAGTGTGAAGCACGCCTTTTTCGTCGCGATGAAACAGAGCGACATCTGCGTTCTTCATTTGGGCATAAAAGACCACTTCGCCTCGCTCGTTAATCGAAGGCTGCTGGAAGTTGCTGAAAATTTCGAACTCGTTTTTGGAGCCAGGAATTTTCTGATCCATCAAAGCAATAGCCTCAATCCCTTTGGCGGTTTTGATAAACAGACCGCGGTTGCGTCCACCAAACAACCCGATGAAGGCAATGTCACCACGAGAATTCACAGCAGGCGACAGAAAATCATCAAACGTTCCGCCCGAAGGAATAGCGTCGCCTTTCTTGGCGATCACCTGAGTTGGCCCTGTGCCCTTGAAAAACAAGCCGCGCCCGGCAGCTTCGGCTTTCTGCGCGTCGTAAAATCCAACGAAGGCAACTTCACCTTTGCTATTGAGGGATGGCGTTCGATTGCCGAAACCGAGGAAGTTCGAACCTTTAATCGGGGTCGGCCTTCCGACATAAGCGATCAACTCCAAACCAGCCGGCCGCGAAATAAAAATGCCACTTTTTTCGCCAATACGAGCCATAAAAGCGACTTCGTTTCGTTCATTGATCGGTGTCGGATAGTAATGTTCTGAGAAAGTTTCATCGCCTCCGGTCACACCGACTTTTTGGCCGCTTCGAACAACCAGACGTAACTGGCCATTTTCAACCATGAACAACCCTTTGCCATCTGGGTCGCTATAAGTGCCGACAAACGCCGTAACACCTTTGCTATTGGTCGAACTATTGCTGAATCCGCTGAAATGCGAAGGCATTTTCGGAACTTCGTCGCCCAACTTGACCAGATTCTTCAATCCTTGAGAGTTCTTGATGAACAACCCTCCATTTTTAAACACTGGCGCATGCGAAGCTGGATCATTCGGATCAATCGGAACGAACTCATTTGTTGCGGCTGGTTTGCCAAAATTTGAATAAAACGTCAGATCCCCATTGTCGTTAAAAGCGGGAACTCCCAGACTAAATATTCCTTCGGGAAGGTTGGACGCTTTTTCGCCTTCGTGAAGGATTTTCCAACTGCCGTCGGCCAGACGAACAAAGGCAGCCATCCCGGAATTGTTTACGGCTCCGGGTTTGGCAAACAGTGCCAGAAAGGCAATGTCACCTTTGTTGTTGATAACCGGAAACCGAAAATTGCCAAAATCTTCGGGTGTGATGGTTTTGGTTTCGAACGTTTTTTCGACCTTGGTTCTGGCTGTTATGGCCACAGGGTCTTCTTGAGTTTGAGCAGCCTTTTCGCCCGGTTTCTGTTGCGCCCCTGCCCTGAAAAGAGGCTGGCTGATCAAACCGCTGAGGATTAAAACTGAAAGGCATGTAAATTGACGATAACGCATAAACAAATTTCTACCTCCAAATCGCAAATCTTTTGGTTAGTTGAGGAAAGAGGGGCGTTGAAAAATTATGTCGAACTGAGCGCGTAATTGATCGCGCCTTCAGCCCAAATGCGGAAGTCGGGACGTAATCCCGGCAGACTATCCAACACTTTGCCATTTTTGCCGAAAATGAACGTCTGCGGAATCGGCATGCGTGGGTCTCCGCCATTGGCAATATTGAAAAATCCGAACATATCTCGCGAAGAAAAGCCGACACGGTAACTCATAGAAAACTGCTGCACGAACATTTCGACTCGGCCGCGTTCCATTTGTGGGTCTTCAACTGTCAACCCAACAATTTCAACGCCTTTGTCTTTAAACTGTTTATGCAACGCGATCAGATCAGGAATTTCGCGACGGCAAGGGCCACACCACGTCGCCCAGAAATTCACCAAAACCACCTTGTTGCTGCCAACCAGCTCACTGAACTTAATGTTGTTGCCATTTAACATCGGCAACATTATGTCATTCACTTTAGCATCAAGCTTCCCTCGCAATGCTGCTGGAGGCTTGTAATTGCTTGTATTAGCCGAATTACTGACCACGCTTCCGCCAGAACAAGCTGAGAGAAAAACCATTGCCAGCAAAACAACGTATCTGAGCAATGTGTGAGGTAAAAAGGTTTGTTGAAACATCATGAAGTGTCTGCCTTGTCGAGAAGTTATTCGTTCGCATTCGTGGTTGGGACGAAGACTTTTGAGTTAAGCCAGCAACGAACGAAGCTTATGATAGCCTGCCCTTTTAACGAAAAACAACCATCGGTTTGTTCGCCATTTTAATTTTCCTGACTGGGGCTATTCGTTTTGGCTCCGCCGATGGCTTCGGCAACCGCCGATGTCAACATTTGCCGGCCAAGTTGGTTGTTGTATCCGATCAACCGTTTCACCAACTTACCGTCCTGGCCAAAAATAAATGTCTGAGGAATCCTCATCGCAGGCGAACCACCGTTAAACGACCGATAAAGCTGTTCGGAAGCGAACCCAACGTGATAGTTCATGCCAAATTCTTTGACAAAGTCCTTCACCCTTTCCCGTTGAGTATTGGAATCTTCAATAGTCAATCCGATCACAATCAGCCCATCCTTTTTATGTTGAGCGGCCAGTTCGACTAAATGCGGAATTTCCTGACGGCAAGGCCCACACCACGTCGCCCAAATGTCCAATACGACCGGCTTCCCTTCTCCAAGCAGTTTGTTTAGCTCGACCTTCTTTCCGTTCATCGTTAGTGTAATGAACTTTTCTGCTTTGATCTGCTCCAAGGTGGGCTCCGTTGGCAGTTGCGCCGAAGCTAAAGGCCAGCGAAATGCCATCATAATTCCCACGACGAACAAAGAGTGTCTGATTAGCCGCTTCATCTTCAAACCTCAGATTTTCTGCTTTCGCTGCTTGGTGTTTTGATTGAATTCGGGAATCGCCGGGCCAGCCCCAAGCTCCGTCACGGTTGCCCGCTGATCAGCAATCAAGCTGTTGACGACTTTGTTGCGAAATCGCTCACTGCGTCCGGCGGCCAGATGCTCCACCAACATTTTCATGCGGAACCAAGCCGATTCCAAATCATCCGCAAGCCGCGAAATCTTTGTAATGTCGTAAGGCACGGCGACCGCCGAAACTCCCAGCCGTGCAAACACAGACAAATAACGCGCCGTAGCCAAATCGGGGCAAGCCAATCGCCGTTTGCCGATCTTCAGCTCGATTCCCAACAGCGTGTGCATGACTTCAACATCAGGTTTTTTCGCTGTCGCATTGAGATGGTAACTTCGCGTTCTGATGGAGCGAACCCGGTCGCGATAAATTATGGAGATGAGCTGTTCGCCCATCTTTTCCTTAACTTCCGCCATTAAATCGTCGGCTCTGATTGCCTGTTCGGCCATCACAATTTCTCGTTCAAAGCGTCCGCGACTGTGTGAACGTCTTTGTCGCCGCGACCGGAAAGATTGACCAGAATGATCTGCTCCGCCGACAAACGCGGAGCCAGTTTCACCACTTCGGCAATCGCATGCGAAGACTCAAGCGCCGGGATGATGCCTTCCAGCTTCGCCAATAATTGAAACCCTGCCAGAGCTTCATCGTCATTGGCAAACACATACTCAGCGCGTTTTGAATCGTGAAGATAAGAATGCTCCGGCCCAACACTGGCGTAATCCAAACCAGCGGAAATCGAATGCGTCAGGGCGATCTGACCGCGATCATCTTGCAGCACGTAACTCCGCGTGCCTTGTAAGACACCAATGCGTCCGCCGCCTTCTTCCAGAAACCGCGAAGCGTGTTCGCCCAACGAAAGCCCGCGACCGCCCGCTTCGACACCAATCATTTTGACCGATTCGTCATTCAGGAAATCGTAAAACAATCCCATCGCGTTGCTGCCGCCGCCGACGCAAGCCACCAGGTAATCCGGCAGGCGTCCCGTTCGTTCCAGCATCTGCTGGCGAGCTTCGCGGCCAATCACGCTCTGAAAATCCCGCACCATCATCGGATACGGATGCGGCCCCAACACCGAACCCAGCAGGTAATGTGTGTCGCCGACATTCGTCACCCAATCGCGCAGAGCTTCGTTGATCGCGTCTTTCAAAGTCTTGCTGCCGGATTCCACGCCCCGCACTTCCGCACCGAGCAATCGCATGCGAAAGACATTCAGCGCTTGCCGCCGCATGTCTTCGGTTCCCATGTATACGACGCACTCAAGCCCCGCCCACGCGCAAACCGTCGCCGTCGCGACACCATGCTGACCGGCTCCGGTTTCGGCGATGATGCGGCGTTTGCCCATTCTCCTGGCTAGCAGGATTTGCCCAAGAGCGTTGTTGATCTTGTGAGCACCGGTGTGGTTCAAGTCTTCGCGTTTCAAGTAAATCTGCGCGCCACCCAGATGGCTGGTCAGCCGTTCGGCAAAGGTGATCGGCGTAGGCCGACCGACAAAATCCCGCAGCAAACGATGAAATTCTTCCTGAAACGCTGGGTCGTCTTTGGCCACAGCATACGCGGTTTTCAATTCATCTAACGCATACATCAACGTTTCCGGCACGAAGCTGCCACCGTAAGGACCGAAGTGCCCGGTTGAATCCGGCAAAGCAGAATAGTTCATCTGGTTCTCCCCATCTCCTCTTTCAATTGTTTCAATCTGGCGAAGTCTTTGACTCCCGGCGCACTTTCGACGCCGCTATTCACATCCACTGCAAACGGTTCGACTATTTGAATCGCTTCGGCAATGTTTTCCGGCGACAAGCCGCCCGCCAAAAACAGCCGAGTCAATTTTGCCGCTTCACGCGCCACATCCCAGTTCGCCGTCTTGCCTGTGCCGCCGTACAAATTCTTGTCGAACGCATCCAGTAAGATCGCCCACGCCGGGTAACTCAGAATCTGCTGCACATCGAAACCTTCGCCAACGCGCAGGGCTTTGATCACGCGCTCGGCCCCGACAGCCTCGCAGTAAGTCGCGTCTTCATCTCCGTGAAGTTGGGCGAACTGCACGCCGCTAACTTTCAGAATTTCCAGCACATCATGCGGCTGAGCTTCATTGACGAAAATGCCGACGGTCGTCACGCCGCTCGGCAATTGTTCGATGATCGTTCGCGCAGCTTCCGGCGAAATATAGCGCGGGCTTTTGCGGTAAAAGTTGAAGCCCAAAAACTCCGCGCCGCAACCAATGGCCTCGCGTGCATCTTCGAGCGAAGTGATTCCGCAAACTTTCAGCTTCACCAATCCCATCAAGACACCAACGCTTTCAATGCCGAGGCTTCATCTTCTGCGCGCATCAATTCTTCGCCGATCAAAAACGCGTGGAAGCCCGCCGCACGCAGCTGGTCAATGTCCTCGCGAGTCCGAATACCGCTTTCGCTGACCAGCGTGATGGATTTGGGCAGTTCCGCCGCCAGCTCCAGCGAAGTTTCCAACCTGGTTTCAAACGTCCGCAAATTGCGATTGTTGATGCCAAGCAAGCGCACGTCGTAGCGCATTACCTTTTCCATTTCTTCGCGGTCGTGGATTTCGACCAACGCATCCAACCCCAGCCCATAAGCCAGTTGCAGCAAATCATTGAACTGCTCTCCATCCAGCATGGCGGCAATCAGTAAAATGGCATCGGCTTTGGCGTAAACGGCTTCGTACACCTGATATTCGTCGAAGATGAAATCTTTGCGCAGAATCGGCAGCGGAGACACGTTGCGCACCGCGCGCAGGTAATCCAGCGAACCGTCAAAAAAATCCTCTTCGGTCAAACAGGAAATCGCCGCCGCTCCGCCTGCCGTGTAATTCCGAGCAATGTTGACTGGATCGAAGTTTTCGCGAATGACGCCTTTGGATGGCGAACGGCGCTTGATTTCAGCAATGACATTGACGCCATCCCTACGCAAAGCTGGGATCATAATCCCATTGCCGCCAACCGTTGGCATCGATGCAGTAAGCTCCCGTAATGGAACGCGTCGCTTCGATTCTTCCAACCGCTCTCGTTTGCGGACAACGATTTTTTCCAGAATGTCGCTCATAGAATTGAAAGCCGGAGAGCTGGCCGAAACCTGCCCCCGGCTTTTCCTTTTGCTTAAGAATTATTTGCCGCTGAAAAGGTCTTTTTTCATTTTGGCAACCAAACGTTCTGCCAGTTTGCCTTTGCCGCTGCGGCTCAGGCTTCCCCACAGAACGCCCTTATCACCCGCTTCACCGACCCAGACAATGGACTTGTCTTTGACGCTGATCAAACGAACAGAACCTTCGGCGTTATCTTTACCGCCAAGCGCAGAGTTATACCACTTGTCGCCGGACTTGGTGACTTTGCCGCTGATGATGAAATCGGCAGCCATTTCATCGGTCACGACACTGACCGGCAATTTACGTTTAACGATTTCTGTCGCCAACAAATCGTTAAATTCGCCGTCCATTGGAGCCACAAAAATCTTTGAGCCTTCGGCAACTTTCGTCTGGGCATTCGCCATTGAGAAAGAAGTCAAAGTAACCAGAAACAGAAAAATTCCAAAACTTAGCTTACGCATTAACTATCCTCCGTTATGTGAAGTTTGTGTTTATTTCTTGGAGAAAATATCTGGGAGATCGAATTCAGTCTTGGGGAAATCAGCATTCATTCTTGAACACTCAAATTGCTTAAGCGCTGTAACGAATTGAGCTTTGCCAAAGCTTCGCCGTTAGATAAAACCTGTGCTGCTCGTTCAGTTGCAGCCGGCAAATCTTCAGCCTGACCAGCGACCAACAGCGAAGCCGCCGCGTTAATCAGCACCAGATCTCGGGCAGAATCGTTTCGTTCGCCGGAAAGCACTGCGCGAATCGTCGCGGCATTTTCTTCGGCGCTTCCGCCCAGCAAACCAGCCAGCGGAGCTTGCCGCAAGCCGAAATCTTCCGGCGAAATTTCAAAGCGGCGAACACCTTCGGTCGTCGCTTCGTGGACAATGGTTTTGCCTGTCAGCGTGATCTCGTCCAATCCGTCTGCACCACGAACTACCCAGGCGCGCTGAATTCCCAGCCGTGACAATGCGTTTGCAACTTTTTCGCAACCGGGTTCGGATGAAACGCCCAGAACTTGAAACGGCGCGCCTGCCGGATTGGTCAACGGTCCTAGCAAGTTGAAAATCGTTCGCACGCCAAGTTCACGGCGAATCAACGCGACACGTTTCGTTGCAGCGTGATGCAGCGGCGCGAACATAAAACACACGCCGATTTCGTCAAAGATTTCCGCCACACGTTGAGGCGGAAGATTCACGTTTACGCCTAAAACGCGCAGCACGTCTGCGCTGCCCGATTTGCTGGTGACGCCAACGTTGCCGTGTTTGGCGACGGGCAATCCTGCTGCCGCCACCACAAATGCCGCTGCCGTTGAAACATTGAAGGTTTTCGCTGTGCTGCCGCCTGTGCCGCAGGTATCCACAAAAACGGAATGCTTCGTCGCAATTCGAGCGCTACGAGCGCGCATGGTTTCGGCAAATCCTGCCAACTCTTTCTCGGTTTCCCCTTTGGCCGCCAGAGCAACCAGCGATGCGGCAATCTGCGCATCGGTCGTGTTGTCCCCCAGCATCGCGTCAAGCAAGGCTGAGGCTTCCACTTGAGTCAGATCGCGCTTGGAAATCAGTTTGTTGAGAAGTTCGGAAATCAATTCAGTTTCAAGAAGTTGGCCAGCAGCTTTTTGCCTTCGGTTGTCATAATGGATTCGGGATGGAACTGCACGCCTTCGCAAGCGGGGAATTCCTTGTGCCGCAATCCCATCACCAACCCGTCCGAAGTCGTCGCGGTAATTTCCAGCGTCGCAGGAATGCTGCTGCGTTCGACAATCAAAGAATGGTAGCGCGTCGCCGTGAACGGATTGCCGATGCCTTCAAAAATGGTTTTGCCGTCGTGCAGAATCTGGCTGGTTTTGCCGTGCATCAGATACGGCGCGCGAATGACGTCTCCGCCAAAGGCTTGGCCCATCGCCTGATGGCCGAGACAAACTCCCAGCAGCGGCAGCTTGCCCGCAAAGTGACGAATCACATCCAGCGTGATTCCCGCTTCGTTCGGCGTGCAAGGACCGGGCGACA
>DAOMFR010000124.1:0-12179 GCA_035429885.1 Blastocatellia bacterium
GCGAGGGCTTCGCGCAAATAGGTTTCAGCTTCAGCATATCGCTGCTGGTCGCGCAGCAACGTGCCGAGGTTGTGCAAGGTGAGTGCCGTTTGCGGATGGGCTTCAGGATAAATCTTGCGCCGCAACGCTAGCGTGTCGCGCAAGGTTTGTTCAGCGCCAGCAATGTCGCCTTTGTTGCGCAACATCGAAGCGAGGTTATGCATCGTCATCGCTACGTCAGGCGCGTCTGGCCCGAGTCGTTTGCGGCGAATTTCGAGGGCTTCGCGCTCGGCGGCTTCGGCTCCCACGAAGTCTTTCTTGTCTGACAATAGCACGCCCAGGTTGTGCAGCGGCGTAGCGACATCCAACGAATCATTGCCTGAGAGCTTGCGTTGCACGGCTATCGCTTCACGATAAAGCGGCTCAGCAGCGGCAAAGTCCCCTTTGAGTTTGGTCAACAGCGCCAAATCATTTATGTTTTCGGCGACTTCGCGGTGTTCGTTGCCAAAGGCTTTGCGGCGAATGGCGAGGGCTTCGCGCGTAAGAGTTTCTGTTCGGTCGTTTTGCCCCAAATCAAAAGCGGACTGTGCCAACGCGGTCAGCGAACGCGCCAAATCAGGATGATCGTTGCCAAGAGTTTGGCGGCGCAGTTGCACCGCTTCTTCCAGCAAAGCGGCGGAGCGTTCATACAAGCCCATGCTGTAATAAACCTCGCCGACGGCGTGTAACAGCGTCGCCTGCGTTTCAGGCTGGTCTTTCAACTCCGCGCGAATTTTATCCGCGCCTTTGTCAAGCACTTCGCGCGCAGTGATCTGAGCGCCGCGCGCCTTATCGGGATCGCTGACCTTGAACAAATCCACCAGAAAGCTCGACACTTTTTCAGCTTTCACGCGCTCGCGCTCGGCGCGGTCACGTTCACGGGCCACCCGCGCAGATTGCACCAGCGTCATGGTCAGAAATCCGGCCAACAACAATGCAAACACTGCCGCCGCTGCGACAGCCAGCCGGTTTCGGGCAATGAACTTCTCGGTCCGATATCGAAACGTGTCTTCGCGCGCGATGACCGGCAAACCGTCCAGATGACGGCGAATGTCTTCTGAAAACTGTTCAACCGAAGCGTATCGCCGCAGAGCTTCTTTGCGCAACGCCATCAAAACTATATTGTCCAGATCACCTTTCAACTGCCTTCGCAACTTGTCGGCCTCCGCTGTTGCAGCATTTCCGACTGTGTCGTCAACGGTTATAACTCGAACAACGGCGGTGCTGGGTTTGTCAGGTTCGGTTTCGCAAACGACTTTGGCGATTTCGTGCGGCGCGTAGCCTTTGAATTGGTAAGGCCGCTGCCCGGTCAACAGTTCATACAAAATTACTCCAAGCGCATAAACGTCGCTGGCTGTGGTAATCGCTTGGCCGCGCACCTGTTCCGGGCTGGCATAAGCCGGAGTCATTGGGCGTTCCCAGGTTTTAGTAGGCAACACTGTCTCAGGAAACAAATCAGGGTTGAGGATTTTAGCAATGCCAAAATCCAACAACTTCACCGTGCCATCCGCAGTCACCAGAATGTTCGACGGTTTCAAATCGCGGTGAACCACCAGGTTTTGGTGAGCGTAATGGACGGCGTTGCACACGGTTCGGAAAAGATTCAAACGTTCGTTCGTGCCAAGTTTTTGAGTTGAACAGTAAAGATCAATCGGCTGGCCTTCGATAAATTCCATGACGAAATACGGCAAGCCGTCTTCGGTCGTGCCTCCGTCAATCAACCGCGCGATGTTGGGATGATCCAAACTGGCCAGAATCTGGCGCTCGTGACGAAAACGCGAAAGGATTTCTTCGGTGTCCATTCCGCGTTTGACCAGCTTCAACGCCACGCGCTTTCTGAATTGCTCGTCGGCACGCTCCGCCAGATAAACCGCGCCCATTCCGCCTTGCCCGATTTCCCGAAGAATTTTGTATGTGCCGATGCGCTGGCCGATCAGTTCATCTGCGGCTTTGCGTTTGGGAAGCACCGGAAAGTCCGGCAACGGCGGAGGCGTTTCCAGAAACGGAGCCGTTTCAGCAGATTCGTTAAGCAAGGCTTCGACTTCGAGACGCAAAGCTTCGTCCGCTCCACAGCGTTGCGCCAGCCAGGCGGAACGATCCCCCGGATTGCGGTCAATCGCTTCCAGATAAACCTGTTTGACCTGTTGATACCGTTCCGGAGTCATAGAAAAACCTCGGCACTGGGTTGGTTGTTACACTGTTGTTTTGGATTCAGTTGGCGGAAGTTCGTTTGATCTGATTGTGCAGCCAGACTTTTGCCATTGCCCATTCGCGCTTGACGGTCGCGGGAGAAACGCCCGTTATCGTTGCGGTTTCTTCAATTGAAAGCCCGCCGAAATACCGCAACTCAACAATCCGGCTTTGTTGTTCGTCCAGCCGCGCCAACTCTTCAAGCGCGTCGTTGAGCGCCAAAATATTCAAGTCTTTGCTTTCCGGCACCGCAATCGCTTCGTCCAACGCCAGTTTTTCTTCGCCGCTGCCGCGCTTTTCTGCCTGATGAGCGCGCGCGTGATCCACGAGAACTCGCCGCATTAATCTGGCGGCCGCGCCAAAAAAATGCGCACGATTTTCCCAGCTCACACGACTTTGATCAATCAGTTGTAAATATGCTTCGTGAACCAGCGCGGTGGGTTGCAAGGTGTGGTCAGGCCGTTCGCGCCGCAAATACCGCGCGGCTTGGCGGCGCAACTCATCGTACACAATTCCCAGCAATTGATCGCGGGCTGCTTGGTCCCCGCCTTGCCAGTTCCGCAAAAGCTGTGTGACGTCCGGAGAAGTTGGTGGTAAAGCTGGCGCTGACATCAAAAACCTTGCATCCTCCTAGTTTGCGGCGGAGACAACTGAAAACGCGCAAAGCATAGGGAGCAGGCTAAATTTAGTCAACGAATTGATCACGGATTGACTGTTTCGCTAACGACAGCAGAGCGTGCGCTTTCGTTGCCGTAAATATCCACGGCAGAAATTTGGTAAAAATAGGCTTTACCCACTTGCACACGGTCATCACGGAAGGAAGCCGATTTGTGAAGCTGCGCATTGAGTTTGGTCCATTGCGCTGGCGGAGCTTGTTCGGATTCGGCGCGGTAAATGTTGTATCCGGCGACATCCGTTTCCTGGTTGAGCGGCCAGAACAAACTGACGATGCCTCCGATGGAAGCAATCGTCACTGGGCCAGGAACGGCGGGCGGGAAGGTGTCTTTCGGCGTGTGAACGAGCGGCGTGCTTTCGTTGCTTTCAATCGCCGTGGCCAGCGTTGCGCTGCCGGGCAGCAGCGACAACGCGCGAATCGTGTATTGATAGTTTGCACCAAATACAAAGTTGCGATCCGTGAAGCGCGGTTCAGTCAGCGGCTGAGCATTGAGTTTGACGACCGAATCGCCGGTGCGACGATAAAGGTTGTAAGCCGCAACGTTGGCCGGAGCGGTTCCGCTTTCGTTGGCGGCGGGTGCTGACCATTTCAGATCAATCTGCTTTTCCTGCTGTGTGGCGCTCAAGCCCGTCGGGGGCAGCGCCAGATCAATCAGCGGCACAATGACGGCGTAGTTGGAAAAGTCTGCCGCTTGTCCAGCCTGATTAACCAGCCGAATCGAGTACCGATACCGTTGATTTCGCGCATTGCTTTTCAGATCAAGCGCATCTCGGAATGTGATGGTCGAGCTTTTTTCCGGGATTTGATCTATCGAGCTAATCAGGTTGGCGCGTGCAGAAAAGCTTTCAACGGTGACGCCCTGCGGATCACTGGCCGATTCCACCAGCCGGTAAATCTCAATTCGTTGCAGCTTGGTCGCGCGGGCATTTCGCACCAGCGGAAAGCTCAGAATCAGATCCGTCCCCTGTTGAGCAACTTTCAAGTCTTCAATCACCAGCGGAGCACGCGGAATCGGTGGCAGCGGATCGCCAATTTTGCCGCATCCTGCAAGGAGGAAGACAGTAGTCAGCAGGCAGTAGATAGCAGCGAAAAGCCTCCGCTTTGCTACCCAACAACCGACTCCCAACTGCCAACTCCTTTTAGAGAATGTATCTGCTGAGGTCTTCATTCTTGACAATGTCTGTGAGCATTCTTTGGACATAAGCGGCATCAATGACCTGATGCTTTTCCACCAAGTCCGGGCCTTCAAAGGAAATTTCGTCGAGCACTTTTTCCAAAATCGTGTGCAACCGGCGAGCGCCAATGTCTTCAGTGGTTTCGTTAACCTTGAACGCAAAGTTTGCCAATTCGTCAATCGCGTCTTCGGTGATGTCCAATTGAATGCCTTCGGTTTCCAGCAAGGCTTTGTATTGTTTGATCAACGCATTTTTGGGTTCAGTCAGAATACGTTTGAAATCATCTATGGTTAACGGCTGCAATTCGACGCGAATCGGAAACCGGCCTTGCAGTTCCGGAATCAAGTCTGACGGTTTAGAAACGTGAAAGGCTCCGGCGGCGATGAACAGAATGTGATCCGTGCGAACCATTCCGTATTTGGTGTTGACCGTCGTGCCTTCGACAATCGGCAAAATATCGCGCTGCACGCCTTCGCGCGAAACGTCCGGGCCGTGGCCGCCTTCGCGTCCGGCAATCTTGTCAATTTCATCCAGGAAGATGATGCCGGACGATTCCACTCGCTCCAGCGCAACACGCGCCACGGCGTCCATATCAATCAGCTTCTGTTCTTCTTCGGACATCAGATATTCGGTGGCTTCGCCGACCGTCATCTTGCGCGTTTTGGTTTTCCCGCCGAACAGGCCCGGCATCATGTCTTTCAGGTTGACGTCCATTTCTTCGACGCCCTGATTCGTGATGATTTCGAAGGAAGGAAAGTTCCGTTCGCGGACTTCCAATTCGACAATGCGATTGTCCAGACGACCTTCGCGGAACTGCTGGCGCAGTTTTTCACGGGTGCGATTGTAGGTGTCTTGAGCGGCGGTCGGTGTGTCTTCGATCTGGTCAATCGCCGAATCCAGAGACACAACCGAAGTGGCTTTGCTCGGCGGCAACAGCAAATCCAGAATTCGCTCTTCGACATTCTGAGCCGCTTTGTCTTCTATTTCAGTGATCTTTTCTTCGCGGACTAAATCAACGCTGATTTCCGCCAGATCCCGAATCATGGATTCGACGTCACGTCCGACGTACCCGACTTCTGTAAACTTCGACGCTTCGACTTTCAAAAATGGCGACGATGACAGCCGAGCCAATCGCCGAGCAATTTCCGTTTTTCCAACGCCAGTCGAACCGATCATGATGATGTTTTTTGGCATCACGTCCTGCGCCATTTCCGGCGGCAATTTCTGCCGGCGAACGCGATTGCGCAACGCAACAGCCACCGCCCGTTTGGCGGCGTTTTGCCCAACGACGTGTTTGTCCAGTTCGGTCACAATCTGACGCGGCGTCAATGTGTCCAAACCGCCCGGTTCTTCCAGATCACCTTTGAGATAAACAACCATAACTTCGGTGGTTGGTGGTCAGTGACCAGTGGGTGGCAACAGTTTGTAAGCCGTTCCCACCCACTGGTCACTGACCACCAGTATCAGAGCTCCTCAATAACTAGATTTGAATTGCTGTAAATGCAAATTTCGCCCGCGATTTTCATCGCTTCTTCGGCGATCTGCCTTGCGTTGAGTTCCGTGTTGCGCGCCAATGCGCGAGCCGCCGCCAGCGCATAAGGGCCGCCCGAACCGATGCTGACAATCCCATCATCCGGTTCAATCACATCGCCGTTGCCGCCGATAACCAATGTGCTGGTCGGATCAGACACCAGCAGCAAAGCTTCCAAATTTCGCATCATTTTGTCGGTGCGCCAATCCTTGGCCAGTTCAACGGCAGCGCGGTTCAATTGACCATGAAACTGTTCCAGCTTGGTTTCAAACCGTTGAAAGAGCGCGAACGCATCCGCGCTGGCTCCGGCAAACCCGGCCAGAACTTTGTCACCATACAAACGGCGGACTTTGCGCGCACCGGATTTCATAATCGTATCGCCCATCGTCACCTGCCCGTCTCCGGCAATGACGACTTTGCCATCACGGCGCACCGCCAGAATTGTCGTGCTGCGAATCTGTGGTCGGCTGCCGCGCGAATTGCTATTTGTTTGTAATGGATAAGGCATGGCTTGGACTATAGCGACCGCTTGCAAGCAGTGTCAAGAATGGCGTCAAATGCATCGCTTTCACGCAAGGTTGTGGCTATTCCACGGTCAATTCCGAATGGCTTTAGCCTTGGCGTCATTCCCTACCCTTTAAAGGAACTTGTTATGCAACGCTGTCTTTTGATTGGCTTGTTGCTGGTGATCCTTGTGCCAGGAATTCCAGCTCAAACGGCCAAACAATTTGATTTGGTGGTATACGGCGGCACCGCAGGCGGCGTGATGACCGCCGTCGCTGCTGCACGCGAAGGATTGGCGGTCGTCTTGCTGGAACCGTCTCGCCATTTGGGCGGGATGGTCACGGGCGGATTGAGCCGCACTGATTTTGGCAAGAAAGAAGTCATTGGCGGCATCGCTCTGGAATTTTATCAACGCGCCGGCAAGAAATACGGACGCGACATCGAATGGATGCCCGAACCGCACGTGGCTGAAACAATCCTCAACGAAATGATTGCCGAAGCAAAAACCATCACGGTCTTGTTGAAGCATCGGTTGAAAGAAACCGGCGGCGTCAAAAAACAGGGCGCGCGCATTACGGAAATCACGATGGAAAACGGCACGCGGTTTCGCGGAGCGATCTTTGCCGACGCCAGCTATGAAGGCGATTTGATGGCGCAAGCAGGCATTAGCTTTACCTGGGGCCGCGAATCCGCCGCGCAATATGGTGAATCGCTGGCCGGAGTCCGTCCCAAAGATCGCAATCATCAATTCGATTTTGCGGTGTCGGCTTATGACGAAACCAAACGGCTGTTGCCGGAAATTCAACGCGAACCACGCGGAGACATTGGCGCAGGCGACCGCAAGGTGCAGGCATATAACTTCCGCATGATTTTGACCAATGACCCGGCCAATCGTATTCCGTTCGCAAAACCCGCTGGATATGATCCCAAACGATTTGAACTGGCCGCGCGCTGGTTGCAAGGATTGGTCAAAGAAAAAGGGCGCGCGCCTCGCATGAATGAAATCCTGTTGCCAGCGCAAATTGCGGGAACGCAAAAATGGGACTTCAACAATCGCGGAGCCTTTTCGACCGATTACATCGGCAAAAGCTGGGACTATCCCAACGCCAGTTACAAACACCGCGCGGTAATTTGGGCGGATCACAAACGCTACACCGAAGAACTGTTTTACTTTTTGCAAAACGACCCGCGCGTTCCGAAAGAAACTCAAACCGAGCTGGCCCAATTCGGCCTGGCCAAAGATGAATTCACGGATAACCACCACTGGCCGTATCAGCTTTATATCCGCGAAGCCCGGCGCATGGTCGGCGATTTCGTCGTCACGCAAAAAGACATTCAAACCGAATTGACCAAACCCGACGCGATTGCGATGGGGTCGTACAACAGCGATTCGCATAACGTGCAACGATACGTCACGCCCGAAGGCAACGCGCAAAACGAAGGCAACATGGAAGTCGCCGTCAGGCCCTATCAAATTCCGTATCGCGTGTTGTTGCCCAAAAAATCCGAAGCGACCAACCTGTTTGTGCCGGTCTGTTTTTCGGCCAGCCACGTCACGTATTCGACGCTGCGCATGGAACCGCAATACATGATGATCGGCCAAGCTGCGGGCGTCGCCGCAAAACTCGCGATTGAAACCAGAACCGCCATTCAAGACATCAACACACACCAATTGAGCGACAAGCTGAAACGTTTGGGCGCTGTATTTGAATGGAAACAACCAGAGAACACTCGATGAGCTTCCACAACAAGACCATTTCACGACGCAACTTTTTGGGAACCGTGAGCGCAGCTTCTATGTTGCCCTTTCATGGCGAAGCCGCCGCTGAATACGATCTATGCATTTACGGCGGAACCGCCGCCGCGGTCACGGCTGCGGTGCAAGCCAAACAAATGGGCAAATCCGTCATCATCGTTTCGCCCGACAAACATTTGGGTGGACTTTCCAGCGGCGGTCTGGGCTTTACCGACACAGGCAACAAAGCCGTCATCGGCGGACTGGCGCGCGAGTTTTATCATCGCGTTTATCAGTACTATCAGAAGTCCGAAACCTGGAAATGGGAACGTCCCGAACAATTCGGCAACAAGGGCCAGGGCACTGTCGCGCTGGATGGCGAAAACCGCACGATGTGGATTTTCGAACCGCACATCGCCGAACAGGTGTTTGAAGATTTGATCCGCGAATACAAAATCCCTGTCGTTCGCAACGAATGGCTGAATCGCAAAACCGGCGTTCGCAAACAAGGCGCGCGCATCATTTCGATCAGCACCTTGAGCGGAAAAACCTACGCCGCCAAGATGTTCATTGACGCCACCTACGAAGGCGATTTGATGGCGGCGGCGGGCGTCAAATATCACGTGGGCCGCGAATCCAAAGATCACTACGGCGAACAATGGGCAGGCGTGCAAACCGGCGTGTTGCACCATCGGCATCATTTCGGCGCGGTCAAAGACAAGATCAGCCCGTACAGGGTTCCTGGCGATCCAACGAGCGGCGTGCTGCCTCGCATTTCAACAGCTCCGCCGGGCGCATACGGCGCAGCAGACAAGAAAATCCAAGCGTATTGCTTTCGCATGTGTCTGACCGACCACGCCGACAATCGCGTTCCCTTCCCAAAACCGGCGGGCTACGACCCCAGTCAGTACGAATTGTTGTTGCGAATTTTTCAGGCGGGTTGGCGCGAGACATTCCAAAAGTTCGACCGCATTCCCAATCGCAAAACCGACACCAACAACCACGGCCCGTTCAGCACCGATAACATCGGCATGAATTACGATTACCCCGATGCCAGTTACGAACGCCGCCGCGCCATCATCGGCGAACACGAGCAATACCAAAAAGGCTGGCTGTATTTCATCGCCAACGATCCGCGCATCCCTGCGGATGTGCAACGCGAATTTCGCAATTGGGGATTGGCGCGCGATGAATTTCAGGACAACGGCCATTGGCCTCATCAGATTTACGTTCGCGAAGCCCGGCGCATGCTCGGCGCGTATGTCATGACCGAAAACGAATTGCTGAAAAAACGTCCGACGCCGGATTCGGTGGGAATGGGTTCGTACGGCATAGACTCCCACAACATCCAACGCTACATCATCGGCACGGGCAAAGACGCCTATGTCCAAAACGAAGGCGACATTGGCGTTTCGACCAATGGCCCTTACCAGATTGCGTATGGCTCAATCGTTCCTCAACGAGGCCAAGCCGATAATTTGCTCGTGCCTGTGGCCGTATCGAGTTCGCACATTGCTTACGGCAGCATTCGCATGGAACCGGTGTTTATGATTCTGGGACAGTCGGCAGCGACGGCTGCGGTGCTGGCAATTGACGGAAAGCTGGCGGTGCAGGATGTTTCCTACTCAAAATTGCGCGAGCGGTTATTACAAGACAAACAAGTTTTAGCGTACCAGTAACGCACGAACAGTAAGACTCCCACGTTAGCTGTTTAGGGACGAAACGGCGCTTTGTTCACTTTCCTGGCTTTTTCTTGTTGGACACGAGTGTCGTCATCTTGTTTCTTTTTACGAGCAGTCTCTCTTTGAGGCCCTTCGACTTCGTCCAATCGAATGGCTTCAGCAATGGCCGCCTGAGCTTCTGTGTTCAGCCGTTTTGAATACGCAACCAAGCCAAACGTAGATTGATTTGAGGATTGAAACAAGTTGAAGGAATACTGCGAGTCTTCCCATTGCGCGATGATCTTTTCTTTCTGGTTTGAATACAGCTTTTCGCCGTCGCCATATAACTGCGTCGAAGAAAGGGTAATCTCAGACGTAGACTGGGAAGCAGTTCCATATTTCTCCGAAATGGCTGCGATAAGATCTTCAGCCGTCATCCCTTCGATTCGTTCACGGTTATACATGACCACCAATCGAAAAAGCTCTCCATTGTAAAAACTGAACTGGATGTCTTTCACGGATTCAGTTTGCGGTGAAGAATGGGTGAAGCTTAACGCTTCCCACACTAATTCCTGAATTTTCGCCGGACGATTATGGAAAAGCTTCGCATCCGAAATTTTCATGCGGGTTTGTTTTGCCACCGCAGGCAAACCCATTCCGAACTGGAAGTCGCGATAACGAGATAGGTCTTGTGCTTGGGTCGAAGGTGACATAACGAGTGCCCCTAAAATTACGATTGCAATAACAGTTGTATTAATCACTTTGCTCTCCTTGCTGGGAACGATAAACGACAATTTCAAAGGCAGCCGCCTCCGCCTTATCGTTGCGGGTCAATTGCCGCAATCGACTTGTGACAGAATGATCAGCATTTGCCGCCAAAGACTCTGTCGCCTTGCCATTCGAAGAGATTGTCTCTCTTTGAATGAGCCTTCGTTTTATTTTTCGCTTCTTGTCTTCCCGATTGTGTTTGGCTCTGTCGCCATTCTTTTTTGACATCGCTTCCAAACCAATGCCTGCTGTTAAAAATCAGCCTGCCAACAATTCCTTCAGCAAACTTTCAGCCATCAAAGAGAACGATGCTTTTCTGGATATGCCGGGAATGAGCGGAAACACTGACATAAGGAATCCCTAAAGACCGTTTTGTCATCACCTCAGTAATTTCCAGACAGTTGAAACTTTTGGACCTCAATTTGGCGAGGACCTGTTTGATAGCCTTGCGGGTAGTTTTCTTTTCGTCGCTTCCAAAGACGCTCGTTTCAATTGCGCCCGCAATGTAGAAAAAATTCCATCCCGCCTGAATGATGGTTTGATTAAACGCGTTGAGGTCAAAGTTTTTGACCAACCTCCACCCGTAAGCATACGGCTCGGTTTCGATTCTCATGGATGCCGGTAAAGTGGCTCCATCGGCTATCAATAAAACTCCTGATTTGATCGTTTCTCCCATAATCCTCTCCTCAATTCTTTTCTTTAGCTTGTCGCGCAATCTGGATGTTGCGCTTACCGCCCGGCATCAATTTGCGGTTGGTATACGCGACGGATATGCGGTTCCAGCTCAGCCGGATTCTCTGCAATCATTCGCTCCATTTTCTGCCGCATGGTTTCTCGGGCATCGCCAAGCGTCCGCAACTGGCCAGCCACCATGACTCCGGATGCTCCTGGGTTTCTGAATTCATCCAATTGTTCTCGCTTGAAATTCAGCTTGAACCTGGCCCATTCCAGCTTCCCAGCAGCGCCAAATGCTAAAATTCGACCCAGCTTTTGCATAAAAAGTGAGGAACGCAGGTTCTCACGCTCTAATTCAGCCAGGGAGCTTTCCAATACATTGATTTCAGCCTTCAATTTTTCGGTTTCAGGCTGAACCTTGAGCTGGTTTCGTTCGACGAATTCATTAGACATAGTTGCACGCTTCCATTTGATTGATTGCTCTTCTGTAACAGGTTTGCTGCCTGCTTTTTTGGACTTGGCCTATATGATCGGCGGAGTTGAGATGACTTGCTGTCTAAAATTGAACAGGTTCGGCCTGTAAGGTTGTGTAGAGGTTTTTGCTTGATACCGTTTTCAGTTCTGGTTTCTTAGCCAGCCCAACAATTCGTCAATGCTGGCGGTTGCCAGCCCAATGCTGGTGTCAGCCGCGCCGTAATACAGATTCAGCGTATCGCCATCAGGGGCAATCGTGTACCCGCAAGGAAAGACAACATTGCCGACATCTCCATGCTGTTCGTAAGATTCTTCCGGGCCAAATACCCATTCATCGGCGCGTTTGATGCAACGTTCCGGTCTGTGCAAATCAAACAGCGCAAGGCCAAGCCGGTAAATGCACCCGGCGGCTGTTTGTTTCACACCGTGATAAATCACCAACCAACCTAGCGGAGTTTCAATTGGCGGAGGTGAAAGTCCAATCTTGTTGGCATCCCACCATGAACCGCGCCGGGCTTCCAACATCAATTTGTGGCTGCCCCAATGACGCAGATCTGGGGAATAACTGATCCACATATGCGCGCGCGGAGCACTGACCGGGCGATGGATCAACGCCCAATTGCCACCAATTCGATGCGGCAACAACGCCGCATCTTTATTTTCCGGCGGCATGATTACTCCATATCGCTCGAAACTGCGGAAGTCTTCAGTAAAGGCGAGTGCCACGCCTGGCCCGTCGCGACTATAAGCAGTGTAAACCACAGCATACTTG
>DAOMFR010000124.1:12279-18637 GCA_035429885.1 Blastocatellia bacterium
GTGGAAATCATCACTTGAGATTCCACAGGCTGCTGGTCAAAACGGGCACGTTCACCGCCACGCGTGTAAAACCCGTTGGAACCGATGGGCACAAAATGCCCTCCTTCTGAATTGGCTTCTGTCCCTGAATGCTGCAACTTCGTTAGCCAGTTAAGCGATTCCAGCCCTCCATCCGTCATCGCCTGATTCGCCAACGATTGGCCGCAAATCAATAAAGCTTGCGGCAGAATGGCATTGCAATAAGTCAGTTTTGATTCGTACCAATGCCAGTCATCCGAATTATTCTTTTGGTAGAGCGTCAACAAGCGTGCAGCCAAATCTTCCTGCACGCGGCCAGCCTTGCGATCTCCCGTGTACCGTTTCAGATATTCGTGAATGCCGATCAAGGCAAACGCCCATGCGCGCGGACTTCGTGTTGCAAGAATTGCGGGCAACGCCTGTTCAAAAACCCAGCCCGCCATGCTTTGCAGCGATGGAGTATTGGAACGGCCCAGAACAGCTCCAAGCGCCAGCAGCGTTCGGCCGTGGCTATCTTCCGAGCCGCTTTCTTCCAGCCAGTTGCGCTGATAGCCCATAAAATTGCGGAAGCGCCCTGTCTTCGCGTTGAAGGCATTCCAGACAAAAGCTAAATACCGCGTCGCCAATTCTTCCGCTTCGCTGTTGCCGATTTCTTCCAGTAACACACTCACCAACAAAGCGCGGGCATTGTCGTCAATCGTGTACCCTTCCTGATAATTGGGAATCGTAAAAATGGCGTGCTGAAACATGCCGGTGTCGTCCGTCATGCGGCGCAAATGATCGAGCTTAAGCGGCGGCAATTCACCAGGACGCTTATCCAAAGGTTTGACCGCCAGACCGGGCTGACTGTGGTGACGGCGTTCGGCGCGGGCGCGTTCAAAGCTTTCCATATAACGATGCGCGACCTGAGGCCAAATCATCTCTCGCCCAAACATATAAGCCCGCTTGCGCATGGCGTGACGTTTGGCTTCGTTGTCGAGCAGATCAATAACCTGTTCGGCCAGCGCCACCGGATCGCGGAACGGAACCAGCGCGCCGCGTTCATCGGCCAACATCTCTTCGGCATACCAATAAGGTGTCGAAATAACCGCTTTGCCGGCGCCGACGGTGTACGCCAGTGTGCCCGACGTGATCTGGACTTCGTTGAGGTATGGAGTGATGTAAATATCTGCCGCGCCAATGAACTGCACCAACTCTTCCAGACTGACAAACCGGTTGTAGAAGATCACGTTTCCTTCAACACCTTTTTCACGTGCCAACCATTGCAGCGATAACCGGTACGTTTCTCCTTCGTGCCGCAACACATGCGGATGCGTCGCCCCGACAACGATGTACACCACATTCGGATGGCGCTCCAAAATTGCAGGCAAAGCGTTGATGACCGTTTCGATGCCTTTGTTGGCGGAAAGCAATCCGAAGCTGAGCAACACGATTTTCCCTTCGACACCAAATAGGTCCTTGTGAAAGCTGGGATCAACGAATGGCAAATCGGGAATGCCGTGCGGGATGAAATCAATCTTTTCGGCAGGCACGTGATAAACGTCCCTGAGAAATTCTGCTCCGCGCTCGCTCATCACGACCAGGCGATCTGACAGACACGCGACTTGCTCCAACACACGCCGCTGATCGGCATCCGGGTCGCGCAAGATGGTATGCAGCGTGGTGACAATGGGCATGTTCAGCTCGCGCATCAATGCCAGCACATGGCTGCCCGCCCGGCCGCCATAAATGCCGTATTCATGTTGCAAGCAAACCAGGTCTACGTTGTTGATGTTTAGAAAATCAGCTGCGCGGCGATACGAATCAAGGTCTTTTTCTGTCAGTTCAAAACGCACACGGTTTGGATAGGCATACCCGGATTTCGTGTCGTTGACAGGCACGGCGATACATCTCAGATCGCTGTATTCGGCAGCAATCGCTTCACATAAATCAGTGGTAAATGTAGCGATGCCGCACTGACGCGGCATATAGTTGCCGATGAATGCAAGGCGGTTAATCGAATTATTTGCGTTAGGTGTTGTCAAAAATTTCTCCTGATACCATTCCTCACAACAAAGCGAGTGCCTGCATCATCGGTCAAATGGAAATAATTAGTTGTTCAATATTAGACATGGAAGGAAGCAGGCGGGCTGGAATGTGCGGAAACCGGCTGTCTGGAGAATCAAATTAGAATCTTTCGTGCAAGGACAATAAACCTTTTAGGTGCAGAACCTACAAAGTTGAACGGGTAACAGGTCACCAAAGTGAGAATGTCATCAGTAGCGGGATCCAGGACTTCAGTTTCCTCAGGCTCAACCACTTTAGTGGATTCCACACGGTAACGATAAGACCCACTAAAAGTCGTCAAAGTGATTTCATCACCCAGACGAATCTGGCGTAACCCTCTAAAAAATGTGTCCCGATGTCCTGCCAGTGCGATGTTTCCGTGCTGACCCGGTAGCGAAGTGCCTTGAACGTGCCCCACCGCTCGCTGAAGCGTCTCTTCACCGGTGCCTTCCTGAATCATCGCCGTCAGGCCGATTTGGCTGATCCTGATTTGTCCCAACGAAGAACCTTCACGGACAGGAAGGCCTGTGTTTGCCGCATGCGCCATATTCTTATTCTTCAGCGCTTGCTCAAATTTCCGGGTTTGATCAGCCTGATAGAGTTGCGCTTCAAACAGAACGTAACCGGTATAACTCAACAAAAGGAAGCCAATGATGACAAAGATGTTTCGACTCCAAGCGAGAATCGGATTGATTGGTATCGGTAAATACATCAGTTATTTAGTTCTGAACCTCATCAAGTTTGACCTTACTTCCAACTATGGCTTCAAGGGCGCGAAGTAACCTGCACGAGTGCGGACAACCAATCGACTGGTTCCATGCAAGCTGGCTTTCACATCAATGGTTCGATATTTGCCGTCGTATTTTATATTCGTTGGAGAATAGGTGAAGGTGTACTGGTTGCGAATGTCGCGCGCGATTCGCTCACAAATGGGAATAATCTCTTTGATGGACTCCGGCAAGAAGGCTTCTCCCCCCGTAGCCTTTGCCAGTTGCCTAAGCACTCGTGGATTTCGATCCAAATCGTCATTATCAAAGATGCCTATGGTGTAAATGATGACATCGGACTGCTTTGCCAACGTCATAACACCGGCCATGTTGTGACGGCTGGCGTTGTCTCCTCCATCGCTGATCAAGATCAATACTTTTTTGTCCCGATCTCCTTTCTTCAGATGCTCAAGCCCTGCGACAGTCGCGTCATAAAGCGCCGTCATGCCTTCCGCCGCAAATCGAGACAGCCCAATTTCCAATTGAGTCGCGCTGTTTGTAAAAGCAGTACCTGGCGGAAGGCCAAAAAAAACGCGCTCGTTGAAATTGACCACAAACATCTGATCATTCGAGTTGCTGGCACGAGCAAAGGCCAGTGCCGCTGCGATGACTTCAGTGCGTTTCGGTCGCATGCTGCCGCTATTGTCAATCACCAGACCAACCGTAACTGGAATGTCTCCGTGGCTGAACGATTCAATTTGCTGAAGAACTCCATCTTCATAAACTTGAAAGTCTTGCCTGTTAAGCCCTGAAACAGGAAGGCGATCTTGATCCTGCACACTGGCATGCAAAACCACCAAATCCACATTAATTTTGATCGTGTCCTGAGTTTCGCTCTGGCTATTTGGACGAGGCGGTTGCTGAGTACCCAAAGGTTTGGCGAAACTCGAAAGTAACAACAAAAGAAACAGCCCTACGCTGACGCGGATTAACACCGTGACTGGCTTTAGAAATTGTAACGATTGTAACGGCTGTCCCATTGGCTCACTCCCTTCGGAAAATCCGAAGCGGCATCTGGAAGTGCCCTCCCGGATGCCGCTCAAACAGAACCGACTCGCCTACCCACCTTCATAAATGTCGAGCTACTGCTGGCTCACGATTTCCAAAAGCAAGAATTCGGTTGGCTTAAACAAAGCGCTTGGGAACAAACCAAAGCGCACAACCTATTCCTAAAAACAAGAACCCGATCAAACCAAACAGCGGCAACGTGCTGGCCGTACTGGGCAGGCTTCTGGCATTGTTGGATGAATCGTCCCTTGCCACCTGATTTTCGGGCATTGCCTGAACCGGCGGAGTCGGAATGACTTGTGCGACTTCCACTTCTTCGCCAGTTGGTTTAACTGCGGTAATCGGCGCTTCCTTCAAAGCTTCAACAGGTTTTTCATTCACTGTTGCCGGCGTGGTAACGATGGCCGTTTCCAATTCGGAAGGCATCGCGAGAATAGGCATATTCGTGACCTTGGCCAACTCCATAGCTCTTCTCTTGGGATAGACAAATTCCTCACCTGAATTGGCTCCGGGGTAAAACCACGAACGAATGGCTTCCGGCGAACCAACCGCTCTTTCCCCAAACGTCATCACGGTTTTGTCAGTTGTATTCAATCGCCAATTCGGAATGGCAAGAATCGTCGCATAAACGTGGTCTCTCTCCTTGTTGAAAATCCGCACGATATGGCGATCAGCCAGCGAATCCACCAATTCAAAGACGTATGTGCCAGCCGGCAGGATAACGCCTCCCGGAACTTCGACCGGTTGACTAAACGTCACGACGGTTCGCTTATTCCAGTTATCTGCTTGCACGCTGGATGAGAACATCGCAGTCACCAAGATCAGACCAAAGATTGTTATTGCTGTTTTGATTTGATTCCCTATTATTTTTTTCATTACTGTACCTCAGGTTGTTACTTTGGGTATCACAGTGTCATATCACCGGAATACGCAGTAAGTAGGCCATGACCGCAGATACAGCGCTGTTCAATAAGGGACAGCCAAGAAGATAATTCCGAGCTATAAGAAAGTGAGATAAAGGCTGAGGTGAAAAAATTTAGGCGATCTGTGCAAGGTACGCGTTAAGTTTCTGCTCCTTGACCACCAGGAAATGATCTTCGTTTGTCTCAATCAGTCCCAGGTTCCGAAATCGCTGCATAAAAGCACTAATCCGTGGGCGTGTCGTACCAACCATCTCTGACAATTCTTCGTGCGAAATCCTTGGTTCGATGCGAATGCTGCGCGGGTCTTTTTTTCCCATGGTTCGCGCTAATCGCAGCAATGTCTTCCCCAGACGTTGCTCGCTATCCACCGTCACCAGATCGGCAATGACTTGCTGTTGATCGGCAATGCGCACTGCGAGGTATTGCACGAATCCCTTGAACAGCGAGTCGCGGCCAAGCCGGTCAAAAAGCTTGGTGCCGGGGATTTGTTTTATATGTGTTTCTTCCATGGCCGTCGCGGTTTCCAGCCGCGCCCCTAAGCCGGACAAGCACAATTCGCCAAACATATCTCCCGCAGTGTGAATGGCCAACAAACATTCTTTGCCGTCCGGGGAAAGCATGAGCAATTTGACCTGCCCGCTTTCAATAAAATAGATCAACTCGTCATTGTCACCGCACGTATAGACGTTGTCGTGTTTCGCATATTTGATGGTGCGCGTATGAAGGGTTTCTTTCAACAAAGACTGCCGCATTTGTTGTTTAAAGCGATCAACATCAGAGTTTTCGTAAATCATAAACGAGCCTCCTTTTGCATGCCTGGAAGGTCTTGGAAAACAGGCTGGTAATTACTGAAGCCCTAACCTTGTTCTTTCCTGAGATCTGCTGGCATTCGAACTGACGTTGGTTCAACCTTCCCATCAGATTCTTTCCAATTTCGCCTGATTTCGGAGTTGGCGGAACGTTGTGCTGCGAGCGCCTCTTCTCGCTCGCGCAGCCAAGCATCACGAATTGCGTTGGCTTTGCGCGCCAATGCTGCGGCTCTTTCACGTTCGATAAGCGTCATCGCTTCTCCTGTTTTGCTAAGTGACAAGTTCAAAGGTGCCGTGATTCAGAAAGGTGATGGCCCAACACCTGCCTTCGCCAGGACAAATGTTAGTCGGCTTTCGCATAAATCGGTGTTTGACCATCATCCCTTCTGAAACACGACACCTTCAAATCTCCTCCGGCAAATGTTCGTGCCTTCAATCCTCGCCACTAATCCGGATTACGAATGTGACCGGAAACGAACACAACCAGAGGGGATTGATTGCGAGTTCTCTTTGGTCCTCAACATAAAGGATATGGTTCCAGCGGAATTGCATATCAACCTCCTGTTGAAAACAGAGTTTGCGCGATTCAATGTAAAGTGGAGATGTTTAAAAGAGGCCTAAAACAAGCGAGACAAAATTATCTGCTTTGTTTCGGGCATCCCTCCCGAATTTCATTATCTTTGGCAGTGGGCATTTGATAATTCGGGCTGACACTCAAGTTAAAAACAAATCAAAGAAGAAGAAGAAGAAGAAGAAGAAGAAGAAGAAGAAGAAGAAGAAGAAGAAG
>DAOMFR010000124.1:18721-21757 GCA_035429885.1 Blastocatellia bacterium
AGAAGAAGAAGAAGAAGAAGAAGAAGAAGAAGAAGAAGAAGAAGAAGAAGAAGATGGGGAATGTCCGCTACCGGACGCAAGGTATCATCACGTCGCTGCCAATACTAGGGGCAAAAGAAAAAAACATCTCTTTATTTCAGACTGTACGCGTCTGCTGCATTGTCAGAATAGCGATAACATCAATTTAAAAGGCGGGCAGACATCTCTTTAACAATTCGATAGCAGTCGCAGGACCTGGATTCCAGCCCTTTCCTGTCAAGAATATGAATTCTGCCGCGGGCATATCGGATCAATCCTTCATTTTGAAGAATGTTGGCTGCCTCAGTAACACCTGTGCGTCGCATCCCTAACATATGCGAAATAAATTCCTGAGTAAGCTGAAAACTGTCCATTTCCATCCGGTCGTGAACAATCAGCAGCCAGCGGGACAGCCGTTGGTCAAGCGTGTGAAGCCGATTGCAGGCTGCCGATTGGGAAACTTGAGTAAAAAACGCTTGGGTGTAGCGTAGCAGCAAGGCTTGCATCGGCCCGGCCCGCTTAAATTCGGCTTTCAGAATATCAGCTTTGATCCTCATGGCGCCGTCTGCAACCTGCACAATTGCTTGATTGGGCGCAATGCCGCTGCCCAAAAAGATCGGTAAGCCGAGCATCCCATCACTGCCGATGACTCCAACTTCCACGTTGGCGCCGTCCACCAGAATAGAAAGCATTGAAATCATCCCGCTCAAAGGGAAATACGCATATTTCATCGTGTCCCCCGCTTGGCAAAGAACATCCTTAAGGACAAGCGAAACGTGTTTCATGTGAGGCAACAGCCGTTTGTATTCTTCGGCGGATAAGGACGCCAGCAGTTGGTTTTTTAACGGCGAATGAGAATCGGAAGATGCAAACATCAAAGTATCCTTTTATAACAAGTTTCGGATTGGAGCAGCTCGACGCTGGTGAAATCTGACGGGGCAGAACAAGCAAGCCTAAAGCAGAAAAGTCGAGGTGCGTTTCAAACCAACGCACCCCGACTTTGAACTGTCTACTCGGCAATTAACCTGCGGTAGATTTCGCGGCTGGAAAAGCCAGAACAGAGTCAATTACATGAATGACACCGTTGTCACAACTAATGTCGGATTTGATCACGTTCGCATTGTTAACCTTTACCCCATGGTTTGAAGCAATGCCCACATTTTGTCCTTCCAAGGTTTTCGCCGAAGGAAGCTTGGCGACATCTGCGGCCATCACCTTGCCTGCAACAACATGGTAGTTGAGCAGTTGCTTCAGTTTAGGGCTGTTCTTGAGCAAATCTTGGACAGCGCCCTTTGGCAATTTGGCAAATGCGTCATCGTTCGGAGCAAAGACCGTAAACGGCCCAGGTCCTGAAAGCGTTTCCACCATTCCCGCGGCTTTCACTGCGTTGATCAGAGTTTTGAATGTATTGGCCGCGGTTGCGGTTTCGATAATATTTGGCATTTGAAAATCTCCCTCTCGAGTCTTCGGTTGATTCGCGGTCAAGGTAATTGTCTCCCGCCGCCGTCAGTAAATAAGGGCTTTATTTGATCGAATTACGACTCACTGTATGAATCACGTCATGCGTTCACTGATGAAGTGCGCAATCAAGTCGTTTGAATAAGATCTTCAGCTACACTCTTAAGGATCAACCACCTTGGGATAAGTTCCTGTCCAATATTGGACAGGTTCAGTAAGAAAATGGCGGAGCATCTGTTTTGGGCTCCCGCACCGGCGGCGACTTGTTCTATTGTGTGTTTTAGATCGGTTTTCAATTGGGTTTACGGGAAATGTTTTTTTGCCACAGAGGTCACAGAGATCACAGAGCTTTGTCAGAACCTCAGTGCCTTCTGTGTGCTCTGTGGCTAAACCATAAACTGATTTGCAAACCGATCTAAGTTTGCCGCGTTAAGGAGCTCGATCACTATGGGGATTTCGCCAAAAGTACATTTCAGGCAGCCATTCTGGTGGGTCCGCTGGGTGCCCCTCGCATTGCTCATTGCCGGTCTGGTTGGCGTCACCATCGCAATCGGAGGAAACGTGCTGGTGCCGCTGCTGATCAGCATTGCACTTGCTTTGATGTTGGAACCGCTGGCCGACTGGTTCCAGATGCGAGGTCATTCGCGCAGCGTTGCCGTGCTGCTGACTCTCGTGAGCGCGTTGCTGATGGTAACGGTGTTACTCATTTTTCTGCTGCCAGGCATTTATCACCAACTCATTGAATCCTTCGACAAACTGCCGCTTGCTTTGCGCGCCGTGGCCGCACGAGCACAGCATTTCCTGGGTTTCGCCAAGGAGCGACTGAACCCGGAGGTATTTGCCCGCGTGCAAACGGCTGTCACGGATTTCGAGAACGATCCTTCGGCAATAACATCGCGCATTGGCGGATGGTTGTCGTCAGGTTTATCAGGATTGGTTGGCCTTGGATCGTGGGCGATCGGGCTGCCGATCATTCCCTTCTTTGTCTATTACCTGCTGCTGGATATGAGCAATCTGCGGCGCATTGTTGAGGAACATATTCCGGATCGGCATCGCGAAGTCGGCAGGCGCTTGCTGGATGAAATCGGCGAAGTTGTGCGCGGCTATGTTCGAGGCCGGTTTCTGATGGCTCTGATTATGGCGGCCATTTACGGAACTGGCCTGTTGATTCTACGAGTGCCGTTGTGGGCAGGGATTGGTTTGATCGCAGGGTTCATCGGAATCGTGCCTTACCTGGGTGTGATCAGCGGCTTGATTCTGGCGCTCAGCTTTGCCGCCTTGGACGGAGCGGGACCTGGGCGTTTGATCGGTGTGGCAGCGGTGTTTGCGTTTGCGCAAGGAATCGAAGATTACGTGCTTACGCCACGCATTATTGGCAACAAGTTGGAATTGCATCCAATGCTGGTGTTTATCGCTTTGATCATTGCCGGTGAACTGTTCGGATTACTTGGCCTCGTGTTGGCAATTCCCGTGCTGGCGGTCATTAAGGTGCTGATCCGCTTTCTGGATGAACTGTACCTGCGTTCGGAATTCTACCTCGCGCCTGCCCCCGCGATGTCG
>DAOMFR010000125.1:0-7030 GCA_035429885.1 Blastocatellia bacterium
AATCTTGTCTTCAAACGCGACCGGCGAAGCTCCGTAAAATTTGGCATTGACGGGAACGCGCCCGCCTTCATAAACGACTTTGCCGGTTTTAGCATCCAGGCAGGTCAACGCGCCCTGGTCGTTCATCAGGTAAACATAATCGCCGTACAAAATTGGCGAAGGAACATAAGCAGTGCCCTTGTTGTACTTCCAAACAATACTGTCAGTGCCGTCCAGATTGCCTGATCCGCCTAGACGAACGGCGGTAA
Organism: Blastocatellia bacterium; assembly: GCA_035429885.1. Taxonomy (GTDB): domain Bacteria; phylum Acidobacteriota; class Blastocatellia; order RBC074; family RBC074; genus RBC074. The sequence goes on from DAOMFR010000125.1 coordinate 249, forward strand.
TCGCTTTGCCGGGATACCCCGAAGAAAGAATCGCCAAGCCGTGACCAACAACCGGCGTGGCAATCGCGTTATTTTTCAATCCGGCAGTTCGCCAAATTTCTTTGCCAGTCATCGCGTCGTAAGAGATCAGAAATTCATTGCCGCTGGTAATCAATTCGGCTCGACCAGCAGTTTTAACGACAACTGGCGTAGCCCAGCTCACCTGAATCGGTCGCGGGGTTCGCCAGACTTCTTTGCCGGTCTTTTTGTCGAAAGCCGCGATGAAAGAGTTTTTGCCCAGGTTTTCATCGCATTGCAGGATCAGCAAATTTTCGTGCAGCACTGGCGAAGAAGCGACGCCCATTCCCAACGTCGCAATCGGCCCCAAAGATTTTTTCCAGATCAGTTTGCCTTTGAAATCGTAACAGTAGAGCCCTTCGCTGCCGAAGTAAGTCCAGACATATTTTCCATCGGTGACAGGAGTCGGCGCAGCATAATTACCTCGTTTGTGGCGGTAATCGTAAACCGTGCCTTCGTAAGAAACGACTTCCCACAGAATTTTGCCGCTGTCTCGATCAAGACTGATGGTTTTGAACGTGTGAAGCCGATTGACACCATCCCACTCTGGATGGGTGAACTCTTTTTCGCCCATCATGTGTTTCGGCGCTTTGTGAGATTCAGGAGCCGCCGCGCCATCAACATCCGTGGTCAGAAAAACTTTGTTGCCCCAAATGATCGGCTGAGAAAATCCGCGACCCGGCAGAGCCGCTTTCCATAACACGTTTTTGGTGTCGCTCCATTCGGTGGGCAAATTTTTGTCGGTCGAAACGCCCTGCGAATCAGGGCCGCGCCATTGCGCCCAGTTTGAACCGCCTTTGGCGTCAACCGACGAATACTGGGTTATTGTGACCGAAGCCAGAGTTATCAACACCGCAAACAGCAATGCGATTGTCAGTCTTTTCATTTGGGTCATTTGGGAATGTCTCCTATTTCAAAAATATCAAGAATATCGAGTGCCAAAAGAGGCAGTTTCCTTTTCTGCCCTTGGATTGTGGAAATAACTTCGCCGATCTTTTTTGCTCCAGCTTTCAGATAAAAGCCTTCGGCGTTTGGATCAGAAACAATTTCAATGACCTTAACACCAGCCATTGCTGCCCGGTAATGCGCATGTTTTAACAACTGGCGACCAAGCCCATTGCCAATCAATTCAGGCAAAATCCACATGTGCTCCAGTTTAGTCGAATCGCCGGAAGTGACCACGGCATAAAAGCCCATAGGAATGGCGTTATCGGTGATAGCGAAAACTTGGTGACGTTCGATGAAATCTGGCGTAATCGTCAATTCGTCGCGCCAGGTTTCAATCCAGCTTTCGGGATAGCCCCAATGACGTTTGGCCGCAATTGCGATTTCGGTCAGCCTTGCAGCTTCCTCAGGTTCAGCGTGGCGAATCGTCATCATTCCTTTCCAACTCGCGTGTAGCGAAAGGTCTCTTCGCGGACGCTGCCATCCTTGTATTGAATGGCCAGATAAACCGTGAAGGCGTTTTTGCCTTCCGGCTTAAAGGCCATACCTTCAAAATGGATCAAGCCGTCTTTTTTGCCGAGGAACTTGAACTCCACAGTTTTGTCCTTTTCTTCCCATCCGGTCATGTTGGGATTGAAATGCTTCAATCGCATAATCAAGGTGCCGCCTTCTTCAATCAAAGTCGTCAATTCGTAAAAGACGGGTTTGTCGTTTTTGGTCAGCCGAAACATCCCCAACATTACACCGCCCGAAGGAGCAGTCCAGACTTCTTCGGTCACTCCGCCCAGCGCTTTGCCCGTCCAGCTTCCAACCATCCAGGTCATGTCGGCAAGCGTTGCTGGCGGAGATTTCTGCCCCGCGCTCAGCTTGAGCGTATGTTCGGTTTCTTTTTCCTGGGCCAGTGCGGAGAATGAGAGCAGACAGATGATCAGACAGGCTCCAAACAGTAATTTCATTTTTCAACTCTCCTACTTTGAAGCTTTCTGGTTTTGCGCGGACTTGTCAGCCACGGCGATCAAATGTTTTTGCCCGCGAATGAAAATCATTCCGTCAGAAATCGCCGGCGTAGCCATCATCACTTCGCCAACAGGATTGGTCGAAAGCAATTCAAACTTCGGCCCGGCTTTGACGACAAACACTTCGCCATCTTCGCTGCTGAAATAGACTTTGCCGTCGGCTCCGACAGGCGAGGCGCTGTACGAACCAGCTTTCTCGCTGATGCGTTGCTGATAAAGTCGTTCGCCGGTTTTGGCGCTGTACACCCGCAAGATGCCGTCGTTGTTGCAAACGTACAGATGCTCGCCATACGCCAGCGGAGTCGGCTGATAGCTGCCGCCGCGTTGAATGCTCCAGGCGACGAACTCGTTGGTCGTTTCTCCCTGCTTTAGCGAAATGTCGCCATTGGCAGTTCCCTGTTTGATTGCGTAAATCGGCTGATTGGGGCGGTAGCTGTTACAAATGAAAATCAGATCGTGCGCAGCAATCGGCGTGGTCGAAGTCACTTCGGGGTTACCGATCAGCTTCCACAATTCCTTGCCGGTCAGCGGATCGTATCCGCGCGCCGCCTTGGTGGCATTGGTGACCAGTTCCACACGCTGTTTGCTTTCGACAATGGTCGGCGTTCCCCACGAAGGAATTTCAGCGCGTTCGGTTTTCCAGACCTGTTTGCCGTCTTTCAAGCTGTAAGCGGCAATGAAGGAGCCTTTTTGAATGTCCACTTGCACGATCACCAGGTCTTTGTAAATGATCGGTGAACTGGCCGTGCCCCATTGATAATCCGGGTCGAAAAACCATCCGGAATCCAGCACGCCCAAATCCTGTTTCCATTTCAATTTGCCCTTGAGGTCATAACAGTACAGCCCTTCGGAGCCAAAGAAAGCAACCACATATTTGCCGTCGGTGACGGGCGTGGAGCTGGCAAAGCTGGATTTGATATGGCGTTTGGTTTTCGGCACGCCTTCGTAAGCGACTTTTTCCCACTGAATCTTGCCGGTCTTTTTGTCCAGGCAATACACCTTGAAGGTGTGTTTGGACAGATCAGCGGCGCTGTCCACATCGCCGTAATAGCCAGAGCGAAACACGGATTTTGGATCGCTGCTGACGGCGGTGATGACGAAGACCTTGTCTTCCCAAACAATCGGGCTGGCGTGGGCAAGGCCTGGGATTTCGACTTTCCAGGCGATGTTGGTGTTTTTCTCAACATCCCAACTGGCAGGCGTGGTTTTGCCTTCAGCAACGCCCGCCGCTTTTTCGCCGCGAAAGGCTGGCCAGTTCTGGGCGTATACGGAACCGGTCAGCATCAATGCCAAAACTGCCAATAACAAAACTTGCTTCATTTTCCCTCCACTTTTTTCAGTGGCGTAGTTCCGCCGACTCCTTTGAGAGACAAGCCCACAACTTTGTCACCTTCCAACTGGAAGACGATCGTCATCGGCTGCCCATCGGGTTCAAAGGTGTGTTCCCCAATCGGAATTAACGGCAAGTCAAAACCATTGGACGACCCGACCAGCTTTCCGTCTTTGACTTTGATGACAAGCTCAATCTGTTCGCTTTTGAACGTCCCTTCGTAACGCGGCAACAGTTCTGCCGCCAGCTTAAATTCAACCTTTGGTTTGGGCTTGGCTCCGGCCTTTTTGAGGACTTCGACAATTTCCTTGTTATCGTTTTTTTCGGCGATTGTCAGCCACATGCTCAACGATTCCGGCTTGAAATCGCCCAAGGCGAGCAAGGTTTCCACGGTTTTGACCTGTCCCATGGTGACCGCCATCGCGGTGGTGGGTTCTTTGCTGGCAGGTTTCTTTTCAACCAACAGCTTGACGACTTCTGCTTGATCGCGTTGCAGCGCCCAACTGGTGGGCGTGGCTTTATAAAACGTGTCGCGCACGTCAATGTCGGCTCCGGCGGCCAGCAATAACTTGACGATTTCGACATTGCCGCGATCGCAGGCGAAAAAGAGCGGCGTTGCGCCGTATTCAGTCTTGGCGTTGACATCAGCGCCTTTGGCCAACAAGGTTTTGACCGCTTCGACATTGCTTTTTCGAGCCGCGGCGATCAGTTCTTCATTCAGCGTGGGATTCGTGTTTTGCGCTAAGGCACATAATGGCAGCAACCACAAAACCAAGAGTGCAATTCGTTGATTTGGCATGATTTTGACTCCGGCGAAAACGTACAACAGTTCTTGCAAATTGTAGAGCCGACCTGTCCCGATGAAAGCGGAATTCTCCGTTACTCGAAAAGACAACTTCTTCTGCATTCCAATTTGCTGTTTTTGTTTCCAAGCAGACCCGCATTGACAGAACAGGCGCAGACAGCGACAAAAACGCAGCCCTTCCTCTTCAGGTTTCGAGAAAACTCGCCTTGAACTGCGGTGAGTGGCAAATTATAGTTTGACTTCAATCAGGTCAAGAAAGTCATCGTCAAACAAACAATTGAAAAATAGTCTTTGGCACGTCGAGAAAATCAACGCAACCAAACGGGCTTGAATCAAGTCTAGAATGAATGGGCAATAACTCACTCCGCACATTCACAGGATCGTTTATGAAATCACACCTCGTTCGCTTATCTGTACTCGTCGCAGTCGTTTTCGCACTTTCACTTCCTGTCTTTCACACCAGCAGTTCGGCGCAATCGCCTGCGCGTGCCAAATCCGGCAGCGATTGGGCAGACTGGCGCGGGCCGTTACGCGATGGCAGTTCGCTGGAAAAAGGCTTGCCGGAAAAATGGTCTCCATCGGGCGACAATCTGCTTTGGAAAGCTCCCTACGGCGGACGCTCAGCGCCGATTGTCATGAATGGCCGCGTGTTCGTCTTCAACTCTGCGGGTGAAGGCGAAACGCTCCAGGAGCGCGTGATGGCGCTGGACGCCGAAACCGGCAAAGTCGTATGGGAATATAAGTTCAACGTGTATTCCACGGACGTTCCGCCTCGGCGAGTGGCGTGGTCATCGCCGGTGGGTGATCCGACAACTGGCAATGTGTATGCGTTTGGCGCTTGCAACGAACTGGTGGCATTGTCGTTTGCCGGAAAGGTCTTGTGGCAGCGTTCGCTGACTGATGAGTTCGGTTCGTGGACAACCCATGGCGGACGCACCGTTTCGCCAATCGTCGAAGGCGACACGGTGATCGTCAGCACGGTCACCGATGGATTTGGCGATTTGGCGTCGCGACGTCACCGGTATTACGCGTTTGACAAAATCACCGGCGAAACAGTTTGGATCAGCACGCCCGGCGGACGACCATATGACACGACGTATTCGACTCCGGTAGTCGCAACCGTTGACGGAACGCGAGTTCTGATCGCTGGGGGCGGTGATGGATCCGTCAGCGCCGTCAAGGTGGCCACCGGCGAACCTGTCTGGAACTTCCCCATGTCGAAACGCGGCGTCAATCCAGGCGTCGTCGTCAAAGACGGCATTGCTTACGTCAGCCATCAGGAAGAAAACATTGATGCCAACGAAATGGGAATGCTGGCGGCATTGGACATTCGCGCCAAAGGTTCGATTAGCAAAACTTCCAACGCCGACAAAATCAAATACGCGATTTACAACTATCAACTTGGCCCGGCTTCGCCCGTAATTGACGGCGACCTGATTTACTTTGTGGACGCCGGAGCCAATTTGTTCGCCTTCAACCGCGCCGACGGCAAAAAGGTCTGGGAACAAAACCTGGGCACAATTCAAAAAGCTTCGCCGATTCTGGCCGATGGCAAGATTTACGTGGGGACCGAAAATGGCACGTTTTACATTCTGAAACCCACGCCGACCGGCTGCCAGATTCTCAGCAAAAATCCGCTGGAACCGATCACGAAAGAAAGCTTGACGACAGAATCCGGCGACGAAGCCATCGCTGCCAACGAACAAATCATCGGCGGTGCGGCAGTTTCACGCGGACGCATTTACTTCGTTTCGACCAAACACATTTACGCAATTGGCAAAAAGAAAACGGCTCCGCTGCCGCCGGTGGTTGAAAAAGCGGACGCGGCTCCGGCCGATGCCAAAGTCGCTCATGTTCAGGTCGTTCCGGTTGATCTGGTAATGAAACCCGGAGAAACGAAGAGCTTCAAGGTCAATCTGTTCGACGACAAAGGCCGGTTCATCAGATCCGAAACTGGCGCAACCTGGGCCGTTGAAGGGTTGAAAGGCAATTTGGCCAATAATCAATTCACGCCTGGCGCAGACAGTGCGCTACAAGGCGGCCAGCTGAAAGCGACCGTCTCCGGCGTCACGGGCATCGCGCGCATCCGGGTAATTCCCGCGTTGCCGTACTCAGAAGATTTCAGCAAAGTGACGGTTGACCAAGCTCCCAGTTATTGGCTGAATGCCGGCGGAGTGCCGATCAAATACACAGTGCGCGAAGTGGACGGCAACAAGTTTTTGGTCAAGAAACCTGACAACGGGATTTTCAAGCGAACACGTTCGCCGTTTGGCGCGGTTGAGACGACGAATTACACTGTTCAAGCCGATGTGCGCGGCATCGAACGGCGCCGTCAGATGGGCGATGTGGGAGTCGTGGCGCAGCGCTATGAACTGGTGTTGTTCGGGAATATTCAAAAGGTTGAGCTGCGTTCGTGGCAGATTGAACCGAAACGCAGTTTCAGCAAGCCTTTCGCGTGGAAAGCCGACACTTGGTACCGTATGAAATTGCAGGTTGAAAGCCTGCCCGGCGGCAAGGCCCGCGCTCGCGGCAAAGTCTGGTTGGCCAGCGAACCCGAACCCGCCGACTGGCTGATCGAATGGACTGACCCCATCGGAAATCGCAATGGCAGCGCAGGCATTTTTGCCGA
>DAOMFR010000125.1:7130-21632 GCA_035429885.1 Blastocatellia bacterium
CCTGACCGCAACATGGTCTCGAACATGAAAGGCTTGCCGACGACTTGGGACGTAGCCAAAAAAACCAACGTCAAGTGGGTTGCCACCATCGGTTCGCAAAGCTACGGCAATCCGGTTGTGGCCGGAGGCCAGGTTTATGTTGGCACCAACAACGAAGCGTTGCGCGACCCAAAACAGCCGAACGACCGTGGCGTGTTGATGGCGTTCGACGAAAAGACCGGTGAATATCTGTGGCAACACACCAACGAAAAACTGACCGCCGGGCGCGTCAACGATTGGCCATTTCAGGGCGTCTGCTCTTCACCGCTGGTTGAAGGCAACAAGCTTTATTACGTGTCGAACCGCGCCGAACTGGTTTGCCTGGACACCAAAGGCTTTCGCGACGGCGAAAACAATGGGCCGGTCAAAGACGAAAAGTTCACCAGCAAGACTGACGCGGACATCATCTGGAAATTCGACATGATCGAAGAAGTCGGCGACCATCCCCATAACATGGCCAACTCTTCGCCGGTCATGTACGGCGATTTGATTCTGGTCAGCACATCGAACGGTCAGGATGAAAGCCATGTCAACATTCCTTCGCCCAAAGCGCCTTCGATGATTGCCGTCAATAAAAACACTGGCAAACTGGTGTGGGAAGTGAACAACGTTGCAGACAAGATTCTGCATGGTCAGTGGTCTTCGCCCGCAGTCGGCAAAATCGGCGACGTAGTTCAAGTCGTGGTTGGCGAAGGCGATGGCTGGGTCCGCGGTTACGAAGTGACGAATGGAAAACTGCTGTGGTCGTTTGACACAAACCCGAAAGATTCGGTCTGGCCGAAAACCCGCAACGAACTGATCGCTACGCCGATCATCGCCGATGGCAAGGTTTACATCGCCAACGGTCAGGACCCGGAACATGGTGAAGGCGTTGGCCACGCATATTGCATTGACGGCACCAAGCGCGGAGACATCACCAAAGAAGGTTTGGTCTGGCATTTCGACAAGATTCGCCGCTCGGTTTCGACTCCGGCGCTGCACGACGGTTTGCTGTATTACCCGGACTTCAGCGGATTCCTGCACTGTCTTGACGCCAAAACCGGCAAAGAGTTGTGGCAACACGATATGTTTGCCGCCATTTGGGGATCGGCTGTGGTAATTGACGGCAAAATCTACCTTGGCGACGAAGACGGCGACATTGCCATTCTGCAAGCCGGACGCGAAAAGAAACTGCTCGGCGAAGTGAACATGGGCAGCTCGGTTTATTCCAGCCCGGTTCCTGCCAACGGCGCTCTGTTCATCATGAATCGCAACCAGCTATTCGCCTTGGCGGTTAGCGGCAGCGCTCCTGCTCCGGCAAAAGCCGCTGAAAAAGCCGGCCAATAAGCAAAACAGATTGACCACGATTTGCGGGATAGCATTCTTCATCAGAGTGTTATCCCGCTTCTGTTATCGCCAGAGGGAACCTGATTTATGACCCGCATCCGCCTGATTCACTGGAAAGCCGAGGAGGCGCCTGAAGGAATTGCCAAGCTGAAAGCCGCCGGTTACGAAGTCGAATACAGCGAACTGGACGGCGAGAGCGTTCGCGCTTTGAAAAGCGACCCGCCCGCTGCGTTTGTGATTGACCTGTCGCGGCTGCCTTCGCATGGAATGGAAGTGGCTTCGAGCCTGCGCGGGAACAAAGCCACGCGCGCTGTTCCGCTGGTCTTTGTCGAAGGCGCACCAGAAAAAGTCGAGCGCATCAAACGATTGCTGCCCGACGCAACATTCACCACCTGGAGCAAAATTCGCAGCTCGCTGAAAACCGCCATCACCAAGCCCGTGGCCAATCCCGTCAAACCCGAATCAAATCTGGCCGGATATTCCGGCACACCGCTGCCGAAAAAGCTCGGCATCAAAGCGAACATGACAGTCGCGCTAGTCAATGCTCCGAAAGATTTTGAAACGACGCTGGGCGAATTGCCCGAAGGTGTGAAGTTCAAAAAGAAAGCGTCGGGCAAAGAAGAGCTGATCCTGTGGTTTCTGCGAATGCGCGCTGAACTGGAAGACCGCGTCAATGAAATGCGCGAACTAACTGACAATGGCGGAATCTGGATGATCTGGCCCAAACAGGCTTCAGGGATGAAAACCGATTTGACCCAGAATCTGGTGCGCGAAACCGGTCTGGCCGCCGGGCTGGTGGATTACAAAGTCTGCGCGGTAGATGCGACGTGGTCCGGGCTGAAGTTTGCGGTTCGCAAAACGAAATAATCGGGAGTGCCGACGTTTTGTCGGCGTCAACGAATGACCATTTTTTGTACGTATTGCTCCGCTGAAAAAGAAACTGTCGAACAATCGCTGTCCGCCATTGAGCGGTATCGCAGCGACCGGATCAAACGAATTTATTCTGCCGCGTTGGCTTGCGGCACAGGCTTTTTCATTCTGTCTGGCGAGTTCGGTTTGCTGACACCGAATCAACCAATTCCTTACTACGATCACTTGTTAACCAGCGATGAAGTCGAAACGCATAGTGTCAAAGTCGCCGAACAAATAAAGCATTACGGCATTACTCAAATCATTTTTTTCACGTTGCCTGTGGCAGCAGACGAAAAGTTGGAGCCTTATCAAGCCAGCTTGCGGCTCGCTTGCCAGACTGCTTCGATCAATCTGAGTTTCGTCGAAATTGATTTCGCTTGAAACATCATGATCGGAGCTCCCCCTTCAACTCGCATCTGATCTAAGCCTGACTTCGCCCGATCAGTCGGCGCGGTCGGAGCAAGGAGAATCTATGAAGAAAATCTTGTTGCCAGGACTCGTCGGTGGAATCGTGTACTTTCTGTGGAGCTTCATTTCGCACATGGCGACGCCCATTGGTCAAATGGGAATCAGTACAGTTGACGCGAATGAGGACGCCGTCATCAGCACGCTCAAAAGCAATATGCAGAAACCCGGTTTTTACATGCTGCCCGGAGCGGGAATGCTTGGAAATCCCACGGCAGAGCAAAGAGCCGCCGTCGAAGCGAAATACAACGCCGGACCGACCGCCATTGTCGTTTACGCTCCGACTGGCGCTCCGATGATGTCCGGCGGACAACTTGGGCGACAGTTTTTGTTCACGCTGCTCAGCGCATTGATTGCCGCGTTCATTGTTTCGGCGACTGCGGCTTCGCTGACCACACGCGCAGTGATGGTTGCATTGATGGGAGCTTTTTCCTGGCTGATGATCAGTCTGCCTCAATGGAACTGGTATCGTTTCCCGGCGGCATTCGTTATCGGAGTTGGCATTGACAACATTGTGGGTTGGTTAATTGCGGGCTTCGCCATTGCATGGATGATCGGTCGTGCTGAGAAGTAATTTTCAATATGGAGTCTTTCGATTTTCATTTACGCACGCGCGTGATCTTTGGCTTGGGAGTGTTCGAACAACTGGGCCAGATCGCGCGCGAACTTGAATTCAAACGCACGTTGCTGGTCGCCGACGCCGGAATGGTGGCGTGCGGGTATGTTGACGCGGCAACCAAGCTGTTAAACGCGGCTGAAATTGCCGTTTTTCACTTCAGCGAGTTTGGCGAAAATCCCGACACGGCAATGGTCGAAGCCGGGCGCGCATTTGCCGAACCTCTCCAACCCGATTCGATAGTGGCGCTTGGCGGCGGCAGCTCCCTGGATTGCGCCAAAGGCATAGGCTTTGTGTTGGCGGGCGGCGGTTCGATGCGCGATTACTGGGGACACGACAAGCTTTCAGAAAAATCCGACGCCAAACCGATGCTGCCAATGTTGTGCGTGCCAACGACCGCCGGAACGGGCAGTGACGGGCAAAGTTACGCGCTGATTTCCGACGCCGAAACCCACGTCAAAATGGCTTGCGGAGACAAACAGTCCACCTTCAAAGTCGCGCTGCTCGATCCGCAATTGACCGTCACAATGCCAGCTTCCCTGACGGCAATTTCCGGATACGACGCCATTTCACACGCCGTCGAATCCTTCGTCACCAAAAAGCGAACTCCGGTTTCGGACTTGTTCGCCCGCGAAGCCTGGCGATTGTTGTCGGCAAATTTCGAAATGGTCTTGGCCAATCCGGCAAACATGGAAGCTCGTGGAGCGATGCTGCTAGGATCGTTTTACGCGGGAACCGCAATTGAAAATTCGATGCTCGGAGCCGCACACGCTTGCGCCAATCCGTTGACGAAAAACTTCGGCACCACGCACGGCGTAGCCATTGGTTTGATGTTGCCGCACGTTATTCGTTGGAATAAAGACATCGTCGGCGCGCGATACAAAGACCTGGCGACAATTGCCGGACTGGCCAGCGATGCGGCAGACGAAGCGAACGCAGTTGAAAGCCTGGCGCGACGTTTGGAACAATTACGCGCGGCGGGAGCATTACCCGCCAATCTGCAAGCAATTGGAATTTCAAAAACAGACCTGCCCGGTTTGGCCCAAGAAGCCGCCAAACAATGGACAGGCGGATTCAATCCGCGAGATTGGAGCAAAGAAGGAGCGATAGAAGTTTATGAACAAGCGTATGACTAACACAGAAAACCCAAAAGCTAATACCGGCAGGCAACTATCAAAAATGCCGAGCGTGTTGCTTTTTTGCCTTTTGCCTTTTGCCTTTTGCCTTTTGATTTTCAACCCGCTTGCTACCGCGCGCGGCACTGAACCGATCCAGACCGCCGATTCCTGGCCGCAGTTCCGCGCCAATTCCAGCCTGACCGGCGTCGCAGCTTCGACGGTGCCAGACAATTTGAAAGTGTTGTGGACGTACGACGCAGGCGAATCCATCGAATCGTCGGCGGCGATTGCCGATGGAACGGTTTATGTTGGCGTCAGCACAGGCGATTTGATTGCCGTGGATTTGTCCAGCGGCAAGCTGAAGTGGAAATACAAAACCAAAGACATGGTGTTGGAATCCTCGCCTGCTGTCGGAAGCGGTCTGGTCTTCGTCGGCGATCAAGCTGGAGTTTTTCATGCGGTCAACGCTTCGACCGGAAAAGGCGCTTGGAGCTACCCGACCGGAGCAGAAATCAAATGCTCACCGGTGATTGTCGGCGATAAAGTGTTGATCGGCAGTTACGACGGGTATCTTTATTGCTTTCAAATGCGCGACGGCAAAACTGTCTGGCGGTTCAAAACGGATAATTATGTTCACGGAACGCCTTCGATTGTGGATGGCGTAGCGTATTTTGCAGGCTGCGATGAAATCTTTCATGGCATTCGCATCGCCGACGGCAAAGAAGTCGTGCGAGTTCCCGCCGGTGGCAACACGGCTTCGTCGGCTGTCACCAATGGAACGGCGTTTTTCTTCGGCAACTTCAACAACGAAGTCGTCAGTTTGAATCTGAAATTGAAAAAACAGGCTTGGCTGTACACACATCCTCAGCGGCAGTTTCCGTTTTATTCTTCGGCAGCGCTGGTTGACGGCAGAATCGTCATCGGCGGACGCGACAAAATGGTTCATTGCCTGAACGCAGCCAACGGGAAAGCCTTCTGGACGTTCCGCACCAACGCGCGCGTCGAATCGTCTCCGGCAATTGCGGGCGGCAAAGTTTATGTAGGATCAAACGACGGACGCTTTTACGTTCTGGATTTAGCCAAAGGAACCAAGCTCTGGGAATTCAACGCGGGCGGTGCGTTGTCGGCTTCGCCAGCGATTGCTGGCGGACGCGTTGTCATCGGCGATCAAAACGGAAAGCTGTATTGTTTCGGCGGGTAATTTATGAATCCTAAAGTTGTCGCCATCATTCCGGCTCGTTACGCTTCGACGCGGTTGCCGGGCAAGCCGATTCTGGACATCGGTGGCAAGCCGATGGTCGTTCGCGTAGCCGAACGCGCACAACAAGTCGCCGCCATTCACAGAATCATCATCGCCACAGATGACCAGCGAATCTTCGATGCCGTCGCCACGGCAGGTGAAAACATCCCTTTTCTGGAAGTGATGATGACTTCGCCGGATCATTCAACCGGCACTGACCGGCTGGCCGAAGTCGCTGCTAAACTCGATGCGGAAATTGTCGTTAACGTCCAAGGCGATGAGCCCTTGATCGAACCCTCAACGATTGAAGCGGCGTTGGCTCCGCTGTTGGCCAATACTTCCATTGTCATGAGCACGACCAGCGAACCAATTGAATCCGTGGCTGATTTACTGAATCCCAACGTGGTCAAAGTCGTTACTAATCCCGATGGCTTTGCATTGTATTTTTCGCGCAGCCCGATTCCATTTCCGCGCGCGGCGGTTCAGGTTCACGGTTCAATTGAAGCGGCGTTAACAGCCAGACCAGAGCTGCTCAGTCAGTACGCAAAGCACACGGGAATGTACGTTTACCGACGGGATTTTTTACTCACCTATGCCAAGCTGCCCGCGACACCTTTGGAACAATCGGAACTGTTGGAACAATTGCGGGCGCTCGAACATGGATATCGGATCAAGGTCGTCAAAGTCGCGCTTCGTTCAATTGGCGTGGATACACCGGAAGATTTAGAGCGCGTCAGGAACGTTTTTCGGCAAGAATCACAGGATTGACAGGATTACCTGTTGATCCTGTCAATCCTCCCTACTCGCCAAACAATCTCAGCAATTCTCTTGGTTCATCCAGCAGATGATCCGGCTTCAACGCTTCCAGATCGGTCCGGGGAAATGGTCCCCAAGCGGCGGCAACGGTGGAGATGTTGGCTGCGCGCCCGGCAGCGATGTCGTGAATGCTGTCGCCGACGTAGATGGCGTCGCGGGTGTCAGCACCGAAACATTCCAAAGCTTTCAGTAACGGTTCGGGATGCGGCTTGTGATTGGCGACATCGTCCGCAGTGATAATCACTTCAAACAGTTCAGCCATCGCAAACACATTGAGACCGCGTTCAACGCCGAATCGCATTTTCGACGAGACAATGCCAAGCTTGAACTTTCGGGCTCGCAATTCATGCAAGGTCTCGTCAATTCCCTCAAATGGCTCGATTGCCTCGTCGTGCCAGGCCAAATTGAACTCGCGGTAGGTTCGCAACAATTCGTCCGCCTTGGCGGTTAAATCTTCGACTGCGCCAATTCGTCCATCGGCGATGCATCGTTCGGTCAACCCTTTCAGCGCGGTGTGCAGCAATGTGCCGAAGGTGTTGATGTAATCGGCGTCTTCCATTGTGAAACCGTAAATCTTTTGCCAGGTCGCTCGAAACGATTTCAAAATCAATGGCGTGGTGTTAACCAGCGTGCCGTCAAAATCGAAAAGAATCACTCGTCGTCCGTTTGTGTGTTCATTCATGAAGTTTGCTAAACTCGCCCTCCGTTCGAATCAATTTCAAAACAGGAGCTTATCACATGCCCGCCAGAGAGATTCTGCTGCTTGGCAATCCGCAGCTTTGGCAACCGTCTGACACTGTCACCGATATTCGCGCAACGGAAACCCACGAAATCATCAGCGACCTTGCCGCAACGCTGGAAAACTTTCGCGCCGGTCACGGATTTGGCAGAGCCATCGCTGCTCCGCAAATTGGCGCGCTTCGCCGGATTCTATTTGTGAACATGAACGACGGCACATTTGGCCCGACTCCATTGATTAACCCGCAAATTGTTCAAGCCAGTTCGGAGATGATGGAGTTGTGGGACGATTGTTTTTCATTTCCGGAGTTAATGGTACGGGTGCGGCGGCACGTGGAAATTGATGTCGGCTATTTGGACGAAAGCGGTCAGCCACAGAAAGTCACAGCGCGCGGAGATTTGTCGGAACTCTTACAGCACGAAATTGATCATCTGGATGGCATTTTGGCCACAGACAGGGCAATTGATAACCATAGCTTTGCGCTGCGGTCGGAAGTGATGAAGCGACGATAGGCGTCGCAATGGGCGAATCAAAAAAAAGCCACAGGCTGGAGACGAATCTCCGGCCTGTGGCTTTTTGCTGTACCGCTAACCGCCGACTAACAGCTTGGCGGGAAGATGGGGATAACGTAACTCATCTGGCTGTTAAGCGTCAGGTGATGCAGGTTATGACCTTGGTTAAAGGCTCCTGCAGAACTGGACGCGTTTGCGTTGGAGTTGATCGCCGATCCCGTGATGCCAATGGCTCCAGTCTGACTGAAAATTCTCAGCCAGCCGGTGCGGCCAGCCGGAATAAACGTCTCGAACCGAGGCGTAGTGCGCGGGAAGTTGTTCGAGATCGAACTGCGCAACTGGCAGCTTCCCGACACTGAGAAGCTTAGCGCGTTTTCGGCGTCGTCATAGAAAATGCCGAACACCGTTCCCAGCGTTGAAGCCCCAATTCCCAAATTGCCGCCAATGCGATTGAGAATCAGCAGCGTGTCGTTGCCGTCCGCGCGAGAACCGACGTTATCCAACGCCAAAGTCGCCGGAGTCCGGTTGTAACTGATGCCGTCGAAATTCAACGTCGCCGTCACCGAATTCGCATCGCAAGCCGGACGCCCGCCAGGGATAGCCGAAAATGCTTCCGCCCCCAGATTGGCCGCGTGACCAGATGTGAACTTCACATATTCATCGCCAATCAGGTAATTGAAACTGATCGGACAACCGGTGGAATTCACTGCAACGGCCACCAAATATCCGGTGGTTCCTGGATCCAGGTCAGATGCCAGGAAGCTCGCCGTCTGATTCGCAGTCAAACACAGATAACTATCCGCCACCGAACACCCTTCGGCCACAAAGAACAGGTGAACGAAGGAAGGTAAGGTCGAATGAGCATTCGTGATATTGATCCGCGTATTTTGCGTGTTGCCGCTGGTCGCGCCGGACGTGTAGACGTTATAAATCAACACGCTTCCTGCTTTCTGATCACTCGATTCAGAAGAAGTAGCCGGAATCGTTCCGGGACCGGTGAACGGACAGTTCGCCGTCAAACATGCCTGCACTGTCAACGGCGTACCACCGTCAAACGTGACCGACAGGTTCGAACACAGCGCCGTGCCAGGTGTCACCTGATCTCCAATTTGCGCCTGGTAACTGACCGTCGCCGTTTGCCCGGCAGTTAAAGAAGCCTGGAATGTAACGGAAGCGTTGGTCACGCTGACCGTCCCAACATTGGCTGCGCCACTATTCGGCACTCCAACCAATCCACTTGGCAACGCCACGGAGGCATTCACTGCAACCGATGCATTGCCGTTGTTGGTGACGGTAAAGGTTCCATTCACGATGTTGCCCGGCCCAGAACATGACAACGGATCAGCAACGCTGAAATTGACTCGCTCGACTGTGACGCGGAATGCACAAGTCCGCGAACCCAGGCTGCTGTTGCAAGTCACAGTGGTCGTGCCCAGCGGGAAGCTGGAACCGGAGGCCGGGGAGCAGGTGACAGTTCCGCAGCTTCCGACCGCAGTCGGCGCACTGTAATTCACAACGGATGAAGTCCCCGTTGTTCCGACCGTCACATCGGTCGGACAAGTCAGCGTGCAAGTTGTCACCGTCACGGTAAAGCTGCACGTTGCCGTCAGATTGGCTCCGTCGGTTGCCGTGCAAGTCACCGTCGTCGTGCCAACCTGGAACGTCGAACCGGATGCCGGAGTACAAGACGTCGTCACTCCTGAGCAATTGTCATTCGCAGTCGGCGCGGGATATGTGACCACGGTCGGCCCGGTTCCAATCGCTGATTGGTTGGTTGGGCAGGCGATGGTCGGAGCTTGATTGTCTATAACGATGACGCTGAATGAACAGCTTGCCGTGTTATTGGAAGCATCCGTTGCCGTGCAAGTGACTGTCGTCGTGCCTTTCTGGAACGTTGAACCGGACGCGGGCACACAAGCGACCGTCGCGCCTGAGCAATTGTCCATAGCCGTCGGCGTCGTGTAAGTCACTGCAGCCGAACATTGTCCCGCCGCCGTGTTGGCAGTGATGTTGGTCGGACAGGCAATGGTCGGGTTTTGAGCGTCATTGACTGTCACTGTAAAGCTGCAAGTCGCGTTTGAGCCGACGCCATTCGACGCCGTGCAGTTGACGGTTGTCACCCCTTTGGCAAACGCAGAGCCGGAAGCTGGAATGCAAACCACTGATGACGAAGGAGTTCCACCAGCCGTTGGCGAAAACGTCACCACAGCCGTGCATTGTCCGGGATCGGTGTTTTGAGCGATGTTGGCCGGGCAGGCAATCGTCGGCGGAGTGTTGGCGGTCAATACCACATCATTGTTATTGCTGCCTCCGACATAACTGATTCGGAAAAACGAACCGCCTGCGGAAATCAAGGCGCCTTCCGCCAATCCGTTGAATGTGCCGGTGACAGCATCCGAACCATCGTTGTTGATGATGACGAAGGTCGTTCCGCCAGTAGGCGCGAAACTGTTTGTCAGACTCAATGTCGCCCCACCCAGATTGACTGTGCCGGTGACATTGATTTGATCGTGACCAGTTCCCGGACCGGCATTGCTGACGGTTTCAATGCTGATAGACGAACCACTGACCAGCGACAGATCGCCGCTGTTGATGATTCCGGGGCTAAATCCCGGACTGACGTTTGCACCCGTCGCGCTGGTGGCCAGAGTGCCGTTGATGGTTGGCGTTCCAGAAAGCGTCTCGGCCTTGTTGACGTTGACGTTTTCAGCATACGTGCCGGATGGGACTTTCACTGTGCCGCCCGTGCTGACCAGATTAACGGCTTCCTGAATTCGTCCTGTTACTCCTGTTTGAGCATTGGTCGCAAGAACATCCAGAACATTGAAGCTGCCCTGGAATCCGTAAGTGCCTCTGCCCGGAGTGGTTTCGACGTTGGTGTCTGTGCCGCCATCCAGCAGCGGCGTCAGGTCGAAGTTCGCGGAGGCTGGCCCGGCCACATCCGGTTGTCCTCCTGGCGCTGTCGCCGAACCGCCCGGAACCGTGTTCGGAACCTGAGCGGCGTAGCCCGGCTCTGCGCTGTTCGCCGTCGTTACAACGGGTGTGTTCGTGCCGAACCAGTTAGCGCTGAAATTCTTCAGGTTGGTCGTGCCAGGCGCTGGCAATGAACCTCCGCTTTGCCTGTCAACGATCTGGCCGTACCAGTTGCCGCTGATGTTGTTGTTGCTGAAAGTGCAATTCGCCGCCGTTTGCACGGGGCTGTTGCTTCCGCCACTGCCGTCCAGAAACAAGACGCCGACTGTCCAATTGTTGGTGATTACGTTTTCAATCACCGTCAAATTGTCTGTCTGGTTGCGGAAAATCAGGCCAGTGCGATTGTCCGTAATGACGTTATTGCGAACCGTATGACCGTTGCTGTTGTTGATGTCTATGCCGGTGCGGTTCTGCATAAACAGGTTGTCGTGAATGTTCGCGCCAGTGATGCCTGTTCCCTGAATCGAAAGCCCGGCAGTATTTAGATTCGGATCATTCCAGGTCGCGGCGGTGTTGCCTTCGCGTGTGACCTTGAAGTTTTTGAACTCGACGTTATTGGCAGCGATGGCGACAGTGGAACCGGCTCCGCCAATTGCTCCAGAAATCGTCGTGCTGGCCGGGCCTGCGCCGCAGACAATCAACGTCTGATTGATGTTGATGTCTTCGATAAACGTTCCCGCGCCGACGTTGACCGTTTCATTTGCAGAAGCCAGATCAATGCCGCGCTGAATGCTCGCCGTAGTTGTGTTCGGAGCGTTGAAACTGTTGGCCGTCACAAAGATTCCGCCCGTTTTCACTCGGACAAATCCAAGCGAAGGATCATCAATGGCGTGTTTGATCTTGTCTTCGATGGCCAGATTTTGCGCCACCGAGGCGGCTGTGCCTGTCAGCCCATCAAACGTAACAGCCGTCGCGTTAATCGTCAGGTTATCCAGCGCGCTGCTGACCAGCGTGATGTAATTTCCACTCTGACCGCTGAAAGCAGTGTTGTTCAGCGTGTTGCCAGTCAGCGCTGTCGGCGCTCCAGTTACCAGCAAGCCAGTGACGCCGCCGCTGATGGTCGAACCGCCGTTCAGGTTGAGCGTCTGCGTGTTGGTCGTGCCTTCGACCTTGATGCCCGTGGCGAGGTTGCCGCTGATGGATAAACCTGAAATGTTGACCGTCGAAGCTGCGCCGGGGCCGCCAGCCAAAAAGTTTGTCGTGCCGACAGGGTTGAAATTCAAATTGTCGGTCAATAACACGCCCGCCAGCTTGGAACCGCTGATCGAATTGGTCGCGCCCAGCGTGATCGTGCTGGTGGTCGGCACGTTGAACAAACCGATGCCGTAATCGTGACCGCTGATGGCGTTGCTGGTGAAGGTTGAATTGACCGCGTCCTGATTGGTGACGACCAGAATGCCGAAGTTGTTGGCGACTGCGCCGGTTTCGGCAGTGATCGTATTGCCGCTGATCGTTGCGCCAGTGGCCTGGTTGTATTGCAGCCAATAAAGAATGCCGCCTGCGTAAGAGTGAATCTCGTTGCCCGTCATCAAGAAGCTCGCCGGGCCGCCCGCGCCGTTGTGATTGTTGATGTGGATGCCCGTCCAGGACTTCGTCATTTTGTTGTTGGTAACGTTGGCGTAATAGTTATTGCGGATCGAAACCGCATAACCAAAGTCGAAGTTGCCAATGCGGTCGAACCAATTGGCGGTAACAACGTTGCCTTGCCCGGCGACATCGCCACGCAATCCGATGAAGACTTTTTTGATGATGTTGTTGCTGACCGTCAGATTGCCTACCGTGCCGGTGGGGCGCACTCCGTATTGCACGTTGGAGTCATCGCCGCTGGCCAAAGCGGCGCCAACGACGCCGGGATCGTCTCCGTCAATCGTAAATCCGTTGATGGTGACATTGGCTGCGGTCACGCCAACAACTGCGGTCTGATTGCCGTTGGTGCGGATGATGGATTCCGGTCCACGTGAGGCAGAACCGGCAGTCCCAGCATTCGCGCCTTGCAAGGTCAAAGACTTGGCAATGCTGGGATTTTCAACGTAAGTGCCATCCGCCACGCTGACTATGCCGCCCGGCAGGACTGCGGTTACGCCCGCAGCGATGGTTTGAAAAGGTAAGGCCAGGGTTCCGTCTCCGCCCGGAGCCGCGCTGTCATCTACGTAAACGGTTCCAACACCGCTGCTCGCTCCGGCAAACTGGCCGGAGATGAAAGCGTTGCCGTTGGCATTGCTGAGCGCGCCCAGGTTTGGGTAATCGGCTGGATTGCAACTGGCCAACAGCGCAATGTCAGCGCCTTGATTGGCGGGCGGCCCCCAGGTGTTGCCGGTGAAGGTGATTTTCGCTCCATCAACCACCCAGCCACGCGTGCCAGAAACATTGTTGTTCAGAACAGAAGCGACCGTGCCCGGATTGAAGTAAGCCGGTTGGCGCAGATGTTTGATCGTGTTGTTTTGAATGATGATTCCGGTCAACGCGCCAGCGGCAGTCACCATCCCGCGGCTGACAATCCCATTGACGCTCCACGGAGTGCCGGGATCTGGCCCTTGAATCAAACAATTCTGCAGTTTGAAATTGTTCGCGCCAGTGTTGATAAAAATCAGTTCGTGAACGCCGGTTACGTCGGTTTTCTGAACTTGTAGGTCGGAAATGGTCACGCCTGCAGCAGTAATGTTGAACGCGTTTCCGATTGCCTGTGCGACTTGAACAATCGTTGTGGCGCTGCTCGCTCCGGCAATTGTCAAATTTGCGACGTTGACGTTGACGGTACTGGCCAGAACGTAAGTTCCTGCTCCAACATTGATCGTATCGCCATTGGTAGCGGCTGCGACTGCGGCCTGAAGGGTTGTGTGATCGCAGCCCGAAGCGCAAACCGTAATCGTCGTGATTTTGGCTCCCGCCATTCTGGTTCCGATGGTGAAGCTGTACAGAATTGTCAGCGCGATGACGCTGACAATGGCAAGACTGGTAAAGCTGAGAAGTCGAAAGCTGCGCCTGTGTGTGCGTATTTGTATGAGTAATCTGTCAAACATCTGATTCTCCTCAAAAAATTAGCCATCCATGCGACCAAACCGCAGGCTTCGCCTGTCAGTGACAACGCACAGATTGGGGGTATCGCTTAGCCTTAGGAGAGTTGCCTTTGTTTGCAGAGGTTCGGCTGACTCTGGGAAAGCTTAAATTGTAACTACAAAAACAGTTATTCCTTCTTGCCCGTTGTTGAATTGATGCCGGGTAGCTCGCGGGCTTCTTATTTTCTTGTATCGGTGGCCTGACGACTTCACTGGAATTTCAGTAACAAGGTAAGTGAGGCGGATTGCCATCAGACGCTTGCATACTACAAGGAGGGGCCAATTACGTCAAATTAAATACCTAAGTCATGGATAAACATGAATTTAGAGATAGATTCGGCGACAACAACTACAATTCCAGGCCATATCTCTGAAAATTACAGGCCAAGTAAACAAACAAGCCCCAGACTGGAAATTACCTCCAATCTGGGGCTTGCTTCGATCCGAAGCTGTTATGTGCTAACAGCTCGGCGGGAAGACAGGGATCACGTAACTTGCGGCGTTGGTCAATGTCAGCACATGCAGGTTATGCCCCTGATTGAATGCGCCAGCCGAACTTGCCGCGTTCGAGTTAAAGTTGATTGCTGATCCCGTGATTCCGATGGCTCCGGTCTGGTTGAAGACCTTTGCCCAACCAGTTCGGCCCGCCGGAATAAACGTCTCGAACCGAGGCGTCGTGCGCGGGAAGTT
>DAOMFR010000126.1:0-7856 GCA_035429885.1 Blastocatellia bacterium
TGGGTCATTATCGAAGAGGCCGGTGGTCGTGTTACGAAACTGGATGGTTCGGCCTTCGACAATCATTCTTCCAGTTTGCTCTGCTCCAACGGAAAAGTTCACGACGAGATGCTCGCAGTTCTGAAAAGCATCCAATAACAAATTGACCTGCCCACGAAGCCACACGAAGAACCACGAATTAGCTGATCATTTCTTTGTGAAACTTCGTGTGCTTTCGTGGGAGAAACAATATGTCTTCCCAGTTTGCCCGTAAGCTGAATCTTTTTGATGCCACGATGATTGTCATTAGCGGCATCATCGGTTCCGGCATTTTCATCAATCCGTACATCGTGGCGCAGAAAGTCGGAACACCGTTTTTGATTCTGTCGGTCTGGATTGCCGGTGGAGTGTTCGCGCTGGCCGGGGCATTTGTCTTCGCCGAACTCAGCACGGTCATGCCGAAAGTTGGTGGTCAGTACGCGTTCTTTCGCGAGGCGTTTCATCCGCTGGTAGCGTTTTTGCACGGCTGGTCGCTGATGTTCATTATTCAGTCAGGAGCAACGGCAGGCGTGGCTGTGGCGTTTGCGAAATACCTGCAACCGTTGTTCGGTTTCGATGGCAAACTGGTGACGCCTGTAGCGATTGCCATCTTGTTGGGGTTGGCGACATTTCACGCGCTGGGCATCAAACCCGGAGCGATTCTGATCAACGTCATCACCTTCGGCAAAACCTTGGCGATTGCCGCGCTGATTGTCGGAGCATTTCTGCTGACCAAACAATCCGGCATCACCTTTCAGCCGATGACGCCGCCGGATTTGAAGAACTTCGGCCTGTTGTCGGCTTTTTTTGCCGGACTGGTGCCGACGATGTTTTCATATGGTGGCTGGCAGAACCTGAACTTCGTTTCGGAAGAAGTGAAAGACCCGCTGCGAAATTTGCCGCGAGCGATTTTGATTGGAGTCCTGTGTGTGATTGCGGTTTATGTCAGCGCCAACTTCGCTTACGTTCACGTGCTTGGAGCAAGTGCGCTGGCGGCAACTGAAACTCCAGCGGCTGACGTCGCTGCAAAACTTGCCGGGCCATTTGGCCAAAAAGCCATCAGCTTTTTGATTGTGGTTTCAACGTTTGGCTTTATGAATCTGGCGCTGCTTTCGGCTCCGCGAGTGTATTACGCGATGGGCGCTGATGGTGTGTTCTTCAAGTCCGTAGGCAAACTCAATCCTCGTTTTCAAACTCCGGCAACGGCGATTTTGCTGCAAGGAGTTCTGGCCGCCGGGTTTGCCATCTCGAATCGGTATGATGAACTGGTCGGGTATGCGGTCTTTGCCGACTGGATTTTTTTTGCACTGGCCGGAGCGGCCTTGATGGTGTTTCGCCGCACAATGCCGGATGCTCCGCGTCCGCAGCCTGTGCCGCTTTATCCATTGGTGCCGATTTTGTTCATCTTGTTTGGGATGGGAATTGTCATCAACACCTTCATCACAGACTGGAAGAATGCGCGAATTGGCGTGTTGATTATTGGGGCAGGCGTGCCTGTTTTCTTCTTATGGAAGCGAGCCAGGAAGTGAACAAGAAAGAACAAAAAGCTGCTCAAACATTGATTGATGCGGTTTTAGTGGACGACCTGAGGCAGCTTGAATCATTGCTGGTTGACGGCGTTAACCCAAACTTGACCGACGATCATGGACTAACTGCATTGATGGTTGCCGCTGGATGGGGAAAGTTGGATTTTGTGAAATTGCTATTGGGCAAAGGCGCAGACGTAAATACACAGAATTTTGCGGGTAAATGGCCGATGGGTGGCAAGACTGCATTGATGTTTGCTGCTTCGGAAGGTCACTTGGCGACAGTAAATGAAATTCTTTTGGCGGGTTCAACGCTTGATACTCAAGATGCGGACGGCGAAACCGCTTTGATGAGGGCTGCAATTAATGGGCATTTTGAAGTTGTGAAGCTTCTTCTTTCAGCCGGAGCCGACGTGGGAATAAAAAACAAGAATGGAGAAACGGCTTTGGCGCAGGCCGAAAGCATGGGGCAACTCAAGATTGCGGAGTTATTGAAAAGTACGTTATGAAAAACAGCGTTTACATGACTTGGGCAAAGTATCGCGCTGGAGCGCGGTACAATTTGGCAAACAGCGGTATTCTCGGTTGTGATTTGAACGACCTGACGATCACTCTCGAAGACGTTGCCGTCAATGGACCGAACCATGAAGGTTATTCGCCGTTGAAAGAAGCCATTGCTGCAAAGTACAGCGTGAAGCCAGAGAATGTCGTTCCGTCGCAGGGAACTTCGATGGCCAACTTTCTGTCAATGGCGACGGTCGTTGAACGCGGTGACGAAGTGTTGATCGAACAGCCGACTTACGAACCGATGCTGTCGGCGCTGGTTTATTTGGGCGCTGAGGTCAAACGTTTTTCGCGCAGCTTCGAGAACAGGTATCAAATTGACGTTGAAGAATTGCGGCGGCTGGTTACGCCAAGAACCAAACTGATCGTCATCACCAGCCCGCACAATCCCAGCGGCGTCGCCATCAACCGCGACACGATGACGCAAATCGGCGAATTGGCGAAAACCGTCGGCGCTCGCGTATTGGTGGACGAAGTTTACCGAGACATATTGTTTGAAGAAGCTGAACCTTGTGTCGCCACGCTTGGCGATCAATTCATCACAACCAGCAGTTTGACCAAAAGTTACGGCTTGAGCGGATTGCGCTGTGGCTGGATTTTGTGTGCGCCGGAGTTAGCAGAAAAGATGCGGCGGATGAACGATCTGTTCGGCGCGGTTGGTTCGGTTCCCAGCGATACGCTGGCGGTTGCAGCGTTTCGGCAATTGGAAACACTGGAAGCGCGCACGCGAGCGATGATTGAAGCGAACACGAAACTGGTGCACGGCTTTTTACGCGAGCACGAAGACTTGCTGGATTACATTGTCCCGCCGCGTTCGATGATCGTTTTCCCAAGGTTGAAACATCACGACGATGCTCAGCCATTGCACGATCAATTACGGCAGCTTGAGACGTCCATTGTTCCCGGAAAATTCTTTGAAGAGCCTCGTCATTTCCGGCTGGGTTTTGCCGTCAAGCCGGAAGATGTTGAAATCGGGCTGCAAAATTTATCGCAGGTTTTACGGCAGCTTGGCTGAAAGCGTCTTCCGCGCCGTGTAAAATCGCTCAGTGTGGTTAGACTAAACGTCCCATGTCATTCATAGAACTTAAAAGCATTGGTGTCGCTGTCGGGCCCGGTAATTCAGAGGCTTGGAAATTGGCGCGTGAGCTTGGCGCTTGGTGCATCGCCCGCGACATTCGGATGAAAATCCGGTCAGCGGAAGCGTCGTCTCAATTTGCCGCACTAGCTGAGGGAAATAACGAACTTGCTGAAGATATTGATTTGCTGGTTTCGCTTGGTGGGGATGGCACGATGTTGGGGGTGGCGCGGTTCATTGGCCAGCGCCAGGTTCCTGTGTTGGGTGTTAATTTAGGATCGCTTGGCTATCTGACTGAATTTTCCAAAGATGAGTTGTTTCCGGTTTTGGATGAATTGCGTGAAGGAAGCTTTTCTCTGGATCGTCGAATGTTGCTGGAAGTCGAACTGGTACGTGACGACGAAACCATTGTGTCGCACCGTGCGTTGAATGAAGCCGTGGTCAATTTTGGCTCTCCGGTGCGAATGATCGAGTTGGAATGTCATATCAATGGAATGTTCGTGAACAGTTTTCGCGCGGACGGAATGATTCTGGCTACTCCGACCGGCTCAACGGCGTATTCGCTTTCTGCCGGAGGCCCGATTGTCCACCCCAGTATGTCCGCGATTTTGTTGACGCCGATCTGTCCGCACATGTTGTCGAATCGTCCAGTGGTCGTCCCCGGAGAAAGCGTTGTCGGGTTGAGTTTTCCACAAGCGGACGGTGATTTGATGCTGACGATTGACGGGCAAGTGCAGGTCAATATACAGCCCGGCGATCAAGTGGTTGTTGCGCGCAGCCAGACGACGTTTAATTTGGTTCGCCCGACGAACCGCAATTACTTTGAAGTGCTGAGGCGGAAATTGAAATGGGGAACTCGTTGATTGCGGATTTATCGCTGCAGCAAACCCGCAATCCGGAATTCGCAATCAGGAGGCAAGATGCTTTTTCCAATCGGCGATGACAATTCGGAGCGGCAAACGACGCCTGTTGTGACCTATGCTTTGATTGGCGTCAACGTGTTGCTTTTCATTTACCAGACCATGCACCCGGCGTTCACTTATGGGTACAGTTATGTGCCTGCCGAAATCACCAGCGGGCGCGACCTGATTGGAACGTTTTCAATTGGCGGTGGACGCGTTCAGCTATTTCCAGGCCCAACGCCGATTTATCTGACCTTGCTGTTTGCGATGTTTATGCACGGCGACCTGATGCATATCGGCGGCAACATGCTTTATTTGTGGATTTTCGGCGACAACGTTGAAGATCGAATGGGACGCGCGAAGTTTCTGATTTTCTATTTGCTGACAGGTTTTCTTGCCAGCGCTGCGCAGATCGTCATTGGCCCCAATTCGCTGGTTCCGAATTTGGGCGCTTCGGGGGCCATTGCCGGAGTACTGGGTGGTTATCTGGTGTTGTTTCCTCGTCAATCGGTCAGGGTATTGATGGGGCGAGGAATTGTTGAAGTCCCCGCCTTGATTGCCATCGGGTTGTGGGGATTGATGCAATTCATCGGCGGTTTTGGCCAATTGTCCAGCGCAGGAAGTCGCGGCGGTGTGGCTTACATGGCCCACGTCGGAGGATTTATAGCTGGAATTGTGCTGGTGTTTTTCTTCCGCAATCCTCAAGCTGCTGCGCCGGTTCGCCGCAGATCGCAATACGATCAGTGGCAATAGGTTCGTGAAAGGGAAAGGTGGACGTGAATTACAAACTGATTACCGTTGCTGATAACCTGACCCAAATTGCCAACGAATTGTGCGCTCAGCCAATGATCGGTTTGGACACGGAAACGACAGGGCTTGATCCGCACACGTCCAAGCTTCGTTTGTTGCAACTCGCAACCGAACAAAATTCCTACATCTTCGATTGCTTTCAATTGTCACGGGAGCAAATGGCTCCGTTGTTGGATGTCATTGCTGCTGACCAGCCAATCAAGATTGCTCACAACGCCAAATTTGACTGGAAATTTCTGGCTCGGCATTTAGGCGTGGAGATGGCCGGAATCTTTGACACTTATTTGGCCAGCGTGTTGGCTGCGGCGGGAGACGAAAACGAGCGCCACGGATTGGAGCCTGTCGTTAACCGGTATCTGAATCAACAGCTCAACAAAGATGCGCAGCTTAGCAATTGGGGCGGCGAGCTAAGCCTGCAACAGCTTGAATATGCCGCGCGAGATGCGCAAGTTTTGTTGCCGTTGCGGGAAAAGCTGCAATCTCGATTGGAAGAATTGGATTTGCTGGTGACAGCAGAGCTTGAGTTTGCCGCCGTGCCAGCTATCGCAGGGATGGAACTGGCTGGCGTTTACCTGGATGTGGGACGCTGGCAAATCTTGCTGGACAACATGACTGTTCGGCGAGACGCGGTTGCCGATGAACTGCAACAGGTGCTTGGCGCTGGCGCGGCTCAAATGAATTTGTTTGGCGACGTAGAGCCGATCAATCTCGACAGCCCTGCCCAGGTCAAAGACGCGCTCACTCGCATCGGAATTGAGGTGGAAGACACGCGAGAATGGACGCTGGGAAAATTGGCGGCGGATCACGCTATTGTGGCCAAGCTGCTGGAATATCGCGGACTGAGCAAAAACCTGTCCTCATTTGGCGCCAATATTCTGGAATACATCAATCCTGTGACGGGCAGGTTGCACGCGGATTTTCGCCAGCTTGGAACTCCAACCGGACGCATCACGACTTCGTCGCCAAGCCTGCAACAGATTCCTCATACGGCGGAATATCGCTCGTGCTTTCGGGCACCGGCTGGACGTAAATTGGTCGTGGCGGACTATTCGCAAATTGAAATGCGAATCCTGGCAGATTTTTCCGCGGACAACGCGTTGCTGATGGCGTTTGATTCCGGTGCGGATTTGCATCGGACAACGGCCTCGGAAATGTTTGGCGTACCTTTGGCGGATGTGTCGCCTCGCCAGCGCGAAAGCGCCAAAGGATTGAATTATGGTTTGGTGTACGGAATGGGCGCGGAAGGTTTGGCCGGTCGCATCGGCTCCAGCGTCAAGGAAGCAGAAGGGCTGATCGAGCGGTATTTCAATGCTTATTCAGGTGTTGCCCACTGGTTACACGAAGCTGCTGAAACTGCAGTGCGCGAGCGAGTCGCTCGAACGGCGTCAGGCCGAATGTGGAAATTCAAGCTCGACCCAAGTGACCGTGCTGAACAAGCGGCGCTTCGCCGTGTTGGTAAAAATGCTCCGATTCAGGGAACGTCGTCGGATATTTTCAAGCGCTCGATGCGCCTGCTGAATGACACCTTGCGGGGCCTGAATGCTCAGATCGTCAATTCCATTCACGACGAATTGGTTGTTGAATGCGACACCGCCATTGCCGTAGAAGTTAAAGAAATTGTCCGCCACGAAATGATTGCCGGTGCCAAAGAGTTTTTGCGCCGCGTGCCCGTCGAAGTCGAAGCCGTGATTTCTGACGCTTGGCTGAAAAAATAATCAGGAGAATCGCCAAATGAAATACTTCATCACCGGGGCCACAGGCTTCATTGGTGGCCGTGTCGCCCAACAGCTTGTCACCGCAGGCCACGAAGTTATTGCGCTTGTTCGATCAATATCTAAAGCTCAGGATTTGGCAAAACTGGGAATTTCGTTGGTCGAAGGCGACATCACTGATAAAGAAAGCATGCGCCAGCCAATGACAGCCGTTGATGGCGTTTTTCACATTGCTGCCTGGTACAAAATCGGCGAGCGGGACAAATCGATTGCTGAGCGCATTAATGTCGAAGGCACTCGCAACGTGCTGGAGTTGATGAGGGAGTTGGGCATTCCAAAAGGCGTTTACACCAGTACAGTTGCCGTCAATTCCAACACAGATGGCAAAGTCGTTGACGAGCGTTACAGATTTACCGGCCAGCATCTAAGCGAGTATGACAGAACAAAATGGCGCGCCCATTATGAAGTCGCTGTGCCGATGATCGAAGCCGGATTACCGTTGGTAATTGTTCAGCCGGGCGTAACTTATGGACCGGGCGACACCAGTGCCATTGCCGAAGTTTTGAAGCAATACCTGGACGGAAAGCTGCCGATGGTTCCTGACAAGACGGCTTACTGTTGGGCTCATGTTGACGACACCGCACGCGGGCACATACAGGCGATGGAACAGGGAAAAGTGGGCGAAAGTTATTTCCTTACCGGGCCAGTTCATTCCTTGTTTGACGCGTTGCAGATTGCCGAAAGCATTACGGGGATCAAAGCTCCCCGACTTAAAGCTGCGCCTGGAATGTTGCTGGCGCTGTCTTCGTTGATGAGTCTTGTTGAAAAAGTCATTCCGATTTCGGGCCAGTACTCATCCGAAACGCTTCGAGTTTCGGCGGGCGCAACTTACCTGGGCAGCAGCGTAAAAGCCGAGCGAGAATTAGGCTTTACGGCCAGGTCGCTTGCGGAAGGATTGACGGAAACATTGGGCGCTTTGATGAAATCTTGATGAAACAGCGTCGGTTTTGGGTGAGATTGACTGACCGGATTAAGCGTGCGATAAACCTTCTCGCCCTTTACAGGAAATACCACACAGGATTAATGCGACAGTGAAAATTCCATTTGCGGTCAAGGCTGAAAATGTTTCGAAGCTTTACCGGCTTGATACAGCTATGGAATTGGGCCGGACTTTGCGCGATGTGATCACTGATTCGGCAAGGCGCTTAAACCCTTTTTCAAACAAGGGAGCAAAGACTAACGTCAATGG
>DAOMFR010000126.1:7956-21399 GCA_035429885.1 Blastocatellia bacterium
ATGAGCCGTCTGGAAATTCAGCGCAAGTTTGATGAAATCGTTGCTTTTTCCGAGATCGAACGATTTGTTGATACTCCGGTGAAACGGTACAGCAGCGGAATGTATGTTCGGTTGGCATTTGCCGTCGCGGCGCATTTGGAACCGGAAGTTTTGTTAATTGACGAAGTTCTGGCTGTAGGCGATGCGGCGTTTCAGCAAAAATGCCTGGGCAGAATGAGCGAAGTTTCCAGAGAAGGTCGCACCATTTTGTTCGTCAGTCACAACACAGCCGCACTGCTTGGGTTATGCACACGCGGTATTTTACTGGAACAAGGCAAGCTGACGCTGGATGGTTCAATTGAATCCGCCGTCAGCGGATATTTGAAAGGCGTCACGCTCGGCAGTGTCGGCGATCTTACAGGATATGCGCATAGAGAAGGCAACGGGCGTGTTCGATTTACCAAAGTTTCCTTTGAAGACCTTTCAGGCAATTCTGTCGCACAAGGAGTTTCCGGGCGACCGCTGGTCATTCGTTTAGATTACGAATCGAACGATACAGGCTTGTTGCCGCGAAGTCGCGCTTCAGTGGCTGTTTATGACACTCTCGGGCAAGCGCTTTTTAATTGCTCCAGCGAATTAGTCATTACGGCTCCAGTAAGTTTGCCGCCGAAGGGAACCGTGAAATGCGTCATTCCTCAATTGCCTTTAAGTCAAAGTAACTATCTGGTCACACTGTTTCTGGAAGTGAACGGCGTTGTCGAAGATTGGCTTCATAAGGTCGTGGAGTTGCCAGTGATAGACGGTGACTTTTATCAAACCGGCAGGTTGTACCCCAGAGGCTGGCAGGGAAAAGGCGTGTTGGTTCCGCATACCTGGATTATTGATCCTCATTCGTAGAGAGAACTTTTGATTTTGGAGAACATTCATATGCTCAGGCTTTTTCATCTTGGACTGTTATCTGTCAGTCTGCTTCTTTGTGCTTGCCAAGGCTCATCGCCAAATGCTGGTTTAGGTACTGCCACAGATGCAAAGGCCGGAGTCGCGAATGCTCCATTGCCTGATGCAGGCAAAATGATCAACCGTTTGATAACTCAGGACGGTTGCAAGGATTTTGTCGCTGAGATGCGAATCACCTCGGACGCCGATGGCGGCAAACAGGGGCAGGTCGACGTTCAGCTTCAACGCAAATTTACGGCGAATGGAGCCTCAACTTTTATGACAGTGTTATCTCCCAAAGAAGATTCAGACAAGGCTCTTCTGGCAATTGAGGAAAATGGAAAACCGACGGAGGCATTTTCCTATCTGGCTGGATTGAAGAAGTTGGCCAAGCTGAACTCATCGCGTCCGCTTACATTTCGAGCGGCAAAAGTCACTGTTCAGGAATTGCTTGGAATGGAGCTTGGGCATTACACCCATAATGCTGGTGAGCGCGTGAACGAAGACGGCGTGTCATTGATTAAGATCGTGTTTGAGGCCAAGCCGGATTTCAATCTGGTGTTCCCTCGCATTGTCGGTTATTTCCGCGAGAAGGAGGAAGCTCCCGCCCGTTTTGAGTTATTTGGAGACAACGGCGAACTGACGAAAAAGTTGGTCGTCGAAGAATCGAAAACAATTCAGAACCGCCTGACTCTGACTCACGTGGCGATTGAAGATGTCAGTCAAAACCTCAAGCTCAAAATGGAAATCCGAAAGGTGGAGTACGATCGAGGGTTATCGGACAAGATTTTTACGGAAGACCACCTCAAAAATTTTATCACCGACGCAAGCAACAAACGGCAAAACCAAAATTGAGAGGCGTTGAAGAATGAGTCGTTTGGTTGTTTCTCACCCCCGGTTAATCATTGTTGTCGTTGTCCTGCTAACAGTCGTCTTTGCTTTTGGGTTGCGCAAAGGAATGACGCTGGATGTTTCCCCGCTGAGTTTTGTCGCCGAAAACAGCCAGGAGCGGCGCGATTTTGCGGAAGCACGCAAGCATTTTGGAGCGGACGATTACTTGCTGATTGCGGTTGTGTGTGACGATGTCTTTGCCGCTGACAATCTTGCTCGCCTAAAAAAACTTCACGAACAAATCGAACGCGTCAAAGGCGTGAATGAAGTTCTCAGCTTGGTGAATGTCCCTTATGCTCGCAGTCAGAGCGATGGTGTATCACTGGAAAAGCTGATTCCGACCTCGTTGAACGACAAAACGCGATTGGAAGAAGCTCGGCACGTGGCTACAACGGACCGAATGTTTGCCGGAAATTTGGTCTCGCCGGATTCTCGAACCGCCGCCTTGAATGTATTGCTGAAATCCGAATTGCCCACTGACAAACGGCACGAAATTACAAACGCAATTTATGGGCTTACCCGTGCTTCGGGCTTCAAGGAAAGTTACTTTGCCGGAGATCCTTTTTCGCAACTTCGTTCGACAGAAGCCTTGAAAAAAGATTTGGTGTTGCTCTTGCCGCTGACAGTTTTATTTATCGTGGTTTTGTTGTGGCTCTGTTTTCGTTCGTTGACTGCTGTTTGGTTGCCGCTGGTGACAATTGGTATTGGTCTGGTCTGGCTGATGGGCCTGATGGCTTACTTTGGAACACACTTCACGATCTTGGTGTTGATGTTGCCGACAGTGATGCTGGCCATAGGCTGCTCGTACATGATTCACGTGTTGAACCAGATCGGGATTGCGAATTTGGCTGCCGATCAGGCCGAATGCACTCAACAAGACGCGATCGAAAAAGCGATGAGCTTTATCAATCTGCCGGTTCTAGTTTCGGCTCTGACAATCATCGCGGGGTTTTTGTCGCTTACCTTTACGGAAATCCGGGCAATTCGCGCGTCGGCGATTTACTCCGCGATTGGCGCGACGCTGACGATGATTCTTTCCCTGACGTTTATCCCAGCCGTGTTGACCGTCTTGCCGTCCCGAAAATTGTGTTTTCAAGTTGAACTGACTGGTCGTCTGGTCAAGTTGCTAGAAGACACAGGGCGCTGGGCAACTTCGCGGCAGAAAATGCTCTTTTTCGTTACCATTGCCATCGTGATGGTAAGTCTGATTGGAATGCGCCGGATCAACGTTGACATAGATTTTTTCCATTTCACCAAGCCTGGAACTGAAACGACAGTTGGGTTCGCTGAAATTAACCGGCGACTGTCTGGTGTCGTGACTTTCGACATCATCGTCGAAGGCAAAGAAGCCGGAGCGATTGAAAAGTCGGAAGTTTTGGAACGGATTTCCCAACTTCAGGCGTTCGCCGAACAGCGAAAAAACGGAACGGGACAGGGAATTGATCGTTCGCTTTCGGTTGCCGACGTGGTTAAACATCTCAATCGGGCGTTCAATGGCAACGATCCTCAGCAATACAGAATTCCCACGGATGAAAAAGTCATTTCTGATTTGTTTGCTGACCGAGACCAACTAAAGGGCTTTTTGACGGAAGACGGCAGGGTGGCGCGCGTGCTGATTCGGTCAACGCTTTCCGGCTCGCAGGCAATGGCCCAAGTTGTTCGCGAAGTGGAACAAAAGGGCAAAGAGCTTTTGCCCGGCTTGAGAGTTTATGCCACCGGCACGTTTGTGCTGCTCAATCGAACTTCGGATCAGATTGGCCATGAACAAATGCTGAGCATCGGAATTGCGTTGGTGACGATCTTTTTGATGTTGGCAATTCTGTTTCGTTCCTTGCGCGTTGGGCTGACCGCGCTGGTGCCGAACCTGGTTCCGATAGTTTTCTTTTTTGGTTTTATGGGATGGCGTGGGATCAAGTTGAATCTGACGACCAGTCTCGTTGCCAGTATTGTGCTTGGCTTGGCGGTTGATAACGCCGTGCAATTCATTGTGCGATTTCGGCGAGTGCAGAAAGAAGACGCGCCTTTGCGAGATGCCATCATTGAAAGTATGCGGCTTTCCGGGCGACCGATCATTTATGCGAACATTGCTCTGGCCGCCACCTTCGCCGTTTTTGCCATTTCAAACTTTCAACCAATCAGTGATTTTGGATTGCTGTCGGCAGTGACCATTTTTGGGTGTCTGGTTGAGGATTTGGTATTGCTGCCATCGCGTCTAACGTCGCCAATTTTTCGGGCAAAATAGCTGGGATCAATTTGACGCCGTGGTGACTTCCCAGGCCTCGCGGTCTCTGAGCAAGTTTGAAAGCAGCATTGTGTGCAATCCGTGACCTGAACGCGAAGCTCTGACGTGGCCAAGAATTGGCATACCAGCTAACGCCAGATCGCCGATGATGTCCAGAATTTTGTGGCGAACAAATTCATCGTCAAATCTCAGCGGTTCCGGATTCAAAAAACCGTCTCGCGTCAGCGCAATGGCGTTTTCCAGCGAACCGCCGCGCGCCAATCCGTTTTGCTTTAGCATTTCAATCTCTTCAACAAAGCCAAAGGTTCGCGCCGGAGCTATTTCCCGGCTGTAATCGGAGACCAGAAAACTGATTTCGTGTTGCTGTAATCCAATCATCGGATGATTGAAATCAATCTCGCAGGTGATTTCAAAGCTGTCGGCAGGTTCAATGCTCATCTTCCGGTTCTTTTCGGCGACTTCGATCTTCTTCAACACTTTCAGATAGGGGCGCTGGGCAGGTAATTCCACAATTCCCGCCTGTCGAATCAATTCCACCCATTGGCGACTGCTGCCGTCCAGAATAGGGATTTCCAGCGAATCTACCTCGATGATGGCGTTATCCACTCCACAGCCATATAAAGCGGAAAGTAGATGCTCGACGGTCGACAGCATCACACCAGATTTCATCAACGTCGTGGCGTAACTGACGTGAGACACGTATTGGGGCGCTGCCGGAATTTCAAAATCATTTAGGTCAGTTCGCCGAAAAAGGTAGCTGGTATAAGCCGGAGCAGGTTTCACCGTCACTTTGACTGGAGATGCGGAATGTAAACCGACGCCACTGGCGCTGAAGCTTTTTCCGATAGTGGTTTGCTGATGCAACTTAATTCCTTGTCGAGGTTTTATGTGTCTTAAGAATAGGAGTGCTTTTATCAGCAAGCGACAAGCCAAAAATGTGTTGGGCGTGAATTAAGTGATAAGTGCTTTGCGTGCAATGGTGCCAGCTGAAAAGTTGGAAAGGCGTTATTAGCGAACTGTGGCTGAAGGGCAACGCCATTTGTTCGGCGTGTGGAGTTCAAGCCAAGCCTTTGGCTCTGCCAAAAACACTAAAGGCTGCGAAGGTTTTCTTCGCAGCCTTTAGTGTAATGAATTTGTCCGCACGGAATGTTTATTCCGGTGGCGGCATTGGCCTACGGCCTTTCTTGCGATTGCGTTTGCGAGCCAGCGCGGATTTCAAGCGAGCTTTCTCTCCCGGTGGCACATAGAAGGCATGACGTTTCACTTCACGAATGATGTCTTCTTGCTGAACTTTGCGTTTGAAACGGCGGAGCGCGCTTTCCAGCGTCTCGTTATCGCCGAGCTTAACTTCTGCCAAAGGTATTTCACCTGCCTTTCGATTATGGCAATTCTGGAATTAACTTCCGCAGCTGGTGATCTTGTTACAACGAATCCGGCTGCTGAAGGAAGCGCGGAGCATACGCGCTGAGTGAAACCTCGTCAAGCGGCGCAAAGTTCAAGATTTAGCGCTCAAGCTTGCGTTACTCTTTTCAAGCCCAGTTCTTCTTGAATCTCTCTGAGCTTTGAAATGACGAAGGCGCAATGTTCGTCAAAGCTCAGTCCCAATTCCTCTGCACCTTTCCACAGGTCATCGCGGTTGACAGTGCGAGCGAAGGCTTTGTCTTTCATCCGCTTTTTGACAGATGACGGCTCCAGTGTGTCGAAGCTTTTGTCTGGGCGCACCAGCGCGCAAGCGGTCAGAAATCCGCAAAGTTCGTCCGAAGCAAATAGTGCATGTTCCATCAAATTTTCACGGGTGACGCCAGTGTAATCGGCGTGAGAAAGAATCGCTCGAATCACGTCTTCCGAATAACCCTGCTGACGCAACACTTCGGAGCCAAGTTGCGGATGCCGCTCGTCGGGATAACGTTCATAATCGAAGTCATGGAGCATTCCGACGACGCCCCATTTCTCCTCATCTTCACCGTACTTTTGAGCATAAGCGCGCATGGCGTATTCGACGGCGCGGGCGTGTTTGCGAAGACTTTCGCTTACTGTCCATTCACACAGCAATTGCCAAGCTTCTTCACGAGAAGGCAGAGTCTCAGCCATTGATTTTATCTCCTATCAAGTTGAAGTCTGTGGCTTTGTAGCTTCGTTTCTCGGCCAAGGCAAGTGTGATAGAGTTCAAATCGAAGCTAGGTAGGTCCGATACTTAGGCTGAGAAAATGAAAACGGCCAACAATGCAGCTTTCGACTATCTAGATCGAGACGAAAGCTGATTGCTGACCGTTATGAAGCCGTATTTCCATCCAGACGGCCTCAGCGACTAAGCCCTCTGGCGTCAAAGAACGGTCGAATCTGGCGCGGAAACAGGTTCGATAAATTGAAACACGGCTCAAACCTTGAAAATCCAAACAAGTAGAAATCGCTGCGGCTTAAATTTTCCGGCGCCGGCTTCGCAGTTCGTCTCTGGTAATTGTGCCGTCGCTGTTTTTGTCGAATTTGCCGAAGGTTTCTGCGTCGCCTGACCATTCACTGCGAGTGATCTGCCTGTCTTGGTTGGAATCCATTTGTCTCAAATGCAATTTGCCGAGTTGACGGCGACCGTTTCTGGTTTCCTCGCGGCTGATAATGCCGTCATTGTTTTGGTCGACTTTTTGAAATCCACGATCACGGCCTTTCCATTCTTCACGAGTGATTTGGCCATCGTGATTGGTATCCATTTTGGTTATTTTGCCGCCGTGATGACGACTGTTGCGCTGTTTTTGTTGGCCAGTTTGGTCAGGCGCGACATTTTGGCTTTGAGCAAACGCTGCGGTTGAAAGAATCATCGCCAACAGGCAAGTCGCAAACATTGAAAAACGTTTTGTCATAATTTTTCTCCCTGGTTGATCTTTTCCTACTCGGATAGCTTCGTTTAGCGACGGTTTACGTCGTTTCAGAACTTTGATCACGAACACGAGCAGAAAGACGAAAATTCTTTTTGGTCATTTGCACACTTCTCAGAAAAAAGCATGAGGGTTTATGGCTGATCCCACGAACGAGAACGATTCGTTGCAGGAATTTTCCTATTTGATGAAACACGATTGGGATGATCGCGCCCGCCAGGATGCTAAATGGTTCATCAACACCTTGCGGTTTCAGCAGTCGGAGGAAGAGTTTGATCAAACAGGAGCCTTTGAGGTGAATCGGTTGGTGCTGGCTGACTTGCCATTTTTGACTGGCAATCGCGATCCCAAAACATTGCGCACGCTGGAAATTGGCTGCGGAGCAGGGCGCATGACGAAACATCTGGCGTCAGTCTTCGGCGAGGTTGTCGGCGTTGATGTGTCCGGAGAAATGATTCGCCAAGCCAAGCAACGGTTAACGGGATTTGCGAATGTCGAGGTGTACGAAACGAACGGCGTAGACTTTTCTTTTCTGCCCGATCAAGGATTTGATTTGATTTTGTCGGCGTATGTTTTTCAGCACGTGCCGTGCGCAGAGGTGATTCGATCCAATTTGGAGGACGGCTGGCGCGTGCTAAAACCCGGCGGAGTGTTCCGATTTCAAACCAATGCCATCACCGCTTTCGATTTTGAAGAGTTGGAAAAAGACACCTGGACAGGAGCGGATTTCCCGGAATCAGAGTTGCGCTCCTTTGCCGCTGAAAAAGACGCACAGATGGTTTCCATTGTTGGAGCCGGTTCTCAATACTGCTGGACGACGTTGCGCAAACGAATGCGCACTGTTGGTTCACCAGCCAGCCATATTCTTTATACCACGACAGTTCCAAAGATCGAGACGTTTGGGCGAGCGGACGATTTCAGCATCAAAACGATTCCGGCGAGTGGAGATCGTGCCTATCTGGGGTTGATTGTTTCCGGGCTTAACCGGGATGAAATTGATGCCAACAGTTTATTCGTAGAGCTGAATGGTCAGAGAATTCTGCCTCAGTACGTTGGCCCAGCAGGTCAGAAAGGCTTTGACGATCCTGCCATGAAGTTGATTCAGGTCAATCAACAACTGCCAGCCGGTTTGTCCGCAGGTGAAATCGTGGTTCGAGCAGTCACAATATCCGGCGAAGCGACTTCGCCTGTTACAGTCGAGCTATACGAACCGTCGCCTGTGATTCCAAAGATCGTTAATGTTAGAAACGAACACGACGAAGAGGCCATCAGTTTGATTCGTGGTCGTGATTTGGAAATCAGGCTACACGTTGAAGGGCTGGATGCCACGGCAGATCCCGGCAACACGCGCGTCAAAATCGGTCAGCGGATCGTCAAACCCGGCTACATTGGATTTTATCCGGCGAACGGCGCATATCTGGTTAAAGCTCCATTGCCCGCTGACGTCGAATCCGGTGAACAAGAATTGAAAATTTACTTTGGCAACCTGGAATCTTCGGGCTGGCCGATTCTGATCAATTAGCATAATGCGAATCGTAGATGTTTCAGTTTTTCGGCGTGACTTTCAGCTTCGCAATCCGTCGGTGGTCGCTTACGAATCAGTCGAAGTCGCCCCCAATGTTATTGTTCGCGTTGAAGTGGAAAACGGCCTTGTCGGTTGGGGCAATGCTGCGCCTGACGAACATGTGACTGGCGAAAACGCAGACGGCGTCGAACGCACACTTCGCGAAAGGCTGAGTCCGTTTTTGTTGGGTCAGGACGCTTCCCGGATTGAAGCGATTTGGCCACAGCTCTGCCGCCTTGCGGCGAATCAACCGACCGCCGTCGCCGCGGTGGACATCGCGCTCTATGACTTGCTTGGCAAAGCGGCGGGCTTGCCGGTTTGCCAGTTGTTGGGGAACGCCAAATCCAAACTTGAAACCACCGTCACGCTGAGCATTGAAGAGCTGCCAACGACGCTGGCTCGCGCCAAAGATTTTCAAGCGCAAGGCTTCCGCGCTTTGAAGGTCAAGTGCGGTTTGAATCCTGACGAGGATGTTGACCGAGTTCGGCAGCTTCGCCGAACTGTTGGCAGTCAAATCCGTCTTACGCTGGACGCCAATCAGGGATACTCCGTCGCCGAAAGTTTGCGAATGCTGGAAGCCGTCAAGGAATGCCGAATTGATTTCATCGAACAGCCTGTCGCGGCAACTGACATCGAAGCCTTGCGCGAACTTTGCCAGCGTTCTCCGATTCCTGTGATGGCGGACGAATCCGTATTGAGCGCCGCTGATGTGCTGAAAACACCTGCTTCGCTGGTCAATTTGAAGTTGATGAAAACGGGCGGCATCACCGGCGCGCTGAAAGCCAACGCCGTCGCCGAAGCGCGCGGCATTCGAGCGATGGTTGGTTGTATGGACGAATCACGGATTTCAATGGCGGCGGCGGCGCATTTCGCATTGGCGATGAACAATATTGTTTACGGCGATTTAGATGGCCATATTGACATCGTCGACGACGCAGCCGAGCAGGGGATTATGATAGAAAATGGTTTCGTTCTTATAAACGAACGCGCTGGGTTGGGATTAGTGGTTGAACACACGATTGCCTGATTGACTTCATCTCTTTTCGCGCTGAAATCGCTTCAGCGTAACTGCAACTGATAAACAAGGAGAACTTTATGTCCATTGCACAATCACTGCTTCCGGAATTGGATATGGAAATGGCCGGAACTCGCAAAGTGCTGGAACGCATTCCAGCGGATAAATTCGAGTTTCGTCCCCATGAAAAATCCTTCAAGATGATCGCGTTGGCAACGCACATTGCGAACATGCTTGGCTGGGGGAGAGACACGATCAAAACAGACTCATTTGATGTCGCGCCAGTAGGAGGCGAACCATACAAAGAAGATCCTGCGGCATCAGTCGCCGAGCTGCTGGGAAAATTTGATAAGAACCTGGCGGGATTCCGTGAGGCGTTGGCTGGAGCGAGTGATGCGGACTTGATGGCAAATTGGTCTTTGCTATCGGGTGGCCAAACGCTGTTCACCATGCCTCGAATTGCCTGTTTACGAGGAATGATTCTCAATCATTTGATTCACCACCGCGCGCAACTGACTGTTTATCTGAGAATGTGCGACGTGCCAGTTCCGGCTCTTTACGGTCCGTCGGCTGATGAAAGTGGTATGTAATGGTTTCCGTCGCCCGTGTGTGAACAAGGGCGTTTTCTCAAAGGCAAAAAATCAATGAATAGGTTCACCCAATTTTTCACACTTGTAGTTTTGGCAACGTTGGTTGTTTTACCCAGCGGTGAAGCGCAAAGCCCAAAAGCCGCCAAACAACCCAACATCGTGTTTATCATGACCGACGACCACGCCGCGCATGCGATCAGCGCGTATGGCAGTCGGTTGAATAAGACCCCGAACATTGACCGGCTGGCCAACGAAGGAATGAAGTTTGACAACTGCTTCGTCACCAATTCGATTTGCACTCCCAGCCGGGCAGTCATCCTGACCGGCAAGTATTCCCACCTGAATGGCGTTCCGGTGTTCAACCATATTGACAACACGCAACCGCTGTTGTCGAAGTACATGCAATCAGCCGGGTATCACACCGGAATGGTTGGCAAATGGCATTTGGGCGGCAACGATCCAAAGAAACCCGACGACGGCAAACCGATGGGCTTTGATTACTGGAACATACTGCCAGGCCAAGGCGCGTATTTCGATCCGGTCATGATCGAAATGGGGAAGCGCAAAACTATTAAAGGTTACACGACGGATATCATCACCGACTTGGCGCTGAATTTCATTGACCAGCGGCCCAAAGACAAACCCTTCTTTTTGATGTACCACCACAAAGCTCCGCATCGGAATTGGCAGCCGGACGAAAAGCACCGCAAGCAGTTTGAAAACTACGATCCGCCGATTCCCGCGACGTTTGACGACGATTACAAAGGCAAAGCCGACGCCGCCAAACAATCCACAATGCACATTGATCAGGATTTGAATGACACCGATCTGAAGATGAAACCTCCCGCCGGATTGAGCGGCGCGGAACTGAAGAAATGGAAGTTCCGCCGTTACATGCAGGATTACCTGGCTTGCGTGCAGTCTGTGGACGACAACATCGGGCGCTTTTTAGAGTATCTGGACAAAAACGGATTGGCCGAAAACACGATTGTCATTTACACCTCGGATCAGGGCTTTTTCCTCGGCGAGCACAATTTCTTCGACAAACGATTTATGTACGAAGAATCGTTGCGCATGCCCTTCCTGATTCGCTGGCCCGGCCAGATCAAGCCCGGTTCGGTCAACAAAGGAATGATTCTGAACGTAGACTTTGCTCCGATGATGCTGGACGCTGCCGGAGCGAAAATTCCCGCCGATATGCAGGGCCACAGCTTTTTGCCGTTGCTGAAAGGGCAATCGCCCAAAGACTGGCGGCGTTCGATGTATTACCGCTATTACCATCCTGGCCATCACAACGTCGCCGCGCATTACGGCGTGCGGACGGATCGGTACAAGCTGATTTTCTTCAACAAACTGAATCAGTGGGAATTGTACGACCTGCAAAAAGACCCGATTGAAATGAAGAACGTGTACAACGATCCGGCCTACAAAAAGATCGTGGACGATTTGAAGAAGGAAATGCTCCGGCTGAAAAAGGAGTTGAAAGACGAGGATCAGTTTGCCGACAAATTGCCGGTAGACGACGTAGGGTAACAAGCCATGCAAATGCAACTTCGTTTGGCGACAACCGAAGACATTCCGGCGCTTGATCATCTGATGCGAAATTCGGTTCGCGGATTGAGCGCCGGTTTTTACACTGAACGGCAAATCGAACTTTCACTGATTCACGTGTTCGGGATTGATTCTCAACTGATCGCCGACGGCACGTATTTCATCGCCGAAGTGGATGGCCGCATCGCAGGCTGTGGCGGTTGGAGCAAGCGCCGCACGCTGTATGGCGGCGATCAAACCAAAACCGGCGAAGACAATTTGCTTGATCCTGCCACAGAACCGGCGCGGATCCGCGCCTTTTTTGTCGCTCCGGACTTTGCGCGACAAGGCATTGGCCGGGCGTTGATCGAAGCCTGTGAAGCCGCCGCGCGCAATGCCGGATTTACTCACCTGCAACTTGGCGCGACCTTACCCGGCGTGCCGTTGTACGCTGCGTTGGGATATCGCCCGGTCAAGGAAGTCGCTGAGCCTATGCCTGAAGGCGAAGTCCTGCCGCTGGTGATTATGGGGAAACAGTTTTGAGTTTGGCGTGCGACGCCAAAGGGGTAGCACGCCAAGGAGGTTTGTCTGATGAAATGGTCTTGTTTGCTGATAAGCCTGTTTCTGATGTTGACCGCGAATGCTGCCAGCGGGGAATTCCGCGTAGGGGCAGCGTCGGTTGTGATTACTCCGCCAGACGGAACGCCGATGGCCGGGTATTACCGCAAACGATTGTCTGAAGGCACGCTCGACGATTTGTACAGCAAAGCCGTCGTCTTTGAACGTGACGGCGTCAAAGCGGCCATCGTTGTCTGCGACATTCTGACCTTGCCTCGCCACACGATTGAAACCGCGCGCAAACTGATCGAACAACAAACCGGCATTCGTGGTGACCACGTGATGATTTCAGCGACGCACAGTCATACCTCGCCGGTCGTTTCCGGCGAAAACACGCGCGACAAACTGGACGGCGGAGACACCGAACCCGCGCTGAAATTCACCGAAACCCTGCCGAAGTTGATCGCGCAATCCGTCGCCGAAGCCAATCGCAAACTTGCGCCTGCTCGTGGCAGCGCGACTTCGGCCTACGAAGACGGCGTCAGTTTCAATCGCCGGTTTTGGATGCGCGATGGTTCCGTCAGTTGGAATCCGCCGAAACAGGACAAGAACATCATTCGCCCGGCGGGACCGATTGATCCCGAAATCGGCTTTTTGTATTTCGACACGCCCGACGCGAAACCGATTACTTCGGTCGTCAACTTTGCGCTGCATTCTGACACCACCGGAGGCCAAAAGTTTTCCTCGGATTACATGGGCCACCTGTCGCGTTTGCTCACCCGGTACAAAGGCAACGACATGCTGACTCTGTTTGCGCTGGGAGCGTGCGGCAACATCAATCACCGCGACATCACCTGGGCTGACAATCAAAAAGGCGTGGCCGAATCCTTTCGCATCGCCACCAGTCTGGCCGGAGCCATCAATCGAAGCTGGACGAAGTTGCAGCCCTTCGATACATCCAAACTTCAGGTGCGCAGCGAAATCGTCAAACTTCCAACCGCGCCCATCAGCGACGAAGACATCACCAAAGCCAACGAAGTTCTGAAACGCCTGACCGATCCCAAAACGACATTTACCGAACAGGTCAAAACTTTTCAGGTGCTGGACATCGCCTCCAAAAAGGGAAACCCGTTGGACGTTGAAGTTCAGGTTATCGCTCTCGGCAACGACGTGGCATTCGTTTCCTTGCCCGGCGAAGTCTTCGTCGAACTCGGCCTTTCGATCAAAAAAGCCTCGCCCTTCAAACACACGATCATCGTCGAACTGGC